>JANMKT010000089.1:0-71425 GCA_031372185.1 Novosphingobium sp.
AATCCGCTTGGACGGCAAAATGGCTTCCATCTCGAACAGAAATACGCTTGCAAAGACGTCCAGTCTTAACGGCGCGCATTTCCGCCCGATATGTTCGCCATTTTGCCGCCTCGAAGGTGCGGTTAACAGGTCCTGACCCTAAGCCCCAACGTTTTTGCGGAACAGCACGCGATCCTCTGGACCAAAGCCCTTGTGCCAGATCACCCAGCCATAGACGAGCAGGATTGCTGGCAAGCCCAGCATCAGCTCGGCCCATTCGGGCAGATAGCGGGTGGCGAACCAACCGACGATGATCGCCGGGGCCGCCGCCCAGATCAGCGGCCAGCGCCAGTTATTGATCGGCTCACCCAGAAAACGCGACAGCATCCGCGCCTTGAGAAACGACGACAGGGCCAGCGAGAGCATCAAGGCAAGCGCAGCTGCTGCGGCCCGGTAAAGCTGGCCCAGGCCCAGTTCGTTGACCAGCAGGATCCCGCCGATCGTCATGGCGCCTTGCAAGGTGATCGTGGCGAGCGAAACCCACAGATTTTCCAGCCGTTTCACATAGATCAGCGCCGCCTCGCTCACCACCGCAGTCGCTGCAACGACTTCAGCGGCAAGCAGGAAAACCAGCGCGCCGGTGCCGCCGACAAACTCTTTGCCAACCAGCCCCATCACCCCTTCGCCAGGAATCCCCAGCGCCAGCGCAATTCCAGCTTGTGCGGCGGTGATCCAGAAGCCAACCTGGCAAACCTGCCGGGCGATCACCGGATAATTGCGCTCTTTAAGGTTGCGGGTAATCACCGGGCCAAGGATCGGCTCGAAGCTGGTTTTGAGCTTCTGCGGCAGCGAGGCGACTTGCTGCGCGACATAATAGACCCCAACCGCCGATGGCGTGGCGAACAGGCCCAGGATCGCGATATCCAGCTTGCGCGTACCCCATTCCACCGCATCGGCAGCCGCCAGCGGCAGACTGGCCAGCGCCAGCCGTGCCAGCCGCAACGGATGCGGGTGCCAATCCTGCGGCAAGCCATAGCTTTTGTAGAGCGGCCACAACGCCACCGCCCCGGCGGCGAACATCGAGATAATATAAGCCAGCGCCATGCCGCTTGCCGGCGCGATGAAATAGAACATCAGCGCAAAGATCGACAGTGTCCACGGCTCGACCACCGCACGCGAGCGCACCGATGTTTTCACGTCATAGCGATAGGCCAGCGCCGCCAGCGCGATGTCGGTCTGGGTTGCCGGGATCAGCAGGAAGGGCAGCAGCCGGTCAATTTCAGTATATTGCCCGCTGGGAAACATCGGCGCGGGGAACAGATAGAGCAACAGCGAGGCGGTTGCTGCGATGCCCAGCGTCAGCACCATCCCATCGGCCACGATCGAGGCAGGGTGGCGTTCATCTTCGGACAGGCGCAGCGCCAGGCCGCGCTTTTGCCCCAAAGTGCACAGCTGCCCGCCCAGTTCGATGATCACCAGCGCATAGGCAAACCGGCCCAGCGCATCGGCGCCATACAGGCGCCCGGCGATCAGCAGGAACGGCAGCCGTGCAGCCAGCCGGAGCAGAAAACCGATGAAATTGGTCCGCCCGCCCTTGGCCAGCGCGGCAATGTCGGCTTGCGCGGCCTCCTTTTTCTCACCAAGCTCTTTTTCAGGGGTCATGCTCCAGATCCCTGTTCGGCGGTAAGCGGGCGGGAGAGCAAATCCGCGACCACCGCCCGAGCCGGAGCCTCGCCTGCCAGCAGCCGGCAGACCCCATCGACAATCGGCATGGCGATCCCGCTCTGGCGGGCAAGATCGGCCAGGATCGGCGCGGTAGCTGCGCCTTCGGCGACGCTGCTTTTGCCTGACAGAGCCTCGTTCGCGCTCATCCCCTCGCCCAGCGCCTTGCCCAGTGAGAAGTTACGGCTGGACGTGGACGAGCAGGTCAGCACCAGATCACCCAGCCCACACAGGCCCGCCAGCGTTTCCGCCCGCGCGCCCCGCGCCAGCCCGAAGCGCAGCATCTCGGCATAGCCGCGCGCAATCAGTGCGGCCCTAGCGTTCTGGCCGAGCTTTAACCCGTCAACCACTCCGCAAGCGATCGCGAGGACGTTTTTCACCGCCCCGCCGATTTCCGCGCCGGTCACATCGTCGGAATAATAGGGGCGGAACGCCTTCCGCGAGATCACCGGGGCCAGCCGCTGCCACTGCGCCGCGCCGCCCGCGCAGGCCAGCGTCACTGCGGTGGGCAGGCCTGCCGCAACCTCATGGGCAAAAGTCGGCCCGGACAGGACGGCAATCATCGCCCCGGGCGCAGCTTCGCCCGCGACATCGGCCATCAGCCGCCCGGTGCCCGCTTCGATCCCCTTGGCGCAGAGGATCAGATCACGCGGATTATCGGGAAGGTCAGCGAGGACGCGGGCAAGATGCTGGGCAGGGGTTACCACCAGCAGCACGGACAGTTCAGACAAATCGCCAATTTGGTTTGTTGCTAAAATACTATGAGCCAATTCGGCACTTGGCAGAAACAGGCAGTTGCGATGATCGCGGTTGATTTTCTCCACCAGCTCCGCCTCACGCGCCCACAACAGCACGTCGCGTCCATCGCTCGCCAGCACTTGCGCCAGCGCCGTTCCCCACGCTCCTGCGCCGATCACGCCAACTGCCCCAGCCTCGCCGATGGTGACGCTCATGCCTTGATCCCAGCACCGCGCACCGCTTCGGCGGCGGGATCCAGCGGCCAGCGCGGGCGCGGCGCAAAATCGAGGCTGTCATTCTGACCGAGCCGCTCGATCCCGGCCCAGGCAATCATCGCGGCATTATCGGTGCACAGCGGCAGCGGCGGGGCTACGAAGCCCAGCCCGTGCTGCGCCGCCAACCCCTCAAGCGCGGCGCGAATCGCGCGGTTTGCAGCGACCCCGCCCGCCACGACCAACGCGGTGACCGGTCCAGCCTGCGCCAGCGCCCGGGTGGTCCGGTCAAGGAGGCAATCAATCGCGGATTGCTGAAACGCAGCGGCGATATCAGCGTCGGTATAACTTCCGCCGTCCCCGCGAAAGCGGGGACCGCTGGCCTCATCATCGCGGCCTCGCGTCGATGAGGCCAGCGGTCCCGGGACAAGCCCGGGACGACGATCCATCGCCTGTTTGGCCCGTAGCACCGCGCTTTTGAGGCCGGCGAACGAGAAATGCGGCTCGGCACTGCCCAGCAACGGCCGCGGCAGCGGCACAGCACGGGCATTTCCGGTCGCCGCCAGCGCCTCGACCGCAGGACCGCCGGGATAGCCCAGCCCGAGGATCTTGGCGGTCTTGTCAAACGCTTCGCCCAGCGCATCGTCGATCGTCGTGGCAAGGCGGCGATAGGTTCCCACGCCCTGAACCAGCAGCAGCTGGCAGTGTCCGCCCGAGACCAGCAGCAACAGATACGGAAAGGCAAGGGCGGGATCGGCTAGGCGCGGCGACAGCGCATGACCCTCCAGATGATTGATCGCGATCAGCGGCTTGTCGCTTGCCATCGCCAGTGCTTTTGCGGTGACGAGGCCCACCATCACGCCGCCGATCAGGCCCGGCCCGGCAGTCGCGGCAATCGCATCGACATCGGCCAGGGTCATCCCGGCATCGGCCAGCGTTGCTTCGATCAAGGGGGTCAGCCGCTCGACATGGGCGCGAGCGGCGATTTCAGGGACCACACCGCCATAGGGGCGATGCGCATCATCTTGCGACGCGATCCGCTGTGCAAGAATCACGCGGGTATCCGTCACCAGAGCGGCGGCGGTTTCGTCACAAGACGATTCAATTCCGAGGACAATCCCCATCCCGACTTTCCCTTATCGAGATTGCGCACTAGCACAAGCTGCGATGCCCTTTGTTCTGCCCAAACCCATGCGCCTTGGCACCCGCCACTCGCCGCTCGCCATGGCCCAGGCCGAGGAATGCCGCGCGCGGCTGATCGCGGCGCATGGCTGGGGCGAAGCCGATATCATGCTGGTCCCGGTTACCGCCAGTGGTGACAAGATCCAGGATCGTCCGCTGGCCGAAATCGGCGGCAAGGCGCTGTGGACCAAGGAACTCGATGCCTGGCTGCTGGCTGGGGAAATCGATTTTGCGGTCCATTCGGCCAAGGATGTCGAGACAATCCGCCCGACCGGAATCACCATCGCCGCGATCCTCCCGCGCGAAGACGTCCGCGATGTGCTGATCGGCGCGGCCTCGATCGCGGCACTGCCGCAAGCCGCCCGGGTCGGCACCAGCGCGCCGCGCCGCGCCGCGCAATTGCTCCACGCGCGCCCAGATTGCACAGTAGTGCTGTTCCGCGGCAATGTCGCGACCAGGCTAGCCAAGCTGGCGGCAGGCGAGGTCGACGCGACCCTGCTGGCGGCGGCCGGACTCAACCGGCTGGGCGAGCATGGCACCGGCCATCCGCTTGCCGCCGATGAATGGCTGCCAGCACCTGGCCAAGGCGCCATCGCGGTGGAATGCCGGACCGCTGATTTTGCTACCGGCGAATTCCTTGCCGCGATCGATCATGCCCCCAGCCGAACTGCGGTAATCGCCGAACGGGCGCTGCTCGCTGCGCTGGGCGGGAATTGCCACAGTCCAATCGCGGTGCTGACCCGTTGCAATGGCGCTGCATTGACGATGCAGGCCGCGCTGTTCAGCCCCGACGGGGCCGAGCGGGTGGATGGCGAAGCAAGCTTTGCCGCTGACGATTTGGCAGGTCCGGCGCGGCTCGCCACGCAGCTCCTGGCCCGCGCGGTCCCGGCCATTGCAGTGCATTTTTCCGGCCCGTCATGACGCCGCTGGTTGTGATCCGCCCTGAGCCGGGATGCAGCGCGAGCATCGTTGCAGCGCGCGCAACTGGGCTGGAGGCAGAGGGGTTTGCACTGTTTAACATAGTCCCGAAAGGCTGGAATTCTCCTGCGGCTGAGGAGTTTGACGCCCTGCTGATCGGCAGCGCCAACGCCTTGCGCCACGGCGGTGCGGCCCTTGCACGCTATGCCGGAAAGCCCGCCTATGTGGTGGGAGAGGCGACCGCCACCGCCGCCACGGCAGCAGGTTTCACCATCGCCGCCAGCGGCACCGGGGGATTGCAGGAAGTGCTCAACCGGGCGGTCCACCCTCGCCTGCTCCGCCTTGCCGGGGAAGACCATGTCACGCTGGAACCGCCGCCCGGGATCACCCTGACCGAACGGATTGTCTACACCAGCGAGGCCCTGCCGATGCCCGCAGAACTGGCTGAAATACTGGGAAATCCCGCCGTGGTGATGCTCCACTCCGCCGCCGCCGCACACCATTTCGCGGCGGAATGCGGGCGGCTCGGAATCGCGCGAGGCAGGCTCACCCTCGCCGCCATAGGCCCCAGAGTGGCAGTGGCGGCAGGGCCGGGCTGGAGCCACATCGCCACTGCTACCCAGCCCAACGATCACGCCTTGCTGGCCTTGGCCGGACACTTGTGCCAAACCGCCGCTTCCTGACGAATTACCGGACGAAACCCGCGCATGCCCGACGAGCTATTCAACCGTAGCCAACCTCAGCCCGCCCGCCGTGGCCGGGGCCGTTCGATATTTGGGACCATCCTGCTGATGCTGGCGTTTGGTGCCGCGCTGATCGGCTGGTTGGTTTATGCAGGAAAAGTCCGCTTCGATGCTGATTTCTTGCGCGATCAACCGGCCAGTTCGGCACCAGCACTCGCGGCTCCGCTGCCCAGTGCTGCACCCAGCCCAGCGGCACTACCACCGGCGGCGCAAGCGGCGGCAAGCGGGTTTGATCAGCGCCTAGCCGCGCTGGAACAGCGGCTCGCCCGGCTCGATCTGCGGGCCGAAGCGGCTTCGGGCAATGCGGCGCGGGCCGAGGGGCTGCTGATTGCCTTTGCCGCCCGCCGCGCGATCGAACGCGGTGCGCCGCTTGGTTATCTGGAGGATCAGCTGAAGCTGCGCTTCGCCGATGCCCAGCCCAACGCTGTAGATCTGGTGATCGCGGCGGCCAGCCAGCCGGTGACGATCGATCAGCTGGCGGGGCAACTCGATGCGCTAGGACCAAAATTGACCAATACGCCCGAGGATGAGAGCGGCTGGAGCCGGATCAAGCGCGAGGTTTCAGGACTTTTCGTGGTCCGCCGCGATAGCGGGACGGCCAGCCTGCCCACAGAGCGGCTGGAGCGGGCCAAGCTGCTGTTGCGGATGGGCCAGGTCGAACCAGCGCTCACCGAAGTGGAGCACCTGCCCGGAGCCGCAGCTGCATCCGGCTGGATCAGCGCCGCGCGGCGCTATGCCAGCGCGGCCCGCGCGCTTGACCTGATCGAGACCACCGCGATCCTCGAACCACGCAAGCTAAATGACAGCAGCGGCCATAAAATCGAACAGCCTAGCCCGCTGGCCGAGCCGCTTAAAACACCGGCTCCAGTCCGCTAACCCTTTAATAAAGCAGGTATGTTCCCTGCAACTCCGCGCGCGTCATCCATGAAGAAGCGCTTCAGCGTCGGCATGCGCTGGATTGCGCCCATGCCCAACCGGCGGATTGCGCTGGGCAACCGTCCCGGAATCCCGAACAGCCGGGTGATCCCGTCAGTCATTGCCGAGACCGTAAAGATATCGAGACTGCGCCAGCGCTCATAGCGGGCGAGGATTTGCGCGTCCCCCGGCTCCAGCCCCAGCCGCATCCCATCGGCAATCACTTCGACCAGCGCGCCAACATCGCGCAGGCCCAGGTTGAGCCCTTGCCCGGCGATCGGATGGATCCCATGCGCCGCATCGCCCACCAGCGCCAAGCGGGTTTCGACAAGCCGTCCCGCGTGATGGAAGCCCAGCGGATAGGACATGCGCGGCGCAGCAAGTTCCAGCGCTCCGAAAATATCGCCCATCCGCTTATGGACTTCGCCAATGAACGCTTTGTCCGACAAAGCCATAACCCCCTTGCCATCCCGCTCTGCGACCGTCCAGACGAGCGCGCTGCGGTGCCGTCCATCAGCGGTATCGAGCAATGGCAGCAACGCAAACGGGCCAGCCGGATAAAAGATTTCCCAAGCGACATTGCCATGCGGCTGCTCGTGACATAGCCCGGCGACAATCGCACTGTGGTGATAACTCCAGCTCGCCACCGGCAACCCGGCGTCTTTCCTGGTGGGCGACTGGCGGCCTTCGGCGCCAACCAGCAAGCTTGCTTCAAGCACTTCGCCATTCGACAGCGTGACCTTCACGCCATGCGGGCCACGCTCGCGTTCCACCGCTTCGGCGCAGCTGTGCCAGGCAATAGCCGGCTCTGCTGCGGCGGCCTCAAACAGGGCGAGGCGAATGTCGCGATTGGCGAACATCCTGCCAAGCGAGCCTTCGTGCGGTTCCGGTTTGAAATCGATCCGGCCCGGCTTCATCCCGTCAGTCACCGCTATCGCATCAATCGGGCAGCCCAAGGGCTCGAGCCGCTCTGCCAGACCAATATTGGTGAACAGGTGCCAGCTCGCCGTGGAAATCGCCGAAGCCCGGCCATCCGCCCCTTCTGCGGTCAAGTCTGCCGGATCGGCCTTGTCGACCACATGGCTGGTGATCCCCTGCCGCGCCGCCGTCAGCGCCAGCGTCATCCCGACCAGACCCCCGCCCAGGATTATCAGATCTCGCTTGTCCGTCACTTGATCGCCTCGCAGCTGTTGCCAGCACTGCCATCGATATCAAGGCAGCGCCCATCGAATGACCCGTCCGGCACCGGCAGACCGATGATTGCCGCCAGCGTTGGGGCGATGTCGACCGTCTCGACCGGGGCAGGTTGTTCAAAGCCGGCAACCCCGCGCCGCCAGAACAGCATCGGCACGCGGCGGTCATAATCCCACGCGCTGCCATGGGTTGCGATATACATGCCGGGCAGCGGTTCCGGGATCGGAGTGATCGCCCGGTCAAGCAACACCACGACATCGCCCGAACGCTGCGGATCGAACGAGGCGCGGGCGCGGTCCTTCAGCGACCAGTCCTGCGGCGAGCCGGTCGGCAGCGGGGTCTTGATCAGCTCATCGGCGGTGAACACGGCCGCCACTTGCGGATGCGCCTTGGTCAGCGCCACCAGCGCCGCCACGCCTTGCGCCTTTTGCACCGGGGTCAGGCTATGGCTGAAGTAAAAATCGCCAGCCGGTCCGTCGCCATAAAGCAGCGGCCCTTCTGCCTTGATCCCGGTTCGCGCGGTGATCGCCTTGGCCAACTCACCCGGGGTCAGCGCCTTGTCAGCGCGAACCGCGCGGGGCAGCGCCTGTTCACCCGATCGCTCGGGCGTATCAAGCCCGCCGTGATCGGCCGAAAGGACCACTGCATAATCAATCCCGCGCGCATCGAGCCGGGCGAACAGCAGCCCCAGCGATTTATCCAGCTGGTCCATCTGGATGCACATTTCCACGCCTTCATTGCCCAGCGCATGGCCGATATAATCCGTGGCCGAAAGGCTGACCGAGAGCACATCGATCGTCGGACCCTTGCCCAGATTGAGCTCGTCGATCAGCCGATTGGCCAGCTCAACCGTCGCCCGGTCCATCCGCGGCGAAATGCGATAGGCATCGGGTTTACCCGGCTCCAGCGCGAAGCGGCCGGTGCCGACACTGGCCTTGCCGATCATTGTCGCGCGGTTACGCGGGGCGCACCAGGCGGGCGGGGTAAAGGCCGGCGCACCGCTTTTGAGCAGCGCTGCTACCGCAGTGTTCTGGGCGGCGGCGGCAGGCGAGAGTATGCGGCCCTTGAGCGTTACAAAGCCAGTACCCTTCCACCAGTATGCGGCGTCGATATTGTGCCCACCCATCATCATCACAGCGCGGTCTTTGGCTGAGACGGCAACGTTTCGGCTGGCTGGAGTGGCAGCCTTGATCCGATCACCCAGCGTCGGCACTTTGAGGAAGTTGGCGGTGACCACCGGATCGCGTGAGGTGCTAGCGGGATCAGTGATGTCTTCAGAACAGTAAACCCGCTTGTCCGCCCGGGCAATGCCCGGATCGAACCAGTTGTTGGCGATGATCCCGTTGCGGGCAGGATGCGTGCCGGTGAGCAAGGTAGCATGGCCGGGGCAGGTCTCGGTCGCCGCATGGGACTGATAGCCGGAAGGAAAAACTGCTCCGCTCAGCAACCGGGTGAACCCGCCGGTGTAATGCTGGCGATACTGCGCGAACAAATCGGCGGAAAACTGATCGACCGAGATCGCGACCAGGAGGCGTGGCGGCCCGACCGGAGCGGGCGCGGTTGCGGTGGCGCGCGCCGGTCTCGCTGGGCTGGCCGCGCATCCGGCAAGTGAGACGGCTGCCAGAAAAGTGAGGGGAGCGGCAAGACGGCGCATTCGGCTTCCTTGAATTATCGGCATAAAGATTGCAGAGCCCAAATGGCGGCAGCGCGGGCCAAGTGCAAGGCCTCCGCGTGACCTATCGGGAGTTTGTTACGCATGCATTGCAACCGCCGGATAATCGCAATGCTGCTGCAGTTTTTCGCCCTGTTGATCGCTGCGCCGGCATTGGCTGCGCCGAACCACATTGCTGCCGAACTGAGCGCCGAATCGGATGCCGCACCGGGCCAGACGGTGACGCTGGCAATCCGCATGCGGCCCGAGCAGAGTTGGCATGGTTATTGGTCCAATCCAGGCGACGCCGGGCTTGGGATGACGCTGAAGTGGGCCTTGCCCGCCGGGGCAAGCGCGGGAACGCCGGCCTATCCGGTGCCCGAAACGCTGTCGATCGCTGGCCTGATGAACCATGTTTATGAGCATGAATATGCAGTGCTGGTGCCGTTTTCCGTCCCTGCCAATGCGCGGTCTGGCATGGTGCTGCCCGTGCGGGTCACGGCGCAATGGCTGGCCTGCACCGACAAGATCTGCGTGCCGGAAAGCGGCGAACTTGCAGCAAGCGTCAAGGTTGGTTCGCCCGGCTTGCGCGATCCGCGCTTCGATCGCTGGCGGGCAGCGCTGCCTGCTCCATTGGGAAGTGCGGCGCAGTTTGCGCTGGGAGCCAAGGCAATCCGGCTTGGCATCCCGCTTCCAGCCAGGGTCCGGCTGGAAGCACCGCATCTGTTTGCCGCCGATGACCGGGTGGTCGATTACGCCGCACCCCAGCGGTTCAGCCGCAAGGGTGATCTGCTGATCATCGAGCTGGCTCGCGCCAAATATAATCCGATCGATCCGCGAGGCTTTTCGGCGGTTTTGCGGCTCAATCGCTCTGGCGACGGGGTAAGTATCGCCGCCAGCCCCGGCATAGTACCCAGCGGCGGCACGCCATTGGCAGCGCAAAGCACGCTTCCGCTCAGTCTGCCCGCGCTGTTGATCGCGGCGCTGGTGGGCGGGTTGCTGCTCAACATCATGCCCTGCGTCTTCCCGATCCTCAGCCTCAAGGCGCTAAGTCTCGCCCGTGCCGGCGAAAGCGAGGCTCACGCCCGGGCTGAGGGGATCGCTTACACCGCAGGCGTCATGCTTGCCTGTCTGTTGCTGGGCGCATTGCTGCTGGCCTTGCGCGCAGCGGGGCAGGAAGTGGGCTGGGCCTTCCAGTTGCAGGAGCCGCTGGTGGTGGCAGCGCTGCTGCTGTTGACAGTGGCGATCACCGCCAATCTGCTCGGAGTGTTTGAATTCGCCGTGCCAGGCTTTGCCCAGGACGGCTCGCGCAAGGGCGCCTTCGCCACCGGGCTGCTCGCTGCGTTTGTCGCCACCCCCTGCACCGGCCCGTTCATGGCTGCCGCGATGGGCGCGGCGCTGTTGCTGCCCGTCGCGCAGGCCATGGCGTTGTTCGCTGCTCTGGGCCTTGGACTGGCCCTGCCGTTCCTTGCGCTGGCGTTCATCCCTGCACTGCGCCGCATCCTGCCAAAGCCCGGGGCGTGGATGGAGCGTTTCCGCCGCTGGATGGCACTGCCGATGGGACTGACCGCGCTGGCGCTGGTGTGGCTGACCAGCAGGCTCGGTGGATGGAGTTTTGCACTGGCTTGCGCCGGACTGGCGCTGGTGTTGCTGGTGGTGTTGCGGCGCACCGGGCGCGGACAGCGGCTGGGCCTTGCCATGCGCCAACCGGTGCTGGCGGGGCTGGCCGTAATCGCTTTGATCGGAGTATTCTTGCTCCCCCGCACGGTTAGCGCACCCTCTGCCGAAGCCCAAGGCATGCTTGCCGCCAAGCCGTTCAGCGAAGCCGCGCTGGCCGCCGCGCGCGCCTCGGGCAAGCCAGTATTCGTTTACTTCACCGCCGACTGGTGCCTGACCTGCAAAGTCAATGAAGGCGTCGCGATCGAGCGCGCGGCGACCCGCGATGCCTTTGCCAAAATAGGTGTGATCGTCCTCAAGGGCGACTGGACGCGCCGCGATCCGGCGATCACCCGCTATCTTTCAGCGCAAGGGGTCGCCGGGGTACCGCTTTATATGTGGTACCCGGCAGGCGGCGGTGCCGCTCAGCAATTGCCGCAGGTTCTGGGTCCAGATACGCTGGTAGAGCTGGCGCGCAGCTAAACCAGCCAGAACTGGTTCACCCCCTCACCCGCATATTCAACCCGCACCTTTCGGCCCGCTGCGCGTTTGCTACGCAGACTGGCAAGAGCGGCTGGATTGGTGCTGTTGGCGCAGATCCGGATGTGGCCGCAGCGCGCAACGATCGTGCCGGTTTCACCGCCCTTGCCGGGCTGGATCGTGAAACTGTCGATCACGGCTTCACCGGTAAACTCGTTAGCATAGCCATATTGGGCAGGCAGTGTCCCCAGTTTGCGCCAGCGGCTCGTCGTCCAATCGGCCGGGTCGGTCGAGTAAACTCCAGCCGCATATTTGCTCATCACCCCGCCATTGGCGCCGACAAACGCGCGCGAGCCCGGCGCGGTGCGGCAGCGGACGACGGCCTCGGCAATTGCATGGGCCGAGTAATTATTCCCCGCGCCACCGAAGAACGGCAATCCCCCCGTCAGTGTGAAGCCGCGCGGATCGGCCGGATCAAGGCCGAACGCGTCAAGCACATTGAACACCGGGATCGCAAAGCAGGAATAGAGATCGATATGGGCAAGTGCGGCCCAATTCGTGCCGGCCAGATCGAGCGCCGCAGAAATAGCCGCAGTAGAGGCCGGGCTGCGCTCCAGATTGCTGCGGGTCAGCAACGACGGCTCGGCACAATCGGCAACGGCGTGAATATGCACCCAGCGCTCCTCCGGGACCCCCAGCCGCCGCGCTTCCCCCGCGCTGGCAATCACGATCGCTGCGCCCTGATTGACCTGATCACGCGAAACCACCAACCGGCCATAAGGCTCGGCAACCAGCCGGTTGCGCTCCGTTAGCGTCGCCAGCTCCTCGGCGCTGCGCTTGGTCGGGGCGGCGGAATGCGGATTGTCGGCTGCGACGGCGGTGAACGGCGCAAACAGCTGTCCAATCGACAATCGATAATCGGCCAGCGACATGCCCAGCCGCTCACGCCGGGCGTTCTCTGCAATCGCATAGCCTGCGATCGGCGCCCCGACTCCGTGGCGCAAAGCGGTGAGATCATAGACCCCGTCATGGCCATAGCCGCGATCCTCTATCTCGCCCGCAAGCGACTCAGCCCAATCCCGTGATTCCCCGCGTCCGACCAGATCACGCACGGTCGAAATCGCTTCCGACCCGGCAATTGCCGCCAGCTTCGATCGACCTGCTGCAATCTCAGTGGCGAGTTCCCCGACCAGCCTCTGCGGTCCCTGCCCGCCAACAATCTCAAGGATCGCGCGGGCCGGATCGGCCCCTACCCGCCGGGCAATCGCGCGCGGCGGATTGTCCGCATGGCCGAACGGCGCGCCATAGCGGGTGCCCGAAATCTCGAATTGGCGGATCGCGGCCAGTGTATCGAGTGCAGGCCCCAGCGGCTCGGCAGCGCGGGCATCGGCCAGCGCCTCGGCCAACGCAGCCCCGGCCAGATCCATCGGCGAACGTTGCAGATAGCCCACCTCGCCCACCCGTTCGGAGACTTGTCCAGCCCCGATGATCACCGGGGTATTGTCTGGCACCGGCTTCTCATTTTCAATTCCGCTATCTACCATTCCGCCCAAAAGCCGGAGCAGAGCCAGCAGGTCAAGCCCCGTCAGATGATTTCCGCCAATTCGGCCAGCGCCTTGCGCAGCTTATCGAGTGCCTGCGCCTTGAGCTGGTGAACCCGCGGCACGCTGACTTGCAGCGCTGCGGCGATTTCGGAAAGGTTGAGCTCTTCAAGGAAATAGAGCTGGACCACCAGTTGCAGCCGCTGGGGCAGCGCGGTGATCGCCGCGGCCAGGCTTTCGCGCAGTTCCTCACCCACCAGCAGCTCCAGACTATCGGGCCGCGCATCGGCAAAGGCCATGTTGCTGTCCGAATAGACCTCGTCGATCGCCTCGAACCGCAGCGGCTCGCTCGAGCCGCGCATGGCGGCCAGCTGGTTTTCGTCGATGCCCATCGCAGCGGCAAGTTCGGGCGTGGTCGGATCGCGGCCCAACTGACCGCGCAAGGTCGTTTCCTTTTCGCGCATGTTCCGCCTGCGCTCGACGGCTCCGCGCGAAAGCGGCACGGTTCTGCGGATCAGATCGACCATCGCGCCTCTCACCCGCATCTTGGCATAAGCCGCAAAGCCATCCTCGCCGGGGCCGGCATGACGCTGCGAGCATTCGGTCAGCGCTACCATCCCGGCCTGCATCAGATCTTCCACCTCGATCCCGGCGCGCCCGCCGCCATGGACATGCCAGGCCAGTCGCCGGACCATCGGCAGAAACCGGCGGATGCGGGTTCCGACATCGGTCCGGTAGGCTTCTGCTGCGACAAAGATCTTCTGGTCATGAATCATGCGGCCATGCTTTCATTGGATTGGGCAAAGGCTTGGTTGGGATTGTGTGACGGCAATGCTGGCAGGCTCTGTTCGCCGCCGATAACCGCTATCACTTCGATCGGCTGGGCTGCCGGCAGCTCAGCAATTGAAAGCACCAGGCAAGAAGGGCAGCGCATCTTGAGCAGGGCAGTCAACGCCCGGCGCGCACGCGGCTGGACCACCAGCGCCAGCAGCGGCGCACCAGCGCCCCGCTCGGCCACCAGACCAGCAACAAACTCGCCAATCGTGCGGGCCAGATCAGGCTCGATCACCGGCTGTCCGGTGACGGGATCATGCAGCCCCTGGACGATCATCGCCTCAAGCGCGGCATCCAGTGTCAGCACCGGCAAACGCGCGCGCGGTGGGCAAATCCGCCCGACAATCAGACCACCAAGGTCAGCTCGGAGCAATTCGACCAGCCGGTCATGGTCGAGCGTTTGCTGAACGGACTGGCTCAGGCTGGCAAGAATCGGAACCGGATGACCAATCGGGATGCCATCATCCAGCAGCGCCCGCAGCAGCCGGGTCAGCGCGGCGAGCGACAGCGGCTGGGGATAGATCGTCTCGATCAGCCCGGCGGAATGCTCCTTGACGCTATCAAGGATCGCGCGGACTTCATCGGGGCCGAGCAGCGCCTGCGGGCGGCCTGCCAGAAGTTGATTGAGCTGGGTGGCGATAACTGTACTGGCGTCCACCGTAAGGAAACCTTCGGCTATCGCGAGATCGCGCGCCGCTGGATCGATCCACAGCGCCGGACAGCCGAAGCTGGGGTCGATCGTCTGCTCGCCGCTCAGCCCATGCTTTTCACGTGCTTCACCGGCATCGATGGCGAGAATTTTGTCAGTTCGGATGGTCCCCCCGCCCAGCGACACCCCACCCAGCAGAATGCGGTATTCACCTGGCGCCAGTTCCAGCGCATCGCGCACCCGAAACTGCGGGACGACGAAGCCGAAGCTATGGCTGAGCTGCTTGCGCACCCCGGTGATCCGCGCCACCAGCGGCGAACCGCGCCGTTCGTCGACCAGATGGACCAGGCCGTATCCCAGCTCGATCGTGACCAGCGTGTGATCGGAAACTTCGTCCAGCGTGATCTGGCCGGGCTCGAACGGCAGGGCGGCCGACTCGATCATAGGCGCAGGTCGCGCTGCGTGCTGCTTGAGCTTGTGCCACAGCCAGCCGGCCATTGCGGCAGCGGGCAGGAATACCGTCTGCGGCATCGCCGGGATCATCCCGATCGCACCCAGAATGCAAGCCACCGGCAGCCAGGTGCGCGGATCGGCAAACTGTCCGCCGATTTGCCCGGCCAGATCGCGGTTATCGGAGACGCGGGTGACAATCACTGCGGCCGCAATCGAGAGCAGTAGCGAGGGCACCTGCGCGACCAGCGCATCGCCCACCGCCAGCGTGATATATTTCTCCGCCGCCTCCCTCGCAGAAAGGCCGTGGCTGATCATGCCAAGGCAGAAGCCCGCGATAATATTGACCCCCAGGATCAGCAGCGCGGCGATGGCATCGCCCTTCACGAACTTCGAGGCACCATCCATCGAACCATAGAAATCGGCCTCGGTCGCCACTTCGCGGCGGCGGGCCTTGGCTTCATCGGCGGTGAGGAGGCCAGCCGCGAGATCGGCGTCGATCGCCATCTGCTTGCCCGGCAGCGCATCCAGGGTGAACCGCGCGGAAACTTCCGAAACGCGGCCTGCGCCCTTGGTGACGACGACCATGTTGATGATCATCAGGATCATGAAGACGAACAGCCCAACCGCGAAATTTCCGCCGATCAGGAACGCACCGAAGGCTTCGATTACATGGCCCGCCGCCGCCCCGCCATTGTGTCCGTTGACCAAAACCACCCGGGTCGAGGCGACATTGAGCGAGAGGCGCAGCAGCGTTGCAAACAGCAGCACCGACGGGAAGGACGAGAAATCGAGCGGTTTTTCCGCATTCATCGCGGTCATCAGGATCGCCACCGAGAGCGCGATATTGAGTACGAAGAATATATCCAGCAGCACCGCCGGGGTCGGCACGATCATCAGGCCGATCAGCGTGAGAATCCCGAACGGCAGCGCCAGTGTGGAAAAGCGGGGTCGGCTGAACATGCTCACAGGCCGAATGCCTGAAGTTTGCCATAGGCGGCGCGAACATGAGCCGGTGCAGCGTTACCGACGCTTGCGAATGTGGCGCGGAGTGTTTCCGACATGGATGGGCGTTGCGGAGCACTAAGCCCCTCCTCTTCAGGGGAGGGGTTGGGGTGGGGTCTCTCCTCCCACGCCGCGCTGGACCCGGTGGACAGACCCCACCCCTCGATCCCCTCCCCTGAAGTGGCGGGGAGGAAGGAGCCTTCCATCGCCCCAACCACCTTACCCCGGATCATCTCCATCACCGCGCCAACCGAACGCGGCGTGGTGCCCGCAAAGAATATGCCGTGATTGGCCGCAGCTGCCTGGGGCATGATCGCAGCGGCGGATTGGCCCGGATCGGCGGCCAGCGCGGTCAGAAACCGGCTCGCGCCATCGGCACCAAGAAAATGAGCAAGGTATAGCTCGGAAGGATCGGGCTCGCGCCCCAGCGTAGCGGTCAGCGCGGCGCGGTTATCATTGGCGAGTTCCGCTGCCATCAAGGCCGAGGTATCGGGATCATAGCGCAAATCCATGATCTGGCTGCGCATTGCCGGATTGCGCACCCGTCCGCCCGCAATCGCCGCATCGGCCCAGTCAAGGCCATGCACCGCACCGTGCCGGTCAAGCGTCTGGAGCCAGGTGCTGCCGGTGAACTGATACAATCCGGCGGCGCTGGAGGTGGCTGCGCGCGCCGCTGGATCAAGGCTCGATTCCAGCTTGGCCTGGGCCAGCAGATAATTGAAATCGACCCCGGTCGCCTGCGCGGCCCGTGCGATAGCGGCGCGTATCTGCGGGGCATTGCCCGAGGAGGCGCCAATAGATAGTGGTTGGCTCAAGCCGAACTCCCGATGCAAAAGATCATCAGGGACTGTTCAGCAAACTCCGTGCCAAATGGCTTTTACGAACAGACGCGGGCCCCGGCATAGGCATAGGCGGGGCCGGTGCGATACAGCGCGGGCGAGCCGGTTAGCGCATCAAGCCGCGAGGCAACATTGGCTGCGATCAGGTTGCGAACCTGGCGGTTTACCTCGTTCAAACGCCGCGCTGCATCCAGCATCCCGCGGCATTCCTCATCGATCGAGGCACTGTCCGCAAAGGGGCTGCAATCGTCAATCGTCCCGCACAAGGCGCGCTTATCGACCGCGCAGCCCATGATCGCATCCAGATCCAGCCCGGCAAGCGCCTGCCGCTCGGCTTGCAGCACGGCAATCATCTGCCGCAGATTCTCGCGCAATTCGGCGGTTGAGCTCATTTTCCGTTCCTCAGTAGCAGGCCTGCGGCAATCATCGCATCCGCCACTCGCGCGGGGATGATCGGATAGTTGCCGGTTTCAACCGCGCGGCGGATCACTGCGACACGTTCGATATCGACCGGGGGCTGACCGGGATCAAGCGCATCGCTGCGCACCACAGTTGAGCTGGCCTTCGCGGGGCCCGGGGCCTTATCGCCTGTTCCGCTGCCGCTGCGCACGATCCGCGCATCGACTAAGCCTGCGCCGCGCGTTGGTCCGATTTCAATGGGCATCTTCCCGCTCCTGGGTTTTACACATAGCCATGAACGACACGCTGCGGGAATATTTAAGGCAGGGCGGCCAAACTTTGCCGGGGGCTACGGCAACGGAATGCCGACTACGCCGGGCCGCAGCACCTGGGCGCGCAGTGGTTCGCTTTTGCCGCCTGCCTGGCGCACCTTGATCCATGCCCCAAGCGCTCCAGGCTCCATTGCCTCGCCCGGTTGTGAGACGTTGAACCCATCCCCGCTGACCATCACTGTAACCGCATCACCGCGCGCCACGATCGGTCCAGCGGCGCTGGTGGAGACCACGATCCGCAGCGGCACATAAACTTTCCAGCCCCCGCTGACCGGGCATTCGACCAGCACCGTCTCGCGCCGCGATCCATACCATGACAGCGCCAGCGGGCCGGAACATTGGGCCAGCCGCAGCCGCCGATCCACTGGCAGCGCCGCGCCGCCCGGCGCGCCCTGCGGCGCTCCGGTAAAGGCGGAAACTTCGCGGTCAAGCACCGCCAGATCGGCAAAGGCTGCGGCCAGCGCCGGTGAGGCGGATAGGGCGGCAAGCAGCAACAGGGGTCTGCATCTCATCGAAGAGTTCCTTTCGCGATCGTCGCGCTTGGTTGCGCGACATCATAAGTCAGCGTGGCATAGGTATCCCCTGCCCCGCCCGGTTCGAACAGCAGCCGCGCGGGCTGTCCGGCAGCGCTGGCTAAAGCCAATGCAACCAAAGCGGCGCTGGCGGGATCGCCTGCATAGGGAACAATGATCGTAAGCCGCTGGCGTGGATCAGCAGGCTGATTTTCCAGCCATTGCGCCAACGAGGTGCTGCCGCCGCCCCGCCATACCGCCACTGGTTCTCCCAGCGCGGGGTCAACCAGCGGCGGCGGCGCGGGCGCGACATCCGGACCGGCCTGCGCGGCAGCACCGGCCGTGACCATGAACAGGATCAGTGAGAGATCGGCCAGAACCGTCTGCCAGCCGCTTCCCGCGCGGGCGATCATGCTGCCTCGCGATTGCTGGCAGCAGACCGCCGCGGCTGCGGCATATCGGCGGCAATCTGGGTGGTGAGCCAATCGAGCACTTCCTGACGCTTGGACTCTTCGGCTTGCGCTGCGCGTTCGATCACCCGCGCCAGCGGGGCGAGCAACAGATTGGCCGCCAGCAATCCGTATAGCGTCGTTATTACGGCCATCGAGATCGCGCCGGTAAACGCCCCTCGCGCGATACCTTCTGTGGGAAGCTGGCTGAGCGAGATCAGTGTGCCAGCCAGGCCGAACACCGGGGCCAGTTCTGCCGCCTGTGCCAAAGTTCGCACCGCGCGTTCGCTTAGTCCCAAGCGCCGGGCCTTGTGCGCTTCATGGCGCTCGAGCAACGCGGCGACCGAGCGGCGCTCAAGCAAGGCTTCGGTCGCCTCGTCGAACTCGCGGTCACCGTAATTATGCGGGTTGGTGCGCAGTAACCCGTCGCGGTGGATTTCCTGCACCTGCACCGCAAGCTCGGCGCGCACACGCTCGGGATCAAAGCCCTCGCTCCGCAAATGGCAAAGCACCTGGATTGCGGCGCGGCAATCGGTGAACCCGCAGCGCAGAACGGTGGCGGCCAGTGTCCCGCCAAATACGATCGCCGCAGAGGGGCCATCAATCAGGGTCAACCAATTCATGCGCGCAATACTCCTTCACCCTGAAGGACGGCAGCGCGCGAGACTTTTCAGCGGCAGGCCAAACTCTGCCGCCGACCGGCAAGCCTTTGCAGCTTCGGAAGGCGGAAAAGCCCAGAAATGCGCAGAATCGGTGTTTGGCACGGTGCTTGCTAAAACTATGGCACACACCTTCGGAGTGAAGCCGATGAAAGAGAGCATATTTGGAATTCATGCCGCCGCGCTGGAACTGCGCTCGCAGCGGATGGGGCTGATAACCTCCAATATCGCCAATGCCGGAACCCCCGGCTACAAAGCTCGCGACATCGATTTCGCCGCCGCATTGAAAGCGCGCAGTGAGGGTCTGGGCAGCGACCGGGCAGCGGCCAAAGCCACCCAGTTTCGCGTGCCGGTCATGCCGAGCCTGGATGGCAACACCGTCGAGATGGCGACCGAGCAGACCGCCTTTGCCGAAAACGCGTTTGGCTATGCCGCAACGCTGTCGTTCATTCGCGGACGGGCCGAGACGATCTCCCGCGCGCTGAAGGGCGATTGACCATGGCGAACCCCATGACCCTGTTCGATGTCGCCCAGCGCGGCATGTCAGCCCAGCTGGTGCGGATGAACGCGGCGGCTTCCAACATGGCCAACGCCGGTTCGGTCGCGGGCAGCGCAGAGGGGGCCTATCGCCCGCTGCGCCCGGTCTTTGCCCAGGAGCTGGACCGCTCAAGCGGCCTGTCCACCGTGCGGGTCAGCGCCGTGGTGCGCGATAATGCCGCGCCGATCCGGCAGCACAGCCCCGATAATCCGCTGGCTGATGCGGGTGGCGATGTCTGGACCGCCCCGGTCGATGAAAATGCCGAGATGGTCGAGATGCTCGATAGCTCGCGCCAATACCAGAACCTGGTCGAGGCGCTTTCCACTGCCAAGCAGCTGATGCTTGATACGATGAGGATGAAATAATGCCGATAAGCTCTGTCACCGGCGCATCCGCCGCCCCGCCATCCACCGCGCCAGCGGGCGGCTATGCCGCGCTCGGCCAGAGGGATTTCCTGCGGCTGCTGACCACCCAGTTGCAGCAGCAGGACCCCACCGATCCGGTCGATAACAAGGAAATGCTGGCCCAGATGGCGCAGTTTTCCCAGCTCAACGGGATAAACGACATGGCATCCACGCTCAAGGCAATCGCCGGCAAGCTCGATGCTGTGCTCGCCGGCCAATCCGCCACCATTCCTGCCCCCTGATTTTACCTGAGGAGATAACCAATGTCCTTCTACACCTCACTCAACGGCCTCAAGAACGCCCAGACTGATCTTGGCGTCATCGCCCACAACATCGCCAACGTGGAGACCACCGGCTTCAAGAAAAGCCGCACCGAGTTTGCCGATATTGTCGCAGGTTCGGCCTATGCCAATCCCAAGCTGATCCAGGGGCTTGGCGCGACGGTTGAATCGATCAGCCAGAATTTCGCGCTTGGGCCGATCGAACAGACCGGATCGGCGCTGGACCTGGCAATCAATGGCGATGGCTTCTTTACCACCAAATCTGCGCTGACCGGGCAAGCCCTGTTCACCCGCAACGGCAGCTTCACGATGGATGACAGCGGCTTCATTCACGATGGCTCGGACAACCGCTTGCAGGTGTTCACCGTCGATGCCGCTGGCCTGCCGACCTCGACCACGCCGATTGATGCCCAGGTCCCCGCGACCAATGCGGCCGGCGCAGACTTTGCCGGGCTGACGGTTGATGGCGATGGCAGCGTGATTGCGACCTATGCCGATGGCTCGAACTCGGTGATCGGCAAGGTTGCGCTGGCCGCCTTCATCGCGCCGCCTGGGCTGAAGCAGGTCGGCTCATCCAACTGGGAGGCCACCGGGCTCTCAGGCACCCCCAAATACGGCATCCCCGGCGCAGGCCAATACGGCCGGCTGCTATCGGGCGCGCTCGAACGCTCGAACGTCGATATTGCCGAGGAACTGGTGGGGCTGATTACCGCCCAGCGCAATTTCCAGGCCAATGCCAAAGCGATCGATACCGCGACCCAGATTTCGCAAACTATCATCAACCTGCGGACCTGAGGCTAAATCATGGACCGCCTGATCTACACCGCCGTCACCGGCATGAACGCCTCGATGGCGCGGCAGCGGATGATCGCCAGCAATATGGCGAACGCCCAGACCACCGGCTTTCGCGCCGAAACGATGCAGTTCACCCCGATGACCCTGATCGGCCCGAGCCTAGAAGCTCGCGCGATGACCAGTGCCGAAGTGCGCGGGGTGCAGATGGATCCGGGGGCCTTGGTGCAGACGGGCAGATCGCTCGACATCGCGGTGAACGGCGAGGCGATGCTGACCGTGCAGGCCGAGGATGGCAACGAAGCCTATACAAGGCGCGGCGATCTCTCGGTCTCGCCCACCGGCGTGTTGGTGGGCGGAGAAAGCCAGCCGGTGATCGGCCAGTCCGGTCCGATATCCGTGCCGCTGGGCGCCGAAGTTTCGATCGCGCCCGATGGCAGCGTGCTGGTTCGTGACAAAGCCAGCCTCGATGCACCGCCGCAAGTGATCGACAAGATCAAGCTGGCAAGCTGGCGCGGCACCAGGATCGAAAAGGCACTCGACGGATTGTTCCGGGTGTTCGGCGGCGGGGTTCTGCCCATCGACGATGCCGCCCGCGTTACCTTCGGCGCGCTCGAGCAATCGAACGTCAAACCCGCTCAGGTACTGGTCGAAATGATCGAGGCCCAACGCCTGTTTGAAATGCGCACCAAGCTGGTCGCGACCGCCAAAGAGATCGACGAAGGCGGCACCAGCCTGATGCGAATCACATGATCCTCCCCCGGCGGGGGAGGAATTAGAAGGAACTACAAATGCCCACATCTGCCCTACACGTCGCCCGCACCGGGCTCGAAGCGCAAGACACCCGGATGCGGGTCATTGCCAACAACCTCGCCAATATCGGCACCACCGGGTTCAAGCGCGACCGCGCCAATTTCGCCACGCTGACCTATCAGGACGCGCGAATTGCCGGCCAGCAATCGAGCAGCGAGACGGCCTATGCCACCGGGATTAACCTTGGCACCGGGGTAGCCGTGCAATCGACCACCAGCATCACCACCCAAGGGACGCTCAACACCACCTCCAACCCGCTCGACATGGCACTGGACGGCGAAGGCTTCTTCCAGGTCCAGCTGCCCGGTGGCAGGCTGGGCTATACCCGCGCGGGCAATTTTAACCGTTCTGCAGAGGGTCAGCTGGTCACCGCACAAGGTTATGCGGTGCAGCCGGCGATCACCGTTCCCGATGGCGCGAGCGCAGTCACCGTGGCGAATGACGGGACAGTTTCGGCCCAGATCGCCGGAAGCACTGCGGCGACTGAACTTGGCCAGATCACCATCGCCAGCTTTGCCAATTCGGCTGGGCTGCAGGCGCTTGGCGACAATTTCCTCGCCGAAACCGCCGCCAGCGGGGCTGCCCAGATTGGTCCGGCAGGCCAGGGCGGACGCGGCAATATCCGTCAGGGGATGTTGGAAAGCTCCAACGTCAACGTGGTCGAGGAACTGGTCGATATGATCGAATGCCAGCGTGCTTACGAGATCAACTCGAAGATGATCTCGTCGGTCGATGAAATGCTCCGCAACGCGAACCAGACGCTGTGATGATGCGCAGCGCCCTCGCCCTGATCGCGCTTGCAATGGCTGCGCCAGCGCTGGCCAGGCCCAAGCCGCCCGCCGGGTTCGAACCGGCGCTGCCATCCGTGGCCGCGCCAGTACGCATCGCCGATGGCAGCATCTTCAACGCCGCCACCGGCTACGCCCCGCTCACTGACGGCCTGCGCGCCCGCGTAGTTGGCGATCCCTTGACCATCGTGCTGGTCGAAAGCACCACCACCGCCAAATCGGCCGGGTCCAAAACCCAGCGCAGTGGCAGCTTCGGGGTCACCCCGCCGACCGCCGGCCCGCTGTCGTTCCTCAACCCCAACGCCCTTAAAGCTGGCGGCCAATCGTCGTTCAATGGCCAGGGAAATGCCGCACAGACAAGTTCGCTGAGCGGCGAAGTTACCGTCACTATTGCCGAGGTTCGTCCGAACGGGACTGCCTTGGTTCGCGGAGAAAAACGCTTGCTGCTGAGCCAGGGACAGGAATGGATTCAGTTCGCAGGCATCGTCCGGCTGGCTGATCTCGATGCCGATAACCGCATTGCCTCGTCCCGCGTCGCCGACGCAAGGATCGAATATGCCGGAAACGGCGCGGTCCAGCGCGCCAGCCGTGAGGGCTGGCTGAGCAAATTCTTCAACATGATTAGTCCGTTCTGATGATGACCCTGCCCCGCCTTGCCCCCGCCCTTGCGGTACTACTCAGCGCGCTAATCCCAGTTACCGCCCATGCCGACCGGGTCCGCGATCTGGGCGCGTATCAGGGCGTACGGACCAACCAGCTGACCGGCTATGGCGTCGTTGTCGGCCTGAACGGCACTGGCGATGACAATCTGGAATATCTGACGCAGGCGATGCGCGGCGTTTCGGGCCGCGTCGGTGTGGCCCTGCCGCCGGGCGTCGCCCCTGGCCTCAAAAACGCCGCAGCAGTGATGATCACTGCCGATCTGCCCGCCTTTGCCAAGCCCGGCCAGCGGATCGATGTGACGATCTCGGCGATCGGCAAGGCCAAATCCTTACGTGGCGGGATGCTGATCATGGCCCCGCTGTATGGCGCGGACGGCCAGATCTACGCGATGGCGCAGGGCAACCTTGCGGTCGGCGGCCTTGGCATTTCGGGGGCCGATGGCTCCAAGCTGACCGTCAATGTGCCGACCGTGGGCCGGATCGCCGATGGTGCCAGCGTAGAACGCAGCGTCGCCACCGGGTTTGAGGCGGGCGAGGTCCTGCGCTGGAACCTGTTTCAGGCCGATTTCCTGACCGCCGCGCGGATCCGCGATGGCATCAATACGCGCTACCCCGGTACGGCCGCAGTCGAGGATGGCATCACCCTGGCGCTGCGCCTGCCCGCCAGCGCGGATGCGCGGGCCAGCATTATGGCTGCGATCGAGATGATCGACGTGACGCCAGCGGAAACCGCCGCGCGGGTGATTATCAACAGCCGGACCGGCACGGTGGTGATCAACAGCGCGGTGCGGCTTTCGCCTGCTGCGATCAGCCACGGCAAGCTGACCGTGCGGATCGACGAGAGCCCGACCATCAGCCAGCCCGCCCCGTTCAGCCGCGGTGCAACGGCGTTGCAAGAGGATAGCAAGCTGGATGCAATCGAGGAGGATCGCCATGTCGCATTGTTCAAGCCCGGCACCTCGCTGGCAAGGCTGGTCGATGCGCTGAACCTGCTAGGGGTCAGCCCGTCAGACCTGGTCGCGATCCTCGAAGCGTTGAAACAAGCAGGCGCGCTGAAAGCAGAGATGGTGGTGATATGAGCCCGGTTTCAGCTCCGTTGCTGGCCACTGGCACTCTGTCTGCCAGCCACGGAACCGAGCGCGAACGGCTGGCCCAGGCGGCCGAGCAGTTCGAGGCGATCTTCGTGCGCCAGATGCTTAGCGCCGCCCGCAAGACCGAGTTCGCTTCCGAACTCTCTTCCAGTCAGGCGATGGATACGTTCCGCACGATGCAGGACGAAAACTTCGCCGATATCGCCGCCAAAACCGGCGCGCTGGGGCTTGCTGTCCAGATCGAAGCCCAGCTGTCACGCCAGCTTGGCAAGGAGACCTGAGCCATGTCATCCGATCTTCTCTCGATCGCCCGCAGCGGCGCAATGGCGGCGCGGGTGGCGCTGGACGTGACCGCGCAGAACATCGCCAATGCCGCGTCCGACGGTTATGTCCGGCGCAGTGTGCGGCTGGCCGAGCTTGCCTCATCCGGCGGGTTCGGGCGGGTCGGCGATGTCTCGCTCTCGGGCGTCCGGCTCGATGCGGTCACCCGCAATGTCGATGCTTTCCGCCAGACCGAAGTGCGCCGCACCGGCAGCGATGCTTCGCGGGCTTCGTCCGAACTGGCAGGCTTGCAGAATATCGAAACCGCAGTGGAACAGACCAGCATCTATCCCGCCGTAGTCGCCTTTGAAACCGCATTGGAGCGCCTCACCGCCGATCCGGTTTCATCCTCGCTGCGCGCCGCCGTGCTGGAAGATGCGCGAACCATGGTTCGCACTTTCAACATCGCTGCGCAAAGCCTCGCATCGGTTGGTGAGGGGCTCCGGTTTGAAGCCACCGATGGCGTCGGGCAGGTCAATCTGCTGGCAGGCGAACTGGCGCGGATCAATCTGCGCCTTGCCCGGGCCTCGGATGCGACCAGCGACCAGTCCGCCCTGCTCGACAGCCGTGACAATCTGCTCCAGCGGCTGTCGGGCTTTGCCGATATCAGCACGGTTTTCTCGGTCGATGATACGGTCGAAGTCCGGCTGGGCGGCAGCGCCGGCCCGCAGCTGGTGCTGGGCGGAACCGCGACCAGCCTTGCCATGGCCACTGCCGTAAACGGGACGATCACGTTTATGCTAGGCGCAACCCCGGTTACCCTCTCAGGCGGCGCACTGGCGGGCAAGGCACAGGCCTTGGCCGCCGTTGCCGATACAAGCACCGAACTTAATGGGATCGCGAACGCCTTGATCGCCGCCGCCAATGCGGCCCAGGCAGGCGGCGCTGCGCTGGATGGAAGCGCCGGACAGCCGCTGTTTTCTGGCAGCGGTGCAAGCGGGATATCGCTGGCACTGACCACTGGCGCGGGGATTGCCACCGCGCCTTCAGGGGCCAGCGCAGGCAGCCGCGATCCGGCCAATCTGGCGGCCTTGCGCAGTGCCCTGTCAAGCAGCGACATCGCCGGGAAACTCGACAGCCTGCTGTTCGGCATTTCCAGCAAAGTCGCCGGGCGGACCACCACCAGCGAGGCACTATCGACTATCGCCGGTTCGGCGCGGATCGCGCTTGAGGCGCAGTCGGGGGTCGATCTTGATGCAGAGGCGGTCAATCTGATCCGCTTTCAGCAGGCGTTTCAGGCGTCTGGCAAGGCGATGCAGGTCGCGGGCACATTGTTCGACACATTGCTGGCGATCCGGTGAGGAATTAACATGACCACGGTAAGCACCAGCGCCTTTTACGAACGGGCAACCCAGGCCATGACGGTGCTGCGCGCCCGGGCCGAGGGGCTTCAGGCGGCGCTGGGCCGGGGTGAACGGCTGTCCCGATCATCTGATGATCCGGTCGCGGCTGCGCGGCTGCGCGGCCTGGCGCGCGGCGACAGTTTCGCGGCAATCGGCACCAGTAACGCCAACCGCGCCGCCTCCGACCTGACTTTGACCGACACCGCGCTGGCCAGCTTTGCCGAATATATCACCCGCGCCAAGGAGCTGGCGGTCCAGGCTGCCAACGCCACGCTGACCCCGGCCCAGCGCGCCGGAATTGGCACCGAGCTGGCCCAGCTTCACGGCAATCTGGTGGCGCTGGCCAATGCGCGCGACAGCGCTGGCCACGCCTTGTTCGGCGGCGAAACGGCGGGCCAGGCCTTCATGCTCGATGCGGCGGGCAACCCGGCCTATGCAGGCACCGCCAGCGCCGGGGAACTGCCGCTGGGCGATGGGCAAAGCGTGACCCGCGGACTGACCGGGCCGGAATTCCTGAATTTCAATACGGGCAGCAGTCCGACCGATATTTTCGCCGTGGTCAAGGGTCTGGCCGATGCCCTGCAGGGCGGCGCTGCCGATCCGGCCCAAGCCGCGCGCGATACACTGGGGGTGTTGGATACCGGGCTGGAAGCGGTCACCACCGTGCAGACCGTGATCGGCGCGAGGCTTAACTGGATCGATCTGACCACCCAGAGGCGCACCGACATGTCCGAGCTCAGTGCCAATGAGCAAGCCGAGATTGGCGGCACCGATATGGCCGCCACCATCACCCGGTTGAAGCAAGCGTTGACCGTGCTCGAAGCGAGCCAGGCCAGCTTTGCCAAACTCTCCAGCCTTTCCCTGTTCGACGTACTGCGCTGATCCGCACCACTTCTTTTTCTGGGGGTTTTGAAGAATGTACGTCGTCATCGGGATCGTGATCCTGTTTGTCATGGTATTCGGTGGCTTTGCCATAACCGGCGGCGCGCTTGGCCCGGTGATGGAGGCGATCCCGCATGAGATGCTGATCATCGGCGGTGCGGCGGTGGGCGCGATCGTGACCGGCAATTCGCTGCACGGGCTCAAAGCGATCGGCGGCTGCCTGGGCAAGCTGTTCAAGGGACCAAAACACAACAAGCAAGATCATATCGATGCGATCATCCTCACCACCCGGCTGATGAAGCTGCTGCGCAGCGAAGGCCCGGTCGCGCTGGAAAGCCATGTCACAGAACCCGCAAATTCAGCGATTTTCGCGGAGTTTCCCCGTCTGCTGGCCAACAAGCCGCTGACCGCGCTGATCTGCGATCCGCTGACGCTGATCGTGGTTTCATCGGGCACTCTGGAAGTCCACGCGGTCGAGGAAGTGATCGACAATGCAATGAAAACCCATTTTCACGAGGTCAATGAGCCGCACCATGCGATGGAAGGACTGGCCGATGCATTGCCCGCGCTGGGGATCGTCGCGGCAGTGCTCGGCGTGGTCAAGACGATGGGCTCGATCGACAAGCCACCGGCCATTCTGGGCGCGATGATCGGCTCGGCCCTGGTCGGCACCTTCCTGGGGGTGCTGCTGGCCTATGGCATGATCGCGCCGATGGCTGGCCGCCTGAAGCAAATCCTCGATGCCGATGAACAGATCTTCCATGTCGTCAAACAGGTAATCATCGCCTCGCTCCATGGCTGGCCGCAGCCGCTGGTGGTAGAAAGCGCGCGGTCGGGCCTCGGCCATGATTTCCGCCCGGGTCTGACCGAACTGCTCGACGCGCTGCGGGGGCGGTAGGATGAAGTATTTTTTCGCGCTGAGGCGCAGAGGTGCTGCGCTGCGCCGCAGGCTCAAATTTCTCATGCCCAGCCTGCCTCCGATGGCAGCTTTACGAGTAAAAGGGGACTGCGCCGCCAGCACAAACTCTCTGCGTCTCTGCGTGAAAAACCCTTCTCCGCGCCAACCCGCAAACGGAGGGCTCTAGGCCATGGCCGCCGCAAAAAAGGACAAGCTGGAACCGCCCCGCCCGATCATCGTCAAGAAGATCACCATGGTCGCCGCCGGGCATCATGGCGGGGCGTGGAAAGTGGCCTATGCCGATTTCGTCACCGCGATGATGGCCTTCTTCCTGCTGCTGTGGCTGCTGGGCGCAACCACTGAAAAGCAGCGCAAGGGGATCGCCGATTATTTCACCCCCACGCTGGTCAAGATGAAGGAAGGCAGCGCGGGGGCCGATGGCTTATTGGGCGGCTCTTCACTAACCGATGTAGACAATTACCCGCATCGTGCAGGCCAAACCGGCACAAAAACCCTGACCGTCCCGCGCGATGCCACCGGTGGGCCCAAGGAAGGTGCCGGTCGGCTCAAACGGATGAACGCGATGAAGCAGCGGCTTGAGCAGAAACTGGCCGCGAGCCAGCAACTCGCCCGTCTCGCGCGGCAGGTCCGGATGGTCGATACTACCGAGGGTATCCGGATCGATCTGGTCGATGACGCCGATTTCTCGATGTTCCAGCTTGGCACGACCGTGCTGACCCTGGATGCGATGCAGCTACTCACCGCGATCGCCCAGACCGTTGCACCCGAAAGAACCGGCCTCACCATCCGCGGCCACACCGATGCGCTTCCGTGGAAATCCGGGCCTAGAAAACCTGGCATATCAGCCAACAACTGGTCGCTTTCGGCCGGTCGCGCCGAAGCAACCCGCCAGGCGCTGCTCCACAAGGGCATCCCCGAGGCCCGCTTCTTTCGGATTGAGGGCGTAGCGGATCGCGAACTGCTGGTGAAAGGCCACCCCGAAGATCCGCGCAACCGGCGGATTTCCATCCTGCTCGCGCATTAGAGGCAGAATCTATCGACTATTGCGTAACCGACCCCACCAGTCCGCGCCTCTGCGTCCGGCTCCGCAATCTCGTCTCACGGCCAAGTAGATCTACGCAATAAAGTCACCCAGTTTTTGCACTAAAATTACCATAAACCAGATACTTGATCGTATTATCAGTCTTAAATATATCGTACCTATTGTGGTTTACTTCAGTTTACCCAGTTATGTAGTTGTTCAATCTTCAGCAAGGTGTTAGCAATGGCTATGGTATAAATGCCTGACTGGTAATTCACCAACGATTGGCATATTCAAACTGCCAAATTGGTCTCAGATCGGCACAGTGGGTCGCTTTTCGCAGTAACTGTTCTGGTCAAAGCGGCCAGGATCATGCCACCGCTACGCTGAATATCGCGGCAGTGGCTGACCGACCCGAGATCGAGATCACAGTCAGCGCGACCGGGGTGGTCAATCAGGTACTGCTCCACCTCGTCTCCGATCAGAACGATGCTGACAGCTCGGAATACCTCGCCCACATCCTCAGCAGCGGGCTTCCAGCAGGCGTTACCATCACCCCAGTCTCTGCCAATCCCGGAGGCGAGCCAGACCAGATCTTCCAGGATTTTCTGCTGACATTGCCGATCAATGCTGACAGCGACTTCGATCTGACTTTTACCGCTGAATCGCGCGAAACGTCCAACGGTGATACCGAAACGGCCAGCTTCACCGTCCCCATCTTGTACGAATACAACTCAACCACCCAGCACGCTGAATTCACCGCCAGCGATCAAAGCATCTGGAGCAGCGGCGCTGCCTTCACCTTTGACGATGACCGCTTTATTGGCATCCGGACCGGACAGTTCAACTAACGAACCGGAGGCGCGCTTTATGCCGGGGTTGAAGGCCACATAACCCTCGGCCTGCAATCGACGCTGCATTTCAATGGCGGCGAGATTGATGCCAATGCCGGCTATGATCTGACGGTCCAGACCAACTACAACAAGACCACCGATACACTGCTGATCGGCACCAGTGCGCTGCTGACCAATGCGCATTTCGACACAACTGGACCGGAAGGCACCTATTTGCTGCAGTTACTGTATGACGTGGCGCTGCGGGCCTATGCCGGGGTGGATATCGATCTCGGCGCCCTGGGCAGCATCACCGAAGAGGCCAATCTGGTCAATTTCTCGTTCGGCCCGGACGGCATTCCGATCCTCGATGTCGATAGCCAGACGATCGGCGGAACCTTCGATCTGCCGCCGCCGCTTGATGCCTTCTCGCTCAATTTTGCCTGGCCGCATCTGACGACCTCCGGCAGTTTTGCGCCCAGCCCGGTCGGGTCGAGCGGAGCGAGCAACAATTTCCTCGAACTCGTCCTCGATCTCGATACGCTGATTTCGCAATTGCTGTTCGGCGGGGCCAACCCGTTCGATCCGCCGCGGATCGATTTCGGCCCAGTCTTCGCCGATGCCGATTTGCTCGATGTCGATCTCATTGCCGGACTGAACTTCCTCCAGCAGTTCAGCATGGCGATGGGCGATCTGGTCGGCACGCTTACTTTCGAGGATGGCAGCAGCCAAAGCTTCCACTTCGGGGATTCGATCCAGATCGAACATGCTTCCGATATCGATCTGGGCGGCGATCATGATGGGATAGTCGAATTCACGTTCTCGTTGACGCCCGAATCCGATCTTACCAACACCACCGATCTTGGTTTCAATGTGGGCGTCAGCATCAGCCTGCTGTCGGTTGAAGTTGGCTATGACATCGTGGTCGACAGTGACAGCACCACGCTGGGCCCGGTTGCCAGCTTTGGAGCCGTGGTTCCGGTCGCCAGCTTTACGGTGTTCGACGACACCTTCGATCTGGCTTACGCCCAGCAGCAGTTCGCTTTCGCCGCCTGATTGGCCCCAACACATGCCATGGAAAAGCGCCCGCCCGGCAACCGCCAGACAGGCCCTCTTTCAGGCGAATTGCCCTGCTTACATCTTGTAGGTCAGGCGGACATAGCCGAACTGGCCCGGCACATCGTAAGTGGTCGGGTCAAAGTTGTTGATGCTGCAAGTAAAGCACCCCGGCGGATCCTGATTGAATACATTGTTCACGCCCACCGTCAGGGTCGCCCGGTTATCAAGAAATGAGGGCTCAAAAGTGAGCTGAACATCGCTATAGAAGCGGCTGGCCATCTTGTTGCCGTTGCCTTCGGTTACAGCGCTGATATAACGACCGGTGAAGGATGCGCCAAAGCCATCCAGCCTCCAGTCAACCGTGGCGTTGCCCTTGAACTTCGGGAAAGCCTGATCGGGGCTGCCCCGCTCAGTCCCGCGCCGATCAAGCACGACGAAACCATTTGATGCTGACAGAACATACTTGAGCAACCAGTTACCGTTGGCATTGAGACCGAATTTGCCGATCCCGGTTTCCGAAGTGCGATAGCTCAGCGAGACGTCCAGCCCGCGGGTGCGAATACTGTCGAGGTTTTGGAGCTTGCCGCCAATTTCATTGACGAAACCGTTGCTGGTACGGATTACCAGCGCACAGCTGGCGGCATCACCAAGCAGTGCACAATTGTTGAGGGTAAGGTTCGGGTCAATCGCCCCGATCGCCTTGTTGACGCGAATATCATAGAAATTCGCTTCGAGGCTCAGGCCACTGTTGCCGCTTCGCGCCCATCCCGGTGCATAGACAAAGCCCGCCACGAGGTTCTTCGACTTCTCCGGGGTAAGATTGGTGTTACCCTGAGTAATGACCGGCAGCTGGCCGGGATCTTCGGCATAGGAACCACTCGCCGGAACGCCGTTTGCAATGCAATTCGCACGAACGGTTGCGCTGGATTGCCAAGGTGAGCCAGCGATGTTCGAGCATGGATCCGTGACCGGCAAATCGAAGCGCGAACGACCGCCGAACAATTCACCTAGGCTGGGCGCCCGGAAACCGGTTGAATAAGTGCTGCGTAGCATGAGGTCGCCAACTGGCTTCCAGTTGAGCGTTCCGGTGAAGGTGGTGCTGCTCCCGCTGATCGAATAGCTCGAATGGCGCACTGCGCCGTCGATCTCCAGCTTTTCGAAGAATGGCTGGTCGGTGATCAGCGGGATGCGGACTTCGGCATAGAACTCGTTGACAGAATACTTGCCTGCCGCCGGCTGGGCCGGGATGTCTGCGCCAAGGCCAGCCGAGACAATCGGATCCGGCGTGAACGAGGCTTTTTGAATCCGATGTTCATAGCCCACCGCAAAACTCACGGCACCAGCGGGCAGGTCAAACAGATCGCCACTCAGGTTGGCGGTATAGTCATACAGCCGTTGGTCGCTCTTGTCCTTCTCGGTAAAGGCAATGAACGCCAACTGATCGGGCGTGATCGTGCCGGCACCGCCAAACAGGTTAAGCGGCACACAGGGCGCGGTGCAATTCGCAACCGGACCAAGCGCCTGCTGAACCTTCGCCGCGTTGACATTGCCCGTAAAGGTCTGATGAGCGTCATTAACTCCGAACGACGCGTTCACATCCCAATACCACTTGTGCCCGCCCACATCGAATGAACCGTCAAGCGTCGCCGTTGCCGACATGGTATCGACCTTCTGGTTGAAGGTGCGTTGTCCCGCTTCAACCAGGCGGCGCGCAATGAACGAGTAGTTTTGCGGCGGTTGGCCCGGGAGTCCGGCTGAGAGCGTCACGCCAAACGGGTTGTAGGGGGTGGTCGCGTCGATCGAGATCCGGTCAAACAGACTCCCCGCGCCATTGCCAGCGTCGGGGCCAATGAACAGCGGCTCAAACGCCGCCTGATTCTGCGAATTACGACGATTATATAGCATCTTGACGCGCAGATTGATTGCATCGCTGACTTCTTGACGGAAGCTCAGCCAGCCACCGTAACGCTCTGAGGGCGTCTGAAGGTAGTTGAACGGTGCGAAGTTGAACCGATCGCTGACAGTAAAGGGGCGCAGTTCAGCGAAAGTCGGGGTTGTGTCCGGCGCAGTCCCGATGGTTTGATTGCCGAAGTCAGTCAGGAATCGGCCGTTGAGCGCAGCACTGCTGCAGCCGCCACCGCCATTCGAGCAGGCAGTTTGACCAGGGTTCGGAAATCTCGAGATATCCCGGCTGCCCGAACGGACTGCAGCCTGCTTCACATAGGTGGCGCCAATCACAAGATTGGTTGAATCGCCCTTCAAACCATAGCTCAATGCGTAATTCTGGGTATCACCGTCGCCCTGACGATACGCGCCGTATTGCGCCGAGGCCCGCAGTCCCTGCTGCTGCGCAGCGGTAATGATGTTGACCACGCCGGCAATTGCATCCGAACCATATAGCGGCGACGCGCCAGCCTGCAGCACCTCGATCCGATCGATCATGTTTGCCGGAATGGCGTTCAGATCGACAGTCGCTGGAATGCCGCTGGCGCTGGTGCCGTTGACGAAGCGCATCCCATCGACCAGCACAAGGGTGCGCTTGGCGCCCAGATAGCGCAGGTCGATTTCTGCTGAACCCGCACCGACACCGCCGCCGTCGGGAGGATTGCCAAGGTTTCCCGAATTGTTGACTTTCGAATTGAGGCCGCCGCTGGAACCGGGGAGCCGCTGGAGAACATCGGCAATCGATGAAAGGCCGGTACGCGCGATATCGTCGCCATCGACAAAGGTCGTCGGCGAGGATTGATCGAGCGGATCATGGCGAATGCGCGAGCCGGTGACGACAATCGGCGTAACCGGCGCGGCATCGGCCGCCTCAGCGCTATCCTGCGCATATGCAGGCACAGCGGCGAACAATCCCGAGATAATGATCGCCGCCAGCGCGCTGCCAGAACGGAAAGTGGCTGAACTTCGCATAATGCCTCCCTAAGGCCTGTGGACATTTAGGATTCCCATTTGGGTGAGATTGTGATTCAAGCTCCTTTTTGCCGGGAGTGGTTGGATGAACACGAGCCGATTTGTTGTGAGCGACGGGATGTGGTTGCGGATTGAGGGTATTTTGCCCGGCAAGGCGACGGATCGGGGTGTGACAGCGTCTGACACGCGTTTGTTTTTGGAAGCGGTGTTGTGGCGGGTTCGGACGGGATCACCGTGGCGTGACCTTCCTTGTGAATTTGGCAATTGGAACAGCAGTTTCAGACGGTTCCGTCGCTGGGCACGCGATGGTGTGTTCGACCTGCTTTTTGACCATGTTGCCGGGGACCCAGACATGGAATACGCGATGATTGATGGCACGATTGTTTCCGTTCACCAAAAGGCGACCGGCGCTAAAGGGGGACTCAAAATCAGGCCATCGGGCGCTCGAAAGGTGGACTAACGACCAAAATCATGGCGCTGGTCGATGCACTCGGTAATCTGGTGCGCTTTGTCCTGATGCCGGGTCAGCGCAACGATATCATGGGGGTCAGGCCACTGATTGACGGCGTTTCGTTCGATGCGCTGCTTGGCGACAAGGCTTTCGATGCCGATTGGCTCAGGCTTGAGCTCAATGCGCGCGGAGCACTCTCGGTAATCCCACCGCGAAAGAACCGGAAACAGTCTATCCAGATCGACACTGAAATGTACAAATGGCGTCATCTCGTCGAAAACTATTTCGCCAAAATCAAGGAATTCCGAGGAATCGCAACTCGCTACGACAAAACTGATGAAAGCTTCCGCGCCAATCTCAATCTCACCGCAACACTCATCGCCTGCCGTTAATTGTCCACAGGCCTTAAGTGTTTAGTCCCGGCATTTGATGGTGTAATATTCAGCCATCAATGGAAGGACGCACTATGGGACAGATTCTACACGGGAGCGCCCGCACGACAGCGGCAGTCCGTCGAGCGATACAACATAGTCAAGAGAGCCTGATCGCCCTGTCCAAGCGGCACGGGATCAACCCGAAGACGGTGGCCAAGTGGAAGCGACGGACGTCAGTGAGCGATCTCCCAACTGGCCCCAAAGATGCCAAGTCCACCACATTGTCGATTGAGGAAGAGGCCATCATCGTCGCTTTCCGCAAGCATACGCTGCTGCCGCTGGATGACTGCCTCTACGCCTTGCAGGCCACAATCCCGAAGTTGACGCGGTCCTCGCTGCATCGCTGTCTGCAGCGCCACGGGATCAGCCGGCTGCCAGAGGTTACCGGGGACAAAGAGCCGAAGAAGAAGTTTAAGACTTACCCCATCGGCTACTTCCACATCGACATCGCTGAGGTCCGCACCGCCGAAGGCAAGCTACACCTCTACGTAGGCATTGACCGCACCAGCAAGTTCGCCTTCGTCCAACTAGTGGCCAAGGCAAACAGGGTGACAGCTTCTGCCTTCCTGGTCGCGCTGATCGCAGCCGTGCCATACAAAATCCACACGGTGCTGACCGACAACGGCATCCAGTTCACCTTCCCGCCTCGCTATGCCGACGGCCCCACAGCAACCTGGATGACCCACATGTTCGACATGCGGTGCAATGAAAACGGGATCGAGCACCGGCTCACCAAGATCAAGCATCCATGGACCAACGGACAGGTCGAACGGATGAACCGGACGATCAAGGAAGCCACCGTCAAACGCTACCATTACGACAGCCATCGGCAGCTCGAAGCACACCTCAACGACTTCATCGATGCCTACAATTACGGGCGGAGGCTGAAGACACTCAAGGGCCTCACGCCCTTCGAATACATCTGCAAAATATGGACAATCGAGCCAGACAGATTTACAATCAATCCAACCCATCAAATGCCGGGACTAAACATCTATGCCCTGAAAACTCGTCCCAGCCGCTGTTTCCGGTCGCTTGGGCCATCAGGGCCGGTCCCACTCAAGATCAAGCCGCTCAACTTGAGCAACAACCCCCGAATGCGCGACCAGGCGGAACCCCTCGGCAACCCGGAACTGGGGAATGCGCTTGAGCCATTCCTGCAACGTAACGATGATTTCAAGATTGGCGAGGTGCATCCCCGCGCAAATATGGGCGCCGCCGCCAAAGGTGGAATGCGATATCGCTTTGCGGCCAAAATCGAGCGTCAGCGGATCTTCATTCGCGCGCGCGTCAGTGCCGTGCAGCGTTGAGGGGATCAGCACCATTTCGCCTTGCTTGAGCATCACCCCATCGCGCTCGACATCCTGCGTCACCAGCCGCGCCTGCGCGACCACGGGAAAGCGCCGGAACAGCTCGTCGGCGCGCGCCGGAATTTTTGCCGGGTCATCCCGCAGCGCGGCGACGTCCTTGGGGTGACGGGCGAGATAGTCCATGCAGAACGGCAGGAAGTTGACCACCGTATCCAGCCCCGCAAGCAGCACGAGCGAGATCATCGCCAGCGTTTCATACTCGGTAACGGGCTTACCGTTCACTTCGCTGTGGATGATCTGGCTGATCCAGTCTTTACCGGGATCCGCCCGGCGCTCGGCGACGGTCGGTGCGATGTAGGCAAAGAAACCGGCATTGGCGCTGGCCATCGAGGCCGCTTTTTCTTCGGGTGTTTCGCCTTCGGGGCGCAGCATCGAATTGGAGAATCTGGTCAGCACAGGCGCATCGCTCAGTGGCAGCCCGGAAAAAGCCAGGAACACCTTGATCGGAAAGATATTGGCATATTCGGCGCAAAAATCGACCTTGCCGTCAGCCGCGAACTTGTCGATCAGATCCACCGCCACGGCGCGGATATCGCCTTCGATATTGCGGATCTCGCGCGGACCGAGCCCCTTGTTGAGCACGCGGCGATAGGGTCCGTGCTCGGGCGGATCCATATTCATCGGCACCAGCTTGTGTTCCATCCCGGCTTCCTTGGGGACGATCATGACCCGCGCCGAGAAGTTTTCCGGCTCGTTCAGAAACTGGCGGATGAGGCTGCCGCGCGTTGCGATCCAGTGCCCGCCATTGCGCGGCGTCCAGACCAGATCGGGCATTCCTTCACCCTGGAGCCGCACCCACGCCTGGTGGAAGCCATCTTCAATGCCCGCCGGGTTATAGACGTCGAAATCGACAACGCGCGAGGCAGGAACATGAGCGGGGACGTGAGCCATTGTTGCGCTTGTCATCTTGATCTCTCCTCAATGCCGGAATTATGGTCGGTCGCCAATTTGAGCGGCGCAACGGCAAATGTCTGGCGCAGCGCATCGCGCTCGCTTGGGTTGGCGATGCCTGCAATCAACTTTCGTCGTTCTTCGAAATCGGTGGCGCGAATGTCGGCAATGCCGTGTTCGGTGACTATCACGTCCAGGTCGCTCTGCGCCGAAGTGACATAGCCGCAGGCGATGCGCGGCACGATGCGGCTTATGTCACCGCGCTCATTGGACGATGGCAAGGCAAGGATCGCCAGGCCACCTGCCGATCGGCGCGCCGCCCTGAAATAGTCCGGCTGACCACTCGCTGCGCCAATATAACGCTCACCCAGAAACTCGGCATTCACCTGTCCGCGCAGATCGACCTCGATGGCCGAATTAATGGCCATAAACGGTGATTCCTCAATCGGCATCACAAGCTGCGCGGGCAACGCGAAGCCCAGCAGGCCGTCACGCGACAGGCTGCGGTACAGACTGCGGCTGCCAACCGCCAGCGAAGCAAGGCACGCATCTTCGGTTTCTTGATCGACCGCACCTGCGGCGACCAGTTCTGGAAACCAGTCGCCGACCATGCCGGAACGAATCCGCAGGCCCCGGCGATCCTTGAGTGAATGCGCCACCGCATCGGCCAGCCGGCCGATCCCGAGCTGCAAGGTCGCGCCATCCGGCACCAGTTTCGCAACCTCGCGGGCGACCCGCATCTGGACCTCGCCAATCGGCTCAGGCGGCAATTCGGGCAGTGGCATGTCGCTCTCAAGCCCGACTACCACCTGGCTCTGATGGAGGCGGCAGGCGCTGCGAGTCACCGGCACGCTGGCATTGACTTCGACTATGACAACCCGGGCCACCTGCACGGCTTCCCAAACATAGTCGGCCGCGCAGCCAAGGCTGTGGTAGCCATCCCCGTCCGCCGGAGACACCTGCAGCAGCACCACATCAACTGGCATTGTGCGCGACGCGAGGGCAGAGCTCAATTGGGACATCGAGAAGGGAATCACTTGGGCCCGCGAGCGCGCGACCAGCGCTCCTATCGAGCCAAGCCCGCAGTAAGTGGAGACGCGGAGTTCGCCTGCCACTTCGCCTTTCCAAGCGGGATTGAGCGAATATCCGCAAAAAACCTTGAGCTGCCCCAAACGCGGTGCCAACTCAAGCAAGGCCGCGACCAGTCCGAGTGGCTCGCTCGTCGCCTGACCGAGGACGATGCAATCGCCTGCGCGCAGGTGGTCAGCCAGGAAGGATACGGACAGACTTGTCCCTTTTGAACCAGGCACACTACTCGGAATCAGACTTCACCCTTAAATGCTCAGGCAGCTGACCGGCGATAGTGAGAGTCATGCTGCCGGTTCCACTGCTGGTTTTGCCATCATAATCGGCTTTGATCGCAACCGGTTGGATGCGGTGCCAGTGGACCTTCTCGGAACCGTCTGGATAGACGACCTTTGCAGGGTGCGAGACGTCCCAGATGTCCGATTCGAGGCAAGTCTCGCCGCGCCATGCGCCCAGCCCGCGGCCGTCGTTGTAGCCGCCGCTATAGCCCAGGCCCTGCATGGCGACCGATGGGCCCTGCGCCAGCAATTCGAGCTGCAATTGTTTGCCATCCTCGAAAGTCGCAATCACGCCGGCGCGGCGAAAGCGCCGCGTGCCCTCATGCAACTCAACATCAAGCGCAATATCGGCGGCGTGATTGAATTCTTCATTGGCGCGCCGGGTGACCACACCGGTCGTGTAAGGCGCGTCGTCGCCACGCCCCTGAAACAACAGGTGCCCGCTCATTGCGGTCGTGGAAAAGAACAGGAAGGACATGACATGCCCTTTCTCGGACAGCGGCACCTTGTGGCCGGTCACCGGCTCGGGGATACCCATGCCGCGCCGCACACCCCACGAATGGTCGCGGCAGGACCACCAATTGTCGATCTCGACGCGCTTGCCCTCGACCTCAAGGAAGCCGTTGGCGACACCGATCTGGTCAAACCGGCGATAGTCTTCGACCGTGCGTCCCTGCAGGCGGGTATAGTGCGGATGCTCCTCGCGGGCCGGCTCGACGCATTCCCACTTGATGCGGCCGTGCAGCTGACCTTCGCTGCTCGGCTCGATAGTGATTTCGAGGGACTTCAGGGCTTCAATCGGGCTGATCCGCACGGGTCCGCAGACCGTTTCAACGCTGCCATTGAGCGAGCGCGACACCCGCAAATTATACTGCTTGCCATCGACGATCATCACCGCCCCGGCATCGAGCACGTTCATGTTGCGATAGGCACCCATCGTGATCTGGATGGCCACCCGTCCATCGCCGGAATAGATCGCGAACCAGTAGCGGTCGAAAAAGCGCGGATCGCTGGTCCAGACATGATCGAACGTGGTTGGCAGCTGATGCCATAGGGTGTCGTCAAGAGCGGTTAGCATGGTTCACCTTTTCGCGGTTGAGCTGTTGACCGAGGCCACGGTCGGCACGTAGCGCATCGGCACGCGCGATGCCCGGTTGACCATGTAGTTTTGAATTGAGTGGCGCATATCGGGCGTCAAGGCTGGACTGCAGACGGCGGCGGCCAGCAGCTCCCGCAGCAACTGGTTACGTTCCTCCTGCGCCGGTCCGTCGGCGACGTCAGGCTCGCTTGCCGCCATGGCCTGGTTGATGCGTGCATCCAGTTCAGACGGCAGCGCCTCGCGCAGCGCCAACAATTGGCGCAGTGTGGCATCATTGTCGTAGCGCAGAAATCCGGCGACCTTCGGCAGCGCAGCGGTCATCATGCGCAAGTTCGCGATGAGATTGTCAAGGATGGTGCGCGCGAACGGGTCCGCCACGCAGGGTGCGACAACCGACTCGAGAATGCGGCAGGTTCCGTGCAACTGCTCTTCCACGGTGGGTCTCATTCGGCACGCTCCATCATTTGCAACATCGGCCGGAACAACCATGACGGCGTATGGAATACCCGGTTGTAACGCCCAGCCACGAATTCACCCACCGCCGTCAGCTGGATCACCGCCAGCTTCCAGCAGGAGAACACATTCCACCAGGTGAGGTCGGCCTCGCATATTTTGCGCCCGGTGAGCTTGCTATAGGCCTCAATGATCTGCTGGCGCTCCCAGTGGCCGGGAATCTGATGCTCGCGCTTGCGCACCGGATTGGTAATCCACCCCAGGTCCTCCAGCGGATCGCCCAAATGCGCGGTCTCCCAGTCGAGCTTGGCCGTGATATTTTTGCCTTCGATCAGCGCATTGCCAGGCTTGAAATCGCCATGAACCAGCACGATCGCCTCAGCCTGCGGCGCGGTCCGCCCCAACCAGGCTAGCACATAGTCCAGTTCCGGATGCGGCTCGAGCCGGACCCGCCGATACTCAGCTTCCCAATAGCCCAGTTCGGTTTTCGCGGGCGAATCCTCGGGCACTCCGAGACTTTCGCCCAGCCCCTGGCCGCGCCAGTCGACCACCTGGATGCTGACCAGCAGTTGGAGGAAATCATGGGCCAGCGCCAGCCGCTCGGGCAGCGGGCGACTGCCATTCAGGACCATATAGTCGCAGCTGCCCGGCATCAGCGCCATCACCAACGATGGCGCGCCCAGAAAGCGCCCGTCCGGGTCTATCCAATGCACAACCGGGGCCGCAACGGCGCTTCGTTCGAGGGCTTTTAGAACTTCGAACTCGCGCTTGCGTTCTGTGTTGAGCAAGGTGCCAGCGGCGTCTCGCATCAGCATCAGGCGGTGGGCATGGCGGCCGTTCGCATCGGTCCAGCTTGCATCCAGCGACCAGTTCTCGCGAGACAAGCCGCCGGCTGAGCGCGAAAGCCGTTCGAGGGAAATGTCGCGTGCAGAAGGAATCTCATGGAAAATCAACTTCTTCAATCCGTCCAAGACCTTCAGGACTAACGCGTCAGATCCACCATCGGCAGGGGTGCCGGATGCTATAGCTGGATGGGTCATGTGCAGCTTGCGGTAAGCATGGTAGAGATCTCACTCGAGGATGACGGGGACGCTGAAGTGCTTTGGAGGCCCTTTCCTGTTCAGTAGAGTGCAAGCGGCGTGATCGGGCTGCCGGTGCCGCCAACGATCGGCAGCGGCGCTGCCACGAACAGGAATTGATTGATGCCCAGCTGCGCAAAGGCCTGCAGCGCCAGACCTTCGAGCAGCGAAATACCGTAATCACGGATCAGCCGCTGGTGAACCGGGAAGATCGTGCCTGCGGGGAAGGGCATCGCCTCGATGGCATAATTGTCCGCGCCGACCATCACGACGCCCGACGTTGCCAGCCACAGCGCCGCTGCTACATCGATGCCGGGCTCCTGGTTGAAATTGATATCGTGCGCGCGTTTGCCGGCCTGATCCTCAAGCCAGCCGGTGCGGATCAGCACCGCATCGCCGCTATTCAGTTCGATCCCGGCGCGGTCCGCCGTGGCTTTCAGTTCATCAACGCCAATCGAATAGCCATCGGGCAGCGGCGCGCCATTCCGCTTTGCGACATCGAGCAGAATCCCGCGGGTGACGATTGGCGGCAATTTATCCACGCCGCATTTTTTCGCGCCGTGCGTGCTGGTTATTTCGGTGCTGGCATGGCCGTTATACAGCAGATCTTCGCACCAGGCATGGCACAAGGCGTCGATGTGGGTGCCAAGGTGAAGCGGCATGACGACGCTGTCTTCCGCGAACTGGAAGCCGTGAACGCTGCGCGCACCTGCTGCATAATCGCCGCCATCGCGGTCCATGAAATGGAGCAATCCGGTGCGGTGGCTGGGCACCGGCGTTTTCTTCGATAGCGGCTGCGCGAGCGAGACGACCTTGCCTTGCCGGACCAGCTTGGTTGCAGCGAGCACTTCGCTGGCTCCAACCAGATTGAGCGCGCCAATCTCGTCGTCCGTGCCCCATTGACCCCAGGCTTCACGCGGCATTGTCTGTCTCCTGAGCAGCGAGTGCCAATGCCAGCGCTTTGAGCGGTTGCCGCTGCAATTTGCCGGTCGCGGTGGCGGGCAAATCACTGCGGAAGATGATGCGATCAGGCACCTTGTAGCTGGACGCCAATGCGCGGCAGTGCGCGATCAGTTCCGCCGCCGAGACACTTTGTGCACAGACGACAAAGCCGATGATGATCTCGCCGCGAGCCGCATCCGGTGCGCCGACAACCGCAGCCTGGGTAACCCCGGGGTGCTGCATCAGGATGTCTTCGACTTCGGCCGGCGACACGTTGATCCCCGAACGCTTGATCATTTCGGAATCGCGACCGAGAAATATGATGTCGCCCGTGCCTGATAAAGTACCAATGTCGCCAGTGCGATACCAGCCGTCATCAGTGAACACAGCTGCATTATGGATCGCGCTCTGCCCGCCATAGCCGGGCATCAGATAGCCGCTCACTTCGATCAGGCCGGGCGCACCACTGGGCGCTGCTGCCCCGGTTTCAGCATCGACCAAGCGGATGCTGACGCCCGGCAATGGCGGTCCCTGACAGGTCGAGCGGCGCTCAAGCGGCCAATCGCACGGCGTGACGCAGCAATTGCCGTAGGTCTCGCTGGAGCCATAGACGTTGCAAATCTGAGCCGCACCAAGCACTTCAGCGGCATTGATGACATCTTGGGTATTACCTATGGTCAGGCCAGTGCGCAGGCTTGCGGTGCGTGCGGGCGCAAATTCGGGATGTGCGATCAACGCACTGGTCATGGCCGGAAGCGTGTAGATGGCCGTGCAGCGGTGCTGCTCGATCAGCGCCAGCGCGCTGCCCGGTTCGAAGCGCTCTTGCAGGACGAGCGTCGCGCCATGGCCGAATGTGGCCGGCAGTGCATTGGCTGAGCCATAAGCCCAAAACAGCGGCACCGCTGCCAGCACTCGGTCATCAGGACCAAGCCCCTGACGCTCACCAATGTTGAAACCGTTTTCGATCAGACCTTCATGGGCAAGACGGACAGCCTTGGGTTTGCTGGTCGATCCTGACGTATACAGGATCAGCGCATCGTCTGCCGCGCTTGGCCAATCACCGGAGGGCAGATCAATCCGCGCTAACGGATCGCCGAACATCGATTCATAGGGAAGCCAGCCAGCGCTTGGCGGCGATACTCCGACCATGACGAGCGAGCGGAGTGCAGGAAACCGCGGGCTTTTCCAGACGTTCGCAGCAAAAGCCTCCGGAATGAGCGCCTTTAGGCCAGTAACGAAATCCTCATTACCGGCCGATGGCATCGCAAACAGCAGCGAAACACCAGCGTCATTCAGGATGAACTCCAGTTCAGCCGGCTTTGACCAGGTGCTAATCGGCACAACGACGGCGCCCGCCAGTGTCGCACCGAAGAATATCTCCAGCCATTCGATCCGGTTGGTGAGAAGCAGGCCGATCCGGTCACCCCGCTTGACGCCATTTGCCCGCAAACCGGAAGCCAGGCAATTGGCACGCGCGTCCAGCTGGGCATAGCTATATTCTCTGCCTCGATCGATCACCGCGATCCGATTCCCCGCCAGCGCCGCTTGCTCGGCCAGGAGATCGGGAAAAGTGCGGCTGAACGGGGCGCGCATATCAGGCGCTCTGGCTCAGGATAAAGCCGCGATAGCTATCGGCCACGACCTTGTTGCAAATCTCGGTATAGACCCCCAGGCCGCCGACATAGGGCAACATGACGCGCGGCTTGCCGGGGATATTCGCGCCCATGTACCAGCTGTTCGCCTGGACATGCAGCGTCCCGCTCGCGACTTCGCTGACATGCGCGACCCAGTCGTGTTCCGCCTGTGCCTCGGCTTCGATCACCGCGAGATTTTCGCAGCCCATGTGTCCCAGGCAATCGGCAACCCATTCGACATGCTGCTCAATCGCCATGACGACATTGGTCAGAATGGACGGACTGCCCGGACCGGTCAGGGTGAAGAGATTGGGAAAACCCGCCACCATGATGCCAAGATAGGTCTTGGGTCCATCGCGCCATTTGTCCTTGAGCGTGACACCGTCCCGGCCGCGGATATCAATCCGGGTCAGCGCCCCGGTGACGGCATCATAGCCGGTCGCAAAGACGATGCTGTCGAGCGCGTAATGGCCGGCTGCGGTTTCGATGCCGGTTTTGGTGATTCGCGTGATCGGGGCGGCGCGCGCATCGACCAGCGTCACATTGGCGCGGTTGAAGGTTGCATAATAATCGGTATCGACGCAGATCCGCTTGGTCCCGATCGGATGATCGGTGGGGGTCAGCCTGGCCGCGACCTCCGGATCTTTGACGATCTCCCGGATTTTGCCGCGGACATAATCGGCGGCAAGATCATTGGCGGCCTTGTCCTTGAAAAGATCGTTGAAGGCATGAGTGAAATTGGCACCGCCTTTGGCCCAGCGATCATCAAATTCGCGTTGCCGCTCGTCCTGGTTGACCGCAAACGCACTGCGCTGGCTATATTGATACAGCGCCCCGGATTTTGACGCTTTGGCAGACGCGCGGAGCTGCGCCGCTTGGCTTTTCCAATCATCCTGTTCCGCGTCGGGCAGGGGATAGTTCCAGGCCGGAATGCTGAAATTGGGCGTGCGCTGAAACACCGTGAGGTGCGCCGCCTGCTCGGCCAGCATCGGCGTGACCTGAATGCCGGACGATCCGGTGCCAATCACGGCAACTTGCTGGCCAGTGAAATCAACCGGCTGATGCGGCCATTGGCCAGTGTGATACCAGCTGCCGCCAAAATCATCGAGGCCGTCGAAATCGGGCTTGCGTGAAGCCGATAGCGCACCCGACGCCATGATGCAGAAGCGCGCAGTGGCAGTTTCGCCAGCCTCGGTCTCTATCCGCCAGATATTTTCGCTTTCGACAAATTCCGCAGCGGTAATTTGGGTGTTGAAGCGGATGTCGCGGCGCAGATCGAAGCGATCCGCGACATGTTCGATATAGCTGAGGATTTCAGCCTGAGCGGGATAGCGTTCGGTCCAGACCCAGTTTTGCTGCAATTGATCATCGAACGAATAGCAATATTCCAGGCTGTAGACATCACAGCGCGCGCCCGGATAGCGGTTCCAGAACCAGGTGCCGCCAACCCCGCTGCCCGTTTCAAACACCCGCGCTGACAGGCCTAGCGCGCGCAATCGGTACAACATGTAGAGCCCGGCAAAGCCCGCGCCGACCACGATGGCGTCAAAATCTGCTTTCGCTGCGAAGGACGCGGTCTGGGACATGGGCGGCAAGCTCTCCAATCGGCAGTCTTCGGGTTTCTTCGCGATACCAAACGCAATTTTGCGCTCGACAGACACCCGAATCAACACTTATGTTGAGGTTATAGAAAACTGTTCAGATATTTTCAATACCCACGAGTAGATTACGAGCAATGGGCGAATTTACCGGAAAGATTGCGCTGGTCACTGGCGCTGGTGCGGGCATCGGCCGGGAGGTTGCTGTGCGGCTTGCGCGCGGCGGCGCTGATCTCGGATTGTTTGACCTGAATGCTGCGGCAGCACAAGAAACGGCTGGCGCGGTTTTGGCGCTGGGTCGCCGGGCTGCGGTCGTGATTGGCAATGTGGCGCAGGGTGATGATGCCCGCAGTGCAGTTGCGGCGATCAGCGCGGAGCTTGGCCCGGTCGATATCCTGGTCAATAACGCCGGCATTTTGCGGACTGCCAGATTTCTCGAGTTGAGCGAGAGTGACTGGCGCGCGATGTTTGCCATCAACCTCGACGGGGTATTCCATTTCAGCCAGGCGGTGTTGCCCGCGATGGTCGAGCGCGGCAGCGGAACGATCATCAACATGTCGTCCTGGACCGGCAAGAAAGGGGTTCCCAATCATGCTGCCTACGGGGCCACCAAGGCGGCGATCATCAATCTGACCCAAAGTCTTGCCGGCGAATTTGGCGAGCTTGGCATCCGTATCAATGCGGTGTGTCCGGGCATCATCGCCCAGACCAACATGCGTGCCGAAGCCGAAGCCATGAACTATGCACAGGGTCTGCCAGATGTTGCGACACGGGTGCAATCCATCCCGCTGCGCCGTGCCGGATATCCTGCCGAAATTGCCGAGCTGGTCGCGTTTCTTGCCTCTGACCGGGCTTCCTACATGACCGGACAAGCAATCAATGTGACCGGCGGCCACTGGATGAATTGAGGAGAGACAGCATGATCCTGATTAGCGCCACGCCCAGCCCCTTTGCCCGCAAGGTGCGGATTTCGATGATCGAAAAGGGCATTCCCTATACCGTTCAGAACGAAGTACCATGGCATGCTGACTCCATTACGCCGCAGTACAATCCTCTGGAACAGCTCCCTATACTAATCCCGGATGACGGTGATCCGGTGTTCGAATCGACCTATCTGATGGACTGGCTTGAGTATAAATATCCCAAGCCTTCGATGCTCCCCGATGATCCCGAACAGGCAATGGAGGCCAAGCTGGTCCACACAATCGCGGAAGGTGTAGCCGACGCGACGTTACTCCTCTTCTGGGAAATGCAGCGCGAATCAATCAGCGCTGAATGGGCCAGGCGGCAGCTTCGCAAAGTCAAAGGCGGCCTCACCGATCTCGATCGCCGGGTTGGTAACCGTGAATTTGTGGTGGGCGACCGCTTCGGGCTCGCCGACATTGCGGTGATTGCGCTGCTGGGCATGCAGGATACGGTGATAGAATCGCAAATGATCCCGGCCTGGCAAAAGTTCGCGCCCGAGATGGATGCGTGGAACAGGCTCTATCCCAATCTGCAACGCTTCGAAGCGCACCATCGTGATCGGCCCTCAGTGAAGGAAACCGCGCCACGGATGTTTGATCTGACGGAAAAGATCGTTTGAGCTTACTCCTCAAAAATCGCCACAGCCCTAGTCCACCCGGCTGACGCCGCTCTGATCTTCATCGGAAAGCAGGCAATCGTGAAGCCGGTTGGCGGCAGCACTTCAAGATTGTGAAGCTTTTCGAGGTGGCAATAGCCGATCTCGCGCCCGGCCTTGTGACCTTCCCAGATCAGCCCGGCATTGCCGGTTGCTTCATAGGCTTCGCGGGTGTGGACGAACGGCGCGTCCCAGCTCCACCCGTCGGTGCCGGTCAGACGGACGCCGCGTTCGAGGAGATACATGGTCGCTTCATAGCCCATGCCGCATCCGGCGGTGACATAATCATCCTGCCCATAGCGTTTGCCTGCAGCGGTGTTGACCACCACGATTTCAAGCGGAGACAATCGATGATCGATCCGCGCAAGCTCTGCCTCGACATCGGCTGCGGACACCACATGACCATCCGCAAGGGCGGTAAAATCAAGTTTCACGCCGGGCTGAAAGCACCAGTCGAGCGGGACCTCGTCAATCGTGATCGCCCGTTCGCCTTTGTTCATGGTTGAGGCGAAATGATAGGGCGCGTCGAGATGCGTGCCATTGTGGGTTATCAGTTCGACTTTCTCGATCGCCCATGCTTCGCCGTCGGGCAGGTCTTCGGGCTTCAGGCCGGGGAAGAAATTGATCAGATCGGGAACCGAGGTCTTGTGATCGATATAGCTGATCTTGGGCTGATAGGGCGGCGGATCCGAGATCACGTCATTTTCGAGATAGATCGACAGATCAACAATCGTTCGTGCCACGCCCTAAAACTCCACCCTGTCGCCGCCCTTGAGCCCCAGCATAGCGCGCGCCTCGGCGGGTGTCGCGGGTTCATGTCCCATCTCGCGGATGATCCGTACGATCTTGTTTACCTGCTGCGCGTTCGAGACGGCGAGCACCCCGCGTTCGATGAACAGGCTATCCTCCAGCCCGACGCGGACATTGCCGCCCATCAATGCAGCCTGGGTCAGGAACGGCATCTGGTGCCGCCCTGCTGCCAGCACCGACCATTGAAAATTGTCTTTGCCGAACAAGCGATCAGCGGTTGATTTCATGAACATCAGATTTTCCAGGTCAGGCCCGATCCCACCCAGAATGCCAAAGATCATCTGGATGAAGAATGGCGGCTTCACCAGACCGCGATCCACAAAATGCGCCAGATTATAGAGATGGCTGACATCATAGCATTCATGTTCAAACTTGGTGCCTGCCTCGCCCATCACCTCAAGGATCGTGGCAATGTCGCGAAACGTATTGCGGAAGATGAAGTCATCCGACCCAGTGACATACGGCTCCTCCCAGGCATGCTTCCACTGGGTGATCCGTGCCGCCGCGCCGAAGAAGGCGAAATTCATCGACCCCATGTTGAGCGAGCACATTTCGGGCTTGAACTGGACGGCGGCTTTCAAGCGTTCTGCCAGCGGCATGGTCGCCGAACCGCCGGTGGTAATATTGACCACGGCGTCGGTGCGCTGCTTGATGACCGAGAGGAACTTCGCGTAAATCGCCGGATCGCCGGTCGGCTGGCCGTTTTCGGGGTTGCGCGCATGCAGGTGGAGGATTGCCGCCCCGGCCTCTGCCGCCGCAATTGACTGATCCGCGATTTCGGCGGGTGTGCAGGGCAGGGCGTCCGACATGGTCGGCGTATGCGCGCCGCCGGTGACGGCGCAGGTGATGATGATCTTGCTCATTTTGGCCCCATCAGTGATCGGTTGAGGCCCAGCCGGTCGGCGGTGACCTGGACCTTCGCGACTTGCCCGCCGGTTACGTCAAACAGCCCGGCAAGCCGCAGCGTGACCGACTGGCCGATGCTTGTGCTGTCAATGTCGGCAAAGCCGCCCCGATAGCTGCCGCTACAGCTCAGGTGGAACGCGCCGCGCTGGCCGGCTGAGAACAGCTGGTCGATAGCGACTGTCTCTATTTCGACCAGATCGGCAAAGCCGGGCCCTTCGGCGCTGATCTCGTCGATCCGCGCGGTATCAGCCCAACTGGCAGGATTGGTCAGCCAGCTATTGGCTACTGCCTCAACTTGGACGTCAGGTGCTTCGCACGGCGCATCCCACGGGGCAGGGTGCGGGGCCTTGATGATGTCGCAACTGCTTTCGGCCAGCTGGCGTTTGCGCGCGAAATAATCTTCCTCGGCCCAACCCTGGTGCAGGCGGCCATTACGGATGCGGAACATAGTCACCCCGCCCCAGGTCGATAACCGCCCGTCATGGCGGTTTGAAACGCCGTGTTCGGTAAAGCGCATCGCCACCGCATCGTGGCCGATCACGGTGTCGTGAACCGTCACGCACAGGCCGGGGAACTGGTCCAACTGCGCGGCGGTAGCGGGCAGATAATTGTCGTCACGCCCGTTCAATAAGAAACCGCCAATGCTCAGCGCATAATCCGGCTCCATGATCGCCTCGACCGCCGCGACATTGTGGCAGGTTAGAAAATCGACGGCAAAGCCGCGCAGCAATCTGGCCGATGGGCTGATCGTCATGAGTTTTCCTTCAGCCATTGCGGCTCGCGCATTACTTTCTTCAATATCTTGCCCGAGGCATTCTGCGGCAGCGCGGAGACAAAGGCGATCGAGGTGGGGCATTTGTAATGCGCAAGCTGCTTGCGCGTGAAAGCGATGAGTTCGGCCTCGCTCGGCCGGGCGCCATCGCGCGCCACAACGAATGCCTTGGGTGATTCGCCCCAGCGCTCATGTGGCACCGCGATCACCGCCACAGCCGCGATACCGGGGTGAGCATAGAGGACATTTTCGATCTCGGTCGGATAGATATTTTCTCCGCCCGAGACGATCATGTCCTTGAACCGGTCATGGATATACAAATAGCCATCCGCGTCCTGATACGCGGCATCACCGGTGCACAACCAGCCGTCCGGCGTGATCGTTTTGGCAGTCTCCTCAGGTTTGTTCCAATAGCCAAGCATGTTGACCCTGGACCGGATCCGGATTTCGCCAACCACACCAGTCGCTGCGGGTTCGCCCGTCGCCGGATCAATCAGCGTCACCTCGTTCCACGGCATCGGCACGCCGCATGATCGCAACCGGTGCGAGCGCGGGCCACCGGGATCATGATCCTCCGGCGCAAGTGTCACCACAGTCCCAGCTGTCTCGGTCATTCCGTAGGCATGGTTGAAGCCGCAGCCGAACACTTCGATGGCGCGCTTGAGCACGGCCTCGCCGATCGGTGCCGCGCCATACAGGATACGCTCAAGGCTGGTCAGGCCCATCCCGGCAATGTCCGGCACATCAAGCAACATCTGGATCACCGTCGGCACGAAGAAGCCGTGTGTAACGCCGTGGTCGCGCATTGCGGCGATGATTTCGGTGGGCACAACCTGCTGCATCAAAACCGTGTGGCCACCCTGGCTCAGGCCGGTCATCGCATAACCGATCCCGCCAATATGAAACAGCGGCATGGCGACCAGATTGACGCTCGAGCCGGTAAAACCCCACAGCTCCCGCGCCATCCGCGCAAGATAGGAGAGGTTGCCGTGGCTCAGCACCGCGCCCTTTGGTGCGCCCGTAGTGCCTGAGGTGTAAAGGATCAGCAGCGGATCATCGGGCGCTGGCTGCCGCCCTGCGTCCGCCGCATCCCCGGCATCGCGCCAGTCGGCATAGGCCGTCAGATCAATCGTAGAGGGCAGGCTTGCGGTCTCAGCCAGCAAAGACTGCAAATCATCCTCGACGATGAGCATGGCGGGCTCTCCGTCGGCAAGAATGCCCGCAATCTCGCGTGCCGATAGCCGCCAGTTGATCGGCAGAAAGATCGCTCCCAGCTTGGCGCAAGCGAAGAACAGATCAAACTGGACCAGGCAATTGCGCGCGATCATCGCGACGCGGTCCCCCGGGTTTACGCCCTGTTGAGCCAGCGCATGGGCGGCGCGGCTGCTGCTTTGATCCAGATCGGCAAACGACATTGTCTCGCCCGCGAACGTCAGGCAAAGCGCGTCCGGCGTTCGCGCTGCATGGGTCCGCAGAAGGTCGAGAAGACTTGTCTCCACCGGATCAATAGCTTTTGGGAAGGCCAAGACTATGCGTCGAGATATAGTTGAGGATCATTTCGCGGCTGACCGGCGCAGTCCTGTGCAGCCGGGCGATGAACCACAGGTCGGAAAGGCCGTATTCGTTCGAAAGACCGTTGCCGCCATGCACCTGGATCGCCTGATCCAAGGCTTTTAGTGACGCTTCAGCGGCCGCAAATTTCGCCATATTGGCGGTTTCTGCAGCATCATCGCCGCCATCACAAAGCTGCGCCGCGCGCGCATTGAGTAGGCGAGCTGCCTGGACATTGATATAGGCTTCGGCAAGCGGGTGCGCGACGCCCTGGTGCGCACCAATCGGGGTCTTCCAGACTGACCGATCTGTGGCATATTGCGCGGCCTGCGCAATGGCGAACCGTGAAATGCCGTTGTTGATCGCTGCCGCCGCGATTCGTTCCGGATTCAGCCCGGCGAAAACCTGCTTCAGCCCGGCACCGGGTTCGCCGATCAGCGCATCTCCAGGGATCTCGACATTGTCGAAGAACACCGTGAACTGCTTTTCCGAAGTCCGCAGCGCGCTATCGATCCGCGTCATCGAAATACCCGGGGTGCTGGTGGGCACAACGAACAGCGACAGACCCTGACGCGAGCCATCGGTGACCGGCACCCCGTCGCGCGCCACCACCATCACGGCCTGCGATTGATCGATGTCCGAGGTCCAGTATTTGGCCCCATTGATCACCCAGCCAGTGCCGCGCCTGACCGCGTAAGTGCTGACCTTATGCGTGTTGGACCCGGCATCGGGTTCGGTGATCGCAAAACACATCTTGCGCTTGCCGCTGGCAATCCCGGGCAGCCATTCCTGCTTCATCGCGTCGGTTCCAGTGCTGGCGATGATCGGCGCGGTGATCGATGAAATCACCATCGAAAGGATCGGGCAACCTTGCGCGGCAGTTTCCTCGATGCAGATATTGAGTTCGGCCAGACCGCCGCCGCCGCCACCATATTCTTCCGAGACATGGACGCCAAGGAAGCCGGCTTCGCCCAGTTCCTGCCACAGCGCGTCAGGCTGCTCGCCCTTGTTGACGACATCCTGAAAATATTTCCGTCCGAACTTGCCGACGAGTTTGCTGACACTATCGCGCAGGTCGCGGTGGTGATCGGCGGTATCGCACAGCGAGGATTGAAACAGGTCAGATGGCATTTGAAAAGCTCCAGACGGGAAATTGATTTATTGCGGCCAGGTGAAAAAACCCTGACCGGATTTGACCCCCAGTTTTCCTTCGGCGACCATATCGAGCAGAATTTGTGGGGGGGCAAAGCGCGGGCCGTGCGCGGCTTCGAGCGTCCGCGCGATATCAAGACGGACATCGATCCCGACTATATCGCTCAACCGCAGCGGGCCGACCGGATGGCGGTAGGCTAGCACTGCTGCACGATCGATATCCTCGGCCGAGGCGACCCCTGATTCGAGCATCCGCATCGCTTCAAGGCTGGCGATCAGATCGAGGCGGCTGGTCGCAAATCCCGGCACATCGCGCACCGTCAGCGATTGCTTGCCGAGCCAGGTAACGAATGTGCGAGCGGTCTCAAGCGCGGCTTCGGAGGTCTGCTCGCCGCGGACCAGTTCCACCAGCGGTAGCGACCAGACCGGGTTGAAGAAGTGCATCCCCAGAAATACGCCCGGATCAGACAGGGCCTCGGCAAGCCGGTCAATCGACATGGCGCTGGTGTTGCTGCCGATCAGCCTTGGTCGGCGCGCAGCAATGGCTTGGAGCACGGCAAGTTTGAGTTCGAGCCGTTCGGGAACCGTTTCAATGGCGACATCGACGCCGTCGGGAATCTCGCCAATCGAGGCGACCCGGACTATCCGCGCGATGAGCGCAAGCCCACCGGCCTCATCAAGCTTGCCACGCTTGATCGACGAGAGGACCGTTTCGCCGACAATTTTGCTGACTGCTGCGGCGCGGGCATCATCCGGTTCGACCAGAGTGACGGAGCCGCCCGCCATCGCGGAGACATAAGCTATGCCGACACCCATGGTGCCGCCACCGACAACGGCGACTGAGTTGCTCATATGCCCTTCCAGTCCGGTTGGCGTTTTTCGGCAAAGGCCCGGGCGCCCTCCTTGGCATCGCCGGACGCCAGCACGGCTTCAACCAGAGGCCGTTGCAGTTCCCAGATCCGGTCTTCGGGCCAGCTTTTGGAGTCACGGATGATCTGCTTGGTCAGCGCGGTGCTCAAGGGGGCATTGGCGGTAATCGCCGCGGCGAGCGCAAGTGCGCCGTCCAGTGCGCCACCTTCCGCCGTAAGCCGGTTAACCAGGCCCCAGCGGTGCGCCGTTGCTGCGTTCATTCGCTCACCAGTCAGCGCATATTCAAGCGCAATCGCTTCGGGAATGCGGCGCGGCAGCCGGACCAGACCACCTGAGCCTGCCACCAGACCGCGCGTCACTTCGGGCAGTCCGAACCACGCCGTCTGGGCCGCGACGATCAAATCGCAGGCGAGCGCAAGTTCGCATCCCCCGGCGAGCGCAAAGCCTTCAACCGCAGCGATCAGCGGCTTTTGGGGCGGCGCTTCGGTAATCCCTGCAAAGCCGCGCCCTTCGATTTCGGGGCGTTCACCATCGACAAAGGCTTTCAGATCCATGCCCGCACAAAAGGATCCGCCGCGTCCGGTAATGATCCCGACGCGCAGCGCTGGATCGGCATCGAGCCGGTCAAGCGCAGCGACAATCGCCAGCGATACAGCCTGATTGACTGCATTGCGCTGCTGCGGCCGGTTGATCGCGATGACCAGGATCGCGCCATGCTGTTCGAGTTCGACGGGGCTGGTCATCGTTCAAGCCGCCTGGGTTGCTGTGGCAGGCTGCGCCGGGTCAGTCCCCAGTCGATACTCATTCAGATCAGCCGTTTCGGTCATCTGCCAGAATTCAAGGATGCGAAATGGATTGTTGACAACGACGCGGCCTTTTGAATTCTTGTAATAGGTTTCAACCCCCGGATAGGTCCACACCATTCTGGCATGAGTTGCATCGACCTTGGCATTATAGGCATTATGGATATCGTCTCTTACGGCAACTTGCGTCACCCCGCGCGCGAGCATCTGGCGGACCAGCGACATCACATAATGCATCTGTCGTTCGAGTACGGTGATCAGGCTGCCGCCATGGCCGAACTGGGTGTTGGGGCCGTACAGGCAGAAGAAATTGGGATAGCCTGGAACAACCGTGCCCAGATAGGCGCGCGCATCGTCGCCGTCCCAATCGTCATGAAGCTCGCGGCCGCCAGTCCCGACAATCTTCATCGGTGCCAGCAGATTGACCACGTCGAACCCGGTCGCCCAGATCAGCACATCGGCCTGGTGCGTTTCACCGTCGCTGGTGACAACCCCGTCGGCGCCCGCCCGGGTAACGGAGCCAGTGATCAGTTTGACATTATCACGCGCCAAGGTCCGGAACCAGCCATTGTCGAGCAGCATGCGCTTTCCAAAGGGCGGGTAATCCGGCAGCACCTGGCCAAGCAAATGCTGCGCTTGGCCAAGCTCGGCCGTGATATAGGCCTCAAGGCCCTGGCGATGGGCCTCGTTGATCACATTGATCGAACGGCCGTTGCCGTCCCACGCCGGGTCCTGCTGCAAGGCTTCATAGAGCTTGTCGTTGAATGCCCAGCTCAGCCGCAGGCGATACCAGTGCTGATACAGCGGCACTTCGATCAACAAGCGGCGGAGCGGCGCGGGGATGCTCTGGCCGAATTTGGGGAAGGGCGCGGCCCATTGCGGGGTGCGCTGGATAATCGTCAATGAAGCCACCTGATCGGCGATTGCCGGGGCCACCTGCATCGCGCTGGCACCATTGCCGATCAGAATTACGTTGCGTCCCGCCAGATCAATGCCGTCCTCAGGATAACAGGCGGTATGCACGCTCGGGCCCTTGAACAGCTCAAGGCCGGGTACATTGGGCAACCGCGGCTTGTTGAAGGCGCCAACGCCGCTGATCAGGATGGTCGCGCGCAGCTTTTCCCGCTTGCCATCGGCACCGACAACATCGGCTTCCCACTCGCCGCTGGCTTCATCAAAGCGCGCTTCGATCACCTCAAGACCGAAGCGGATATGCCGAGGAATGTCATTATCACTGGCAACCTTTTCGAGATAGGCGTGAATTTCGCGGCTCCCGGCAAAGAAGCGCGACCAGTCGAACGGCGCAAACGAGAACGAATAGAGATAGCTTGGTACGTCACACGCCGCACCTGGATAGCGGTTTTCAAACCACACGCCGCCCAGCTGATGATGGCGTTCGACGATGGTATAGGGGATGCCGGCTGCCGCCAGTTCGATCGCGGCGCACAGCCCGGAGATGCCGGCCCCGATAATCAGCGCGCGAAATCCTGCGGGAAGGTTAGCCGGATCATAATCCGCAGCGCTGGCTGGCAGCGCGGCGCTGGCCGGGGGCAAATGAAGATCATTGCGGATCATTGGTGCATAGCTGGCAGGAACCGTTTCGCCCAGCGAAACGCTCATCATTTCGACCAGAAGCGTGTCGGACGGATTGGGGAGTATGGGGTCCTTCCCGGCGAACCAGTCCGAGAGCGCGCCGAATGCGGCGCCGCGAATTTCCTGCTTTACCGCGTCAGGCAGGCCGCCACTGTCATTGTCATCCATGCCCCGAACGCGTGTGGGAACAAACCGGCCTTCGATCCAGCGGCGATCCCCGGTCAAGTGAACCAGAATACAGCACAGCGTCGGCAAATTCGCCGCTTCAAGCGCTTCTGTCAGCCACTTAAGGCCCTGGGGATCAGTTTCAGTCTCGCTCGTCATGCTGCCGCCACTTTGCTGGTTTGGCCCGGAATCATCACAATCCGCGCTCACTCCTTATTGCCGATTGCTGGATCGGGAACCATAAGTCAACAATCATGTTGATGGATTGGTAAAGTTTGACAGACGACGGGACATAACATTTTCGGATGATGTGCTGAAGCCAACTTAGATGGTGGCTAAACTGGAGATATAGCAGCGTTCCCGCTTGCGCAAAGCCGGTTTGTGCGAAGCTGCAGGGCAAGCTACTTCTTCGCCAATCGTGGAAACCTTTGCTCGATTCAGGAATTATCGCACACAAGTGTTGACTGCCGGGATTGCGGCGGTCTACAGCTATGTTGACTTACTGGAAGTGATTCGACGCGTCTTTCGCGCTTAGAGAAAATAAAAAAGCCTGAATTTTGGGGAGATGCCTGATGATCAAAACAACCGCGCTACGCTACGCTCTCATTTCGGTGAGTCCACTGTCGCTTTCGGTCGCCGCACATGCGCAGGAGGCGCCGCAAGCTGCGGACACCACAGCGTCCGAAGGGCTTGCCGAGATCATCGTGACCGCGACCAAGCGAAACGAGAACCTGCAGGACGTGCCAGTCGCGATTACGGCGATCAACTCGGCTCAGCTGAGCAAGCAGGGCGTGTTTTCGACCACGGACCTCAACAATTCCATTCCCAACCTTCAGGTGAGCTCTGCCTATGGCGAGACCCAGCCCAATTTCACCGTGCGCGGGATTGGGGTTGGCACCGAGTATAACTCGAATGCTGCTTCACCCGTCGGCATCTACGTCGACGAAGTCTATCAGTCGTTCCGTGCCAGCCATGGCCAGCAGCTGTATGACCTGGAGCAAGTTGAAGTCATTCGTGGCCCGCAAGGCACATTGTTCGGCCGCAACACGACCGGCGGCGCGATCAACTTCATCACCCGCAAGCCAAGCCTCAAAGGTTCAAATGGCAATGCATCGCTCGGTTATGGATCGTTCAATCGGGTTAGTGTACAAGGGGCTATCGAAGTAACCCCGGTTGAGGACAAGATTGGCATCCGGGTTGCCGGAAGTTATGTTAATTCAGATCCCTACGTCAGAAACATCCAGCCGGTCGGCCTGATCAAATCAAATCCGAACGTGCCCAACAATGTCGCGTTTGGTGATCAAAACGTCGGAAACTCTCCGGGCGGGCACGAATCCTGGGGCCTGCGCGGCCAGATCCGCTTTGCTCCGACCGATACGATTGACCTCAATTTCAAAGCCTATGTCGCCCAGTCGGTCGGTGGCCAGGATTCACCGCAGAATCATGGGCCATCGTTGACCGATGATACCATTTCATTGGCCAACTCGGCCTTCGGCTTCTTCTACACGCCGCTTGCCAGCACCTTGTTTGGCAATGGCTTTGACCTCACGCGCTTTCTGCCGCCAGCCTACAGCGCCAGCGGCCGCGGCCTGTCGGATCGTCAAATTGAAGGCAATTCGATCGGCACTGCCGAAATCAGGACGTTTGGCGCAGTCTTCAACGCCAAATTCGAGCTTTCCGACAGCGTCAATCTTACCTCGATTTCGGGTTATGACCGCACCCGCAGCGGGTTGTTGCCCCGGATCGATTGCGATGGCACGCCGTATAATGTCTGCTCCATCGGTTATGGAACCCAATCGAAAAGCTTCAATCAGGATCTGCGACTTGATTTCACCAGCGACCGCTTCAAGGCGATCCTTGGTGTTTATTATGGCTGGGACAAGATCGTCGCCAACAACACGCCGGATTTCTATGGCTTCCTGAGCGATGTGAACGCCGCGATCGGCAATCCAAAAACCTATTTTAACCCGGCCGGGCTAGGCCGGGAAGACGGCATGGTCACTGCCCTGAAGGCAACCCAGAATTATACGCAAGAGCGCAAATCCGCTGCGATCTACGGTGAGGCAAGCTATGAGCTCACCGATACCGTCAAGATCACCGCAGGGCTGCGCTATACCAAGGACAAGTTCGGCTATCTGGATGCACTCACCACCTTCTATGATGATACCGGCGCGCCGCGTCTCTATACAGTCTCCGATTATGCCCCGGGCGGTGTCTTCCAGCGGTATTTCATCGGTGATTCCGCCGCGCTGGATGCCAGTATCAAGCCACTGAACCGCCGGGACAGCTCGAACGCGCTGACAGGCCGTGCGATCATCGACTGGAAGGCTTCCGACGATGTGCTGGTCTATGCCAGCTACAGTCGCGGCTATCGCGGCGGCACCTATAACGGTCTGTCGTTTCAGTCAGCCAACCAGGTCTATTTCGTCGAGCCTGAAAAGGTTGATGCGTTTGAAGTGGGCTTCAAGAGCCGCTTCCTTGATAACCGGCTGCAGTTCAACGTCTCGGCGTTCCACTATGATTACAAATCCCAGCAGCAGCAGCTGATTGATTCGACCTCAGTTACCTTCCTGATCAACCTCGACGGCAAGCTCAACGGTCTTGACGCCGAACTGATCTTTGCGCCGATCGATGCGGTCCGGTTCAATGCCGGCCTTGGCATTCTCGATAGCAACTTCTCGCATGCAACTTGCCCGGCCATAATCAGCGGCACGCCGCCCCAGGTCGGCAATTGCATTAACACTGCCAATGGCAACATCGACGTCGGCGGTAATCCGTTCCCCTATGCCAGTAACGTGACGGGCAATCTGGGGATTGACTGGGACGTGGCCGAGTTTGGCGCGGGCAAGTTCACGATCCATGCTGATACGAGCTATACCGGTCGGTATTATTACGACGTGTTTGGCCCCTATGACTATGTCGGACCGAATGGTTCGTCGGTCAATTCCGGCAGGGGTCCGCTGCAGCTTGGCGGCGGTGATTACTGGCTGGTCAACGGCCGGATTTCCTATACCACTGACAGCTTCAGCATCGCCGGTTTTGTCAAGAACCTGACCAACAAGACCTACTATCCCAACGCCATCAATGTTGAGGGCAGCTATGGCAGTGACTACCGCATACGTGCCGCACCGCGCACGTTCGGGGTCGAAGTATCGGCGAAGTTCTGATCAGTTTCGGGCGGGGGACCCAATGTCTCCCGCCCGAACGCGATCAATTGGCGGAGAGGATTATTATGCGTTTGATTGGCAGCCTTGTGACTGCAATCCTCCTGTCTTCCTGCAGCGCCCAATCCTCCTCGAATCCCGAGTTTGATGCCAGGCTCGCCAATGCTGCCGAAACGCCGCAAGATTGGATGACCTATGGCGGCACACAGGACGAGCAACGGTTCAGCCGCCTGACTGCGATTAACACCAGTAATGTGTCCGAGCTCGGCCTGGCGTGGAGCCATGAATTCGATACCGCGCGCGGGCAGGAAGCGACACCATTGGTGGCGGACGGCGTGCTTTACACCACCACGGCCTGGTCCAAAGTCTATGCGTTCGACGCCGAGACTGGCAAGCCGCTGTGGAACTACGATCCCAAGGTCCCCGGCGAAACCGGCTTCAAAGCCTGCTGTGACGTCGTCAATCGCGGGGCCGCCCTTTATGATGGCAAGGTTTTTGTCGGCACGCTGGATGGGCGGCTGATCGCACTTGATGCAAAGACCGGCAAGCTGCTCTGGTCAACACTAACGGTCGATCAAACCAAGCCATATACGATCACCGGCGCGCCGCGGATCGTCAAAGGCCGGGTGTTGATCGGCAATGGCGGCGCCGAATATGGGGTCCGCGGTTATGTCAGCGCCTATAATGTGGGTGACGGCAAGCTGGCCTGGCGGTTCTACACCGTGCCGCCGATCAAGGGCGCGCCCGCTGACGGCGCGGCGTCCGACTCGGTGATCGAGAAAGCGCGCGCGACCTGGTCTGGCGACTGGAGCAAGTTCGGTGGTGGTGGAACGGTGTGGGATTCGATCGTCTATGACACCGCGTTCAACCAGGTCCTGATCGGCGTTGGCAATGGCTCGCCTTGGGATCGCCGCCTCCGTTCCGAAGGCAAAGGCGACAATCTGTTTATTTCGTCGGTCGTCGCGCTCGATGCCGACAGCGGCGAGTATAAGTGGCATTATCAGGGCGTTCCGGGAGAATCCTGGGATTTCACCCAGACCCAGTCAATCATTCTTGCCTCACTCAAGATCGGTGGCAGCGACCGCAAGGTCATGATGCAGGCCCCCAAGAACGGGTTCTTCTATGTGATCGACCGCAGCAACGGAAAGCTGTTGTCGGCAAAGAATTTTGTGTCGCAGAACTGGACGTCGGGCGTCGATATGAAGACCGGGCGACCGATTGAAATGCCCGGCGCACGCTATGAAAAGAGCCCGTTTGTCGCATTACCTTCGGGTCATGGCGCCCATAACTGGCAGCCGATGGCCTATAGCCCGCAGACCCAGCTGGCCTATATTCCAGCACAAGAAGTGCCGCTGGCCTATGTCAGCGACAATCCCTTTGTGGCTCGCCCTGGTGGCTGGAATCTCGGGGTCAATCTTGCCATCAACACTTTGCCCGATGACAAAGCCGCGTTGAAAGCGATCCGCGCCACGCTGCGGGGATATCTGATTGCGTGGGATCCGGTGCGGCAGAAGGAAGCTTGGCGGGTCGATATGGGTGGACCGGGCAATGGCGGCGTGCTGACCAGTGCAGGCGGCCTGGTTTTTGCCGGTAGCGCCAAAGGCGATGTGAGTGCCTACGCTGCCGATACGGGCAAAAGGCTCTGGTCGTTCGACGCCGGAATGGGGATCCTCGCACCACCGATGAGCTATGCCGTAAAGGGCAAGCAATATGTCGCTGTGATGGCGGGCTATGGCGGCGGCTACGGCCTGCCTGCAGCCTTCTCCGAATTGGCAGGGCCGCGACCCAATGGGCGGCTGCTGGTCTTCGCGCTGGGTTCAAAAACGCCTTACAAGGTTGAGCGGGTGGCCCTCGCGCCTGTCGTTCTTGCCAAGGATGTCTGGCCAGCGGATGTCGTTGCCAAGGGTGCGGTGCTTTATGGCAACACCTGCTCGGTTTGCCATGGCGGCGGCGTGCTTTCATCGGGCGTATTGCCTGACCTGCGCCGGTCACCTGCACTCGCGGACAAGAAGATGTGGCAGGCGATCGTCCACGACGGTGCGCTGAAGGACAACGGCATGGTTGGATTTGGCAAATGGATGTCGCCTGACGATATCGAAGCAGTCCGGGGCTATGTTGCCGGCCGCTCGCGCCACCTTGCTACAAACGGAAACTAGGGACACCGATATGAGCTATGACATGCTGATCAATGGCCAGCTGGTCGCCGGAAGCCGGACCCTAGATGTGATCGATCCGTCAACCGGCGACGTCTTTGCAACCTGCGCTTGCGCGTCGCGCGACGAGATGGAAGATGCCGTCACCGCTGCTGCCACAGCTTTTCCTGCCTGGGCTGCGACTTCGCTGGCGCAGCGCCGCGAAATCCTGATCAAGATGGCCGAGGCGATTGAAGCCAATCTGGATTCGATCGCTCGCACCCTGACCAGCGAGCAAGGCAAGCCAATCGCGGATGCCAAGGGTGAAGTCGGCGGGGCCGCTTATTTTTTGCGTTATTATGCGGGGCTTGAGCTGCCGGTTGAGCTGATTGAGAATAGCGACGCGCGCCGGATCGAGCTGCACCGCAGGCCGCTTGGCGTAGTGGCTGCGATCGTTCCCTGGAACTTTCCGGTGTTGACTGCGGTCAACAAGGCTGGTGCGGCGCTGCTCACCGGCAATACTGTGGTCGTCAAGCCCGCCGCAACGACACCGCTCGCAACCTTGCAAATCGCGGCGCTGTGGCAGGATATCGTGCCGGCCGGCACCGTCAATATCGTGACGGATCAGAACGATCTGGGCGATGTGCTGACCAGCCATCCTTTGGTTCGCAAGGTCAGCTTCACCGGCTCGACTGGCACCGGCATGAAGGTCATGGCATCGGGCTCGGCAACCCTCAAGCGGATGACACTTGAACTTGGCGGCAACGATTCAGGGATCGTGCTGGATGATTGCGATCCGGAGGTCGTTTCGCAGCAGTTGTTCGATTCCGCGTTTGCCAACAATGGCCAGGTGTGCATCGCCCTCAAGCGGCTCTATGTGCACGACAGCCAATATGACGCGATCTGCGCCAAGCTTGCCGAAATCGCGAGTGCCGCGATTGTCGGGCCTGGCTTGCGCCAAGGTACCCAGCTTGGCCCGGTTCAGAACCGGGTGCAATATGACAAACTCAAGGCCTTGATCGAGGAAACCCGTGATCAAGCCACGATCATTGCGGGCGGCGATAGTCCTGATGGTCCGGGCTTCTTCATCAATCCGACGATCGTTCGCGACATTGCCGACGACGCCCGGCTGGTGACCGACGAACAGTTCGGCCCGGTCCTGCCGGTTATGCGCTATGCCGACATTGATGAAGTTGTGGCGCGCGCCAACAATACCAGCTTTGGCCTTGGCAATTCGGTCTGGTCGGCAAGCATTGAAAAGGCCGGCGTGGTGGCCGAAAAGCTCGATTCAGGTTCGGTCTGGATCAACAAGCATGGCGACATCGGCCCCGACACGCCGTTTGCCGGCGCGAAAATGTCCGGAGTCGGGATCGAGATGGGCATGCATGGATTGCTTGAATTTACGCAGGCCAAGGTCATGAACTACGCCAAAGCGGCGAGCGTTTAAGGACTGTAAGGGCTTTCAAGACCGGCGAGGAGGAGTTCGGCATAGGTTTTGCCGATCTCCTCGGCGCTGGCATCGCTTTTGTCGGGCCGGAACCAGCGATGCGTCCAGCCGACAATTCCCAGTACGCCGTACGCCACGACCCGCGAGGATCCGACATTGCGAAAGCTCTTGTCGGCATAGCCCTGTTCAATGATCGAGATCACCGAATCAACCGTTTCAGCGTTGATTTTGCGCATGTAATCGGACCATTCGGACCTTTTATCACTCACGTGGCTCAAATTTTCTCGAATGTAGATATAAAAGAGCGGGTAGTTGTCGCCATAAGACGTCATAAGCACCGTGATGAGATTGCGCAGCTTGCGTCGCGGGCTCAATTTACTGATTTCTATTTGTTTTGCCAGTTCGAGATTTTTTTCAACAACTGCGCGAACTATTTCATCAAATAGTTCCTCTTTTGAAGAAATATAATAATATATTGACGCGCGATCAATATCAAGTTCGGCTGCAACTGCGCTGACACTTGCGCCTTTGAAACCCTTGCGGTTGAAAACGCGGATTGCAGCGTCCGCTATTTCTTTTCTGCGGGCATCATATGAGGTGCTTGAATCGCCCTTTGCTGCGGTTCGGCGCTTGCTTATCTTACTGACTTCCAAACCTAAATTCCTTGCAATCTGTGCGACGAAGGCAGTATTTTCGCGCCATAACAAATCAGTCATGGTTCAAATCGGAGTGAACTAGCACAGATCGACTATAGTTCAATCCAGACACGCTAGCCCAATAACAGTGCGCACCGCGATCAGATCATGCCGTCACCTGAACCGGCATAAACGCGTCAGGCGCGCTCCAGCGCCATCGACAATTGTACCGTTCCGAATGATCAGGTCGTGCATATTAAGTCTAGCCCTATGTGCCGTTCAAGTGCGTGACGGCGCACGCTTGGTGACTGGGGCAGAACCAGAAGGCGATGGTAAAATATGACCGTTCCCCAGTTGAGTCAACATTGTTGTTGATTTTTGTAATGGTCGTTATAAGATTGCGCGTAGCGTATTATGATCGCCTTTTTTCACTCAGTGACGCAGTCGAAAGGGGCGATGTCACCCTCTGATTTTTCTCCAAGCTGGATTTGAGCCCGGCCCCATATGAAGGACGGACAGATAAAGCGAACGATGTTCACGGAAGCGCAGATCATTGGTGTGCTGCGTTCGGCTGTGGTTCAGAGCGCATGCCCCGGCTGCTCGACTTGCCGCAATCCTTCATTGCCTTTGAAACGGAGGGAGCATGAAGAACCGACTTCCATTCTGGTGCCTCTCCCACATGCAAATGGTGTGGGATATGGACAGAGTGATCGTCCGCCCGTGAGGAGATACAGGCAGGTCTTGCGTCGATTGGGTTGCGATCATCACATCAGTCCTTGCGACCCGTGCCAGCACGTGTGACTTTCTGCGGAAACAGACCTTCAACAAGCAGCGTTGAGAGGTGGAGAGGAACTTGAACCATGGCGGAGAAATCCAAAGCGAATGGCCAATCAGGGTCAGCGGCCACGTCACCACCCGCGCCCGAGCAGATGATTGCGGACTTGGCACAAGCCAAGAAGTCCAATCCGCTCATGACCGCCGGGCTCGACTTCTTAAAGGAACTGACGAGCATTGCGGTGGGCTCCTCGACCATCACGCCGGACGCGAAGGACGGGCGCTTCAAGGACAAGGCGTGGAGCGAGAACCCAATCTACCGGCGCTGGGGGCAGGCCTATTTGGCGATGACCGAAGCGGTTGAGAAAATGATCCCCGACGATCTGTCAGCCGAGTCCAAGGCACGGGCCCAGCTGGCGGCCTCGATCGTGACCAGCACGCTTGCCCCGACCAATATTTTGATCGGCAATCCGGCCGCGCTCGCCAAGACCTGGGACACCAAGGGCAGCAATCTGTCCAAAGGTTTCAAGAATTTCCTCAAGGACTTGAAGGACAATGGCGGGATGCCCGCTCAGGTCGATGATTCCGGGTTTGAAGTTGGCAAAAATCTGGCAATGACACCGGGCAAGATCGTCTTGCGCGCGCCGATGTTCGAACTGATCCAATATGCACCGTCGATGGCGCAGATCCACGAGGTTCCGGTCCTGCTGATTCCGCCGCAAATCGGTCGTTATTATTTCACCGACCTGTCACCGGGGCGGAGCTATGCCGAATATGTCGTGGCCCAGGGCCTCAACTATTTCGCAATCAGCTGGCGCAATCCCTCGCCCGCCGAGCGCGACTGGGGTTTTGAGGAATATTTCGCCGCCGCGCATGAAGCGTTGCAGGCGGTGGCAGAGATCAGCGGCCATCCGAAGGTCAATGTCGTCGGCTTCTGCGCGGGGGGGATTCTTTCGGGCATCCTTGCAGCGTGGCTCAAAGCCAGGAAGATCGACCTGATCAACACTCTGACGCTGTGCGTGACGATGCTCAATTTCAAGTCCGAGGCGGCGCTGGGCGCATTTCGCCTGCCAACAATGCTGAGCGTTGCCAAGGCGCGATCGGAGGCGAAAGGCATTCTTGCGGGCGAAGATCTGTCCAAGCTCTTCACCTGGCTACGGCCCAATGATCTGGTGTGGAATTATTGGGTCAACAATTACCTGATGGGCGATTCGCCGCCAGCCTTCGATATCCTTGCCTGGAACAAGGACAGTACGAACATGCCGGCCAAGCTCCACAAAGATTTCCTCGAACTGTTCGAGAGCAACGCGCTGATCGAGCCGGGACGTTACGCGATTGCGGGGGAGGCAATCGATCTTTCGACCATCGATTGCGATGCTTTCGTGGTTGGCGCGATCACCGATCACCTGACCCCGTGGAAGGCGTGCTATGACGCGGTCCATCTGCTGAGCGGCGAAACGACTTTTGCGCTGAGCAATGGCGGGCATATCGCCGCACTCGTCAACCCGCCTGGAAACCCCAAGGCTTGGACCAAGCTGGGGGTGGCCGTCCCCGGCGATGCCGACATATGGGAGCCCACTGCGGAGAAGCGCATTGGCAGCTGGTGGGAAAGCTGGACCGTATGGGTCGGCAAGAGAAGCGGCAAGATGGTGGCAGCACCAAAGTCGCTTGGTTCTGCGGCGCATTTGCCGGTAGGTGATGCGCCGGGACAATATGTTCGCGAAAACCCGACTGGATGAATTTGTCGAACAAGGGGAATGCATGATCTATTCAACCTATGAAGCGACCCGCCGGTTGGCGCGTCCGCTGTCGGTTCTGCTGCGTGCGGGCAAGGATATCGCGCGGCACGAACTGAACCCGATGCGCAACAGCCTGCCCAACCGGCTGGCAGCGACCCTGTGCGAATTGCCGTATCGCGCGCTCAAGGATTATCCGAAACAGGCTTTCAATGTGGAATCGGAAGACGGCATCCTCGAAGAGCGCTGTGTCCACAGCCTGCCCTTCGCCGATCTCGTCGGCTTTTCGGTAGCGGATGCCGCAGCGAAGCCCAAGGTTCTGATTGCAGCGGCACTTTCGGGGCACCATGCAACCTTGCTCCGCGATACAGTCAAGGGTTTTGCCCGCGACTTCGACCCCTACATTACCGACTGGCGCGATGCCCGCCAAGTGCCTTTGAGCGAAGGCGATTTCGGACTCGACGACTATGTCGCCTATCTGATCGCCTTCATGGAACAGCTGGGTCCGGAAACGCATCTGGTCGCGACCTGTCAGGCGGCACCGCCGGCGCTGATGGCGGCGGCGATCCTGGCCAAGCGCAGCCCCGAGCTCGTGCCCGCCAGCCTGACCCTGATGGCCGGGCCAATGGACACGCGAATCAACAAGGGCCCAATCAACCGGATGACCGATCATGTGCCGTTGAAACTGCTCAAGTCCAGTAACATCAAAACTATCCCGCCGGGCCTGGCTGGCTCGGGCCGCAGGGTCTATCCCGGCTTTTACCAGCTCGCGGGGTTCATGCTGCTCAGCCTGAAGCCCCATATCGAGAAATACGGGGCATTCGTGAAGGATGGCGTGAAGGGCAACGATGACGCGCAGGAGGCGTTCCGTGATTTTTACGACGAGTATTTCGCCGTGCTCGACATGACCGCAAGCTTTTATCTGGACTCGATCGAACGGATATTCTTCGAACATCACCTGCCACGCGGGCTCATGACATTCCGCGGCGAACCGATCGATTTCGGGGCGTTGCAGGATATGCCGCTGCTGACGATCGAAGGCGCTAATGACAATATGTGCTCGCTTGGCCAGACCGAAGCGGCCCATGCCATTTGCCCCAACATCCCCGAAGCAAAACGGGCCCGTCACGTCCAGCAAGGTGTCGGGCACTACGGCGTTTTCTCGGGCTCGCGTTTCCAGAACGAGGTCTACCCGGTCGCGCGGGACTTCATGCGCCGGCATCTTTGACGAGCAGACGGGCGCTATGTCGCAGAAGTGGTGAGTGCCCAGGAGTGCCATCACCGCCGATCGGTGACATCAATTCAGAGCTGCGGTGCCAATTCATCGCGTAAAATGGGCTATTCGTCGCGTTCGAAATAAGGGGGTATCAGAGGGGGTATTTTCCAATAGTTTTGGAAAATTATTGTTTTATAACAATTGGATGGATTGCCATTCGTAGATTCCTTCTCCGCTACCATCCCCTTTTCCGGTGCAGGACTGAACGGACTTGCAGGCCGCCTGTGTCCCCACTGCGGGTCGGCCTGTTGATCCTCGATGCCCCGGTGCCCGGCAATCGTTTACCTATGGTCAGAAGCAGGGACTGACGATCTGTCCGGCTGAAGCGCAATGGTGATGTTAGCCTTGACGATAATATGTATAGTTATATAATACGGACGTATGGACAACCTTGGTTCGATACTCGCCGATTCGGCGCGGCTGATGCGACGCGCTTTCGATGCGCGCGCCCGGGCGATCGGGGTCACCCGGCCGCAGTGGCAGGTCCTGACTACGCTGGTGCGGCATGAAGGGGTAAATCAGGGCAAGCTCGCCGAATATCTGGATGTGGAACCGATCACCGTCTGCCGGATGGTCGACCGGCTGCAGGAAGCCGGCCTGGTGGAGCGCCGTTCTGATGATGCGGACCGTCGTTCGTGGAATCTGTTTTTGACACCACGGGCTCACGACCTGCTCGCCCAGCTGCGTCCGCTCGCCGACGTTATGATCGAGGAAGCACTCGAAGGCATCGATTCTGCCGAGCGAGCGACGCTTCAGCGACTGCTGGAAAAGCTGCGGGTGAACTTGTCTCGGCGCAGCAGTGAAGTGGCAGCGTCGCATGGCTGATCGTGACCCCCGGATTGACCTGAGCGATTTGGACTCCTCGGAGAGCCCGGCGAGCCCGAAACCCCCGGGCCGCTGGCGGCGGCTTGCAATTATGGCGATTGTTCCGCTGCTCGTGATCGGTGGAACGTTGTATTACTGGCGAAGCCTGCAGGGCAAGGTTTCGACCGACAATGCCTATGTCCAGCAGGACAAGGTATCGGTCAGCGCCGAAGTCGGCGGGCAGATCGTCTCGGTCGCGGTACGCGAGGGGCAGCAGGTCAAGGCCGGCGATGTGCTCTTCACCGTCGATCCCGCACCATACCGCATCCAGATTGCCCAGGCGGATGCTGCAATCGCCGCCGCCCAGGCCAATGCGACCGCTTTGGCCAATTCCTCGGCTATGTCCGGCGCCGATATTGCCGCATCGCGCGAGGATATCGGCTTTGCTCAAGCCCGGAACGAACGGCAGCGCGCCTTGTGGAGTCGCGGATTCACAACGCGAGCTGATTACGAAGCATCCCAACATCAGGTAGCGCAAGCCCGTGAGGAAATGCGTTTGGCCGAAGCCAAGCAAGCCGAAGCACGCGCCAAGCTGGCAACTGGCATGCAAGTGCCCGGCGTGCTTCCGGCCGTAGCGGCAGCCCGCGCCCAGCGCAGTGCAGCCGATCTCAACCTTGCGCGCACCGTGGTCAGGGCACCAATGTCTGGCCGCATAACCCAGGCTGACCGTTTGCTGATCGGACAGCAGCTTGTCAGCGGCCTGCCGGTGGTGACGATCATGGCCAACGCAACCAGCTATGTTGAAGCCAATTTCAAAGAAACCGAACTGGCAAAAATGCAGGTCGGTCAGCCCGCGCGGATCGAATTCGATGCTTACCCCGATCTGGCCCTCAAAGGCCATGTCGCCCTGATCGGCGCTGGCACGGGCAGCGAGTTTTCGGTGCTTCCCGCACAGAATGCCACCGGCAATTGGGTCAAGGTCACTCAGCGTGTGCCGGTCCGCATTGCAATCGACGAGGCCAGCCCCCGCCAGTTGATTGCCGGGCTGTCGAGCCACATTACCATCTACACCGATGGCCGCCGCCGCTAGGCCTGGCCGATGGGATTGAGTGCAACCTCGGGCAAGGCCAGGGCCAAAGCCAAGGGCATGACGGCAGCGGCAGGAGCGCCTCAACCGGGCGCAGACGTTGCAGCCCTGCCGGTCCGCAACACCTTGCTGGTGGTCATCGGGGTGATGACGGCCTCATTGTTGCAGATCCTCGACACGACCATTGCCAATGTGGCGATTCCGCATATGCAGGCCGGACTTGGCGCCACCCCTGACGAGATCAGCTGGGTTTTGACGAGCTATATTGTGGCGAGCGCGGTGGCGATGCCGCTCACTGGATGGCTCGCGGACCGGATCGGATCGCGGCGGCTGTTCATCCTGTCGACTGCCGGGTTTGTGCTCGCGTCGATGCTGTGCGGGATGGCGCAAAACATCACCCAGATGGTGCTGTTTCGGGCGCTTCAGGGCGCAGCTGGCGCGTTTATTTCGCCGCTAAGCCAGGCCGCCATGCTCGATATCAACCGCCCCTCGCGTCAGGGCCAGATGATGGCGGTGTGGGGCATGGGGATCATGATCGGTCCGATTTTGGGGCCTATCGTCGGGGGCTGGCTGACCGACAACTGGAACTGGCGGTGGGTGTTCTATGTCAACGTGCCGCTTGGCATCCTGGCGCTGGCAATCCTGATCGCAGAATTGCCGTCGCGCCCGGTCATCAAACGGCGCTTTGACATGTTCGGTTTCAGCATGATCGCGATCGCGATTACCGCATTGCAGTTGCTGCTCGACCGCGGAAATCACCTCGATTGGTTTGAATCGACTGAGATCTGGATCTATTCAATCGCGATTGTCAGCGCAGTGTGGATCGGCGCAATTCATTTTCTGACCTCGACCAACCAGACGCTGTTTAGCCGGGCCGTGTTCGCCAACCGGAACTTCGTAGTTGCGCTGTTTTTCATGGTTACAATGGGAATGGTGATGTTCGCGTCGATGGCGCTGATGCCATCGATGCTGCAGCGCTTGTTTGGCTATTCGGTGATCGGAACCGGCTGGGCGATGATGCCGCGCGGGCTTGGAACCTTGGTCAGTATGCAGCTCTCGGGTGTGCTTGTCCGTCGCGGTGCGGATGCGCGGTTGGTCGTGGTTTGCGGTTTCGTGCTGACAGCTCTGTCCTTTTGGCAGATGGCGGGTTGGTCGCTAGAAGTGGACAATTGGCATATCCTGACTTCGGGCTTCATTCAGGGCATTGGCATGGGGCTGCTGTTCATCCCGATCAACACCTCTGCCTTCGCAACACTTTCGTCAGCCTTGCGGACTGAAGGCGCGAGTTTGCTAAATTTGTCGCGCTCGCTCGGTGCCTCGATCGGCATCGCGATTACCACTGCGTTGCTGTCCCGAAATTTGCAGTCCAGCCATTCCGACCTGACCGGGCATGTGACCGCTTCGATGACGGCCCTCTTCGATTTTTCAACGATCGATCGGTTCCAGCAGCTTGGGACGACTGCGCTCAGCGTGATTAATGCCGAAATCAATCGTCAGGCTGCGATGATCGCCTACGTCGACAATTTCTACCTGATGATGTGGCTAAGCCTGGCCGCGCTGCCTTTGGTGCTGCTGATGCGCGCTTCGCGGGCGGTTCCGGTTGCAAGGGGCGAGGTTCCGCACTGAGCCTTGTTGGGTCGGTTCAGGATTCAGCATTGCAGCGCGCCGCGCGGATATCCTGATCCGCTACCCAGACTTTCTGCAATATGGGCCGTGATCGTCTCAACCACGCTGTCGCCGTCTCCCTCAAACGGAAACAGCGCCTCGCCATGCGCGGCGTCTTCGATCAGCTGCAGGTGGCGCAAGGCTGCCCGCCTATTTTGTCTTGGCTGCACCAAACCGGGGGATCTGGTATTCGGGGCGGAGCCAGCGGATTTTGCCCGCAGCTTCTTCTGCCGCGCGCTCGGCATTGAGCGCGACCAGCCGCGTGACGATTTCTGACGGCGGCAAATCAGCTGGCCAGCCATAGGCAGCGGCAACTGCGACATCGATCTGCTGATGGAGACGGCTGATAATCCCGGCGCGGGCGGCGCGGGCGCGGTCGTGGGTAGCGCGATCAGCCAGTTCCCCCCTCCCTTCAGGGGAGGGGCCAAGTAATTTAAGCCAAGCCACCAGATTATAGATTTCGGTCATGGTCAGCCCCGGCACTTCGGCCAGCGCCGCCTTGCGGGTGGCATCGAGTTCCTCGGCAAGGTCGGCAATTGTCGCGCGCTGTGCGGAAGTGGCGTCGGGGAAGGGGAAGGGATTGAAAACGCGCGAGTTGTTGTAGCGGTTATCGTTTCCAACACCGAGCCAGCCACCCGCATGGAGCGCCCATTGAAGGTGAATTTCCGACGACAAAAGGCCAAGCAAAATTCCCTCGTCGCTCGCAATCGCAATGACTTGCTGATCGGGTAGAACGTCACCCGACAAGAACTGAAAAACGCGATGTGCAGAAGTCTGGGTGGTCGCGATGAAGCGCTGCAGATTTATCAACGCTGGACGCTGTTCCCCCCTTGGCTCGCCAAACACCCACCAGCGATCACGATACGCTGCTCTGTTGCTGCCTTGTCGGAATGGTTGAACAGTCGACAGTAGATGTTGATAGGCCTCTGGAAAGCGGTTGCGCACCTCGGACTCTGACAATCCATAAAAATCAAGTACCAGCGCGTCTCGGGACCGCGCAAGGAGATCGCGACCGTTTCGATACTTGCGAACAAAATTTTCCAGTCCGTCGCGTTTGCCAACTCCAAGGTGCTTCGCTTCGGCGTCGCTGATGATAAATCCTCGCCCAATCAAGGTGACGCCTCGGAAGCTGATTCCCTCGTTGGCTTTTAGAGGAGCAACCAGAGTCGCATCAGAACCGAGTGACAAATCCGGATTGATCCGCCCGGTCAGAACCCTCTCCACCAGCACCGGATTATCACTGTCCAGCCCGGTTTCGCTAACGATCTCGATCAGTTTCCCGTCGTGCTGCCCGGCCTGCGCCACCGTCATGGCGATCCGCACGGCGGCGGCATCCTTGGTGGCGCGGGTCCAGGGGTGATCGGGGATCGCGAGGATGAGCGAGAGGGTGGAAAACTCGCTAGGCTCCCCTCCCCGGTGGGGAGG
>JANMKT010000044.1:0-18880 GCA_031372185.1 Novosphingobium sp.
CGCGGGACGTTCGCTTCGAAGGCACCTGGCACCTCAACATGGGCGAGAATTGCGAAGCCCCCTTCGCCTGCAAGGATGTTTAGGCATTCGGCCATTCCGGTCTGGCAACGACAATCCTTGGTCCGCCGCCCGGCGATAGAGAGACGGTTGAAGAAGCGCGCCAGCGCGTCGAGGTTGGAAGCGTAGCACAGCAGATGGCCTTCGGGCGTCGAGAGCTCGACACCGGGAATGACCAGGATTCCCTTCGCAACTCCGTGCGCGATCGCGGCGCCAACATTGTCGATCTCATTATGGTCGGTGATCGAAATGATCTGCAGGTTCTCGGCGATGGCGATGTCAACAATGTTCGCGGGGGTCGCGTTGACATCGGTTACGTCATGCGAGGCGCCGATCGAATGGATGTGCAAATCGCTGCGGAAAAACGAAGCACCGCAACTCAGGGACGATATTGCCTCGATATCCATTCAATTCCCCACATGGCCGTATGTCGTCACCCGGCCAACTCTTGTCTGCTGCTTACACCAACGTGCGCTCATAGCGACGCTATAGTATGGCTCGATACTCGCTGTTTTCCCGCCAACCGCCCGCAACGGGCATTCATCCGAAACTTGAATGCCCGAACTTGCTGTTCAAATTCTCGAACTGGCGAAAGCGCACGGGCGAATTACCAACAACCAAGTTGTGGATGTAACAGGCGCAAACCGCAACACGGTGAAGGAGCATTTGCAGATGCTGGTATCGGCCAGCCACCTTGTTCAGCACGGCAGCGGCAAAGCGACCTGATATAGCCGCGTCTGACAGCATCGATCGCCGGTCGCCAACGACCTGAAACCGCACTTCTGCACAACACACCCCGACCGCGTATCAGCCATGTCCTTGATTGACGGAAATTAGCCGCTTGGCACCGCCTTCATGCGCGCAAGCAAAAAACCGGCTTTTCAGCCTACGGTTTCCATGAATGGAGCCTCCGTTTTTTGGCTGGCGCGCAGGCGGCGCGCGGCCCTGTCATGTCCGTCAGGACATCTCGCCTGACACGATCAGGAGACAGACAGTGCAGAACATCGTCGAATTTCACATCATCGGACGGCTCGGCAGGATCGACGCCGCCAAGAAAGTCACCCACATCTCGGTTGCCACCAATTACAACCGCCGCGAAGGCGAAACATGGAAGTCCGATCCCCAGTGGCACCGCGTCACCCTGTTTGCCAAGTTGCGCGACCGGCTCACCAACGCCACAATCGGCGATCTTGTCCGCATCACCGGACGCATCGGCCAGTCGAAATACAAGGTTGACGGGCATACCCACTACTCGGTTGACCTGATCGCGGACGGCTTTGCGATCCTCGCCAAGGCCAAGCCCAAGACTGTCGAAAACGACATGGAGGACTGACGATCCAGCGGGGCGGCTTTGCCGCCCCGGACTTTCAGGAATATGAGTGGCCTGATGGGGGTAAGGTTTAATGTTCCCCTGTTTTACAATGCCAACAATCAACGAATCAGTCTGCAAGCTCTAGCAACCGTAGCCGGTGAAACCGCTGCTTCCGCCAGCGATGAGCAATAATCTCGTTGACAATAAGGGTCAAGATGAGGGCTAAATAGTCAGCGACGTGCGCGCTAGCGTCTTTCCCATAACTGTAAATGCTCAATATGAGAGAAAACGAACACCCAAGAATGCAAAACCCCTCCTTAGTCCGAGTGGGAAGTTCTGTTAGATACCAGCGTGCGATATCTCTTCTTTTCATGATCTTATGGTAGCTCTTTTCAGATTTGTCTGGAAGATAAGTCGGATCAGAAAAGGTTTTCATGACATGATCCGTAATAATCATCCGAGTTCGATAATCGAAGCATGAAATTAACAACATTAAAGATGATGATAACAGTATATTGCCTGTGGACAAACCAATAACCATATAAGCGACGATGAAAATGGTAATTTGCAAAGCAATGCTTAAATGAGACCCTTGTGCCATATTATCAGGAATATGGCCCTCTGGATATAAACCAATACTGATCTTCAGCTCTTGACCAACGCTACGCCTACTTTCATAAAACCTGATTGCAATCAATAATAGTAAAATATTTGCGAGAATTGGACTTCGAGAATTTAAGCTATTATACAATATAATACCGAGCGCAGTTGCCCCCATGATCGTTTCAACAATCCGATCCGCAAAGAGAGCCTTTCCCTCAGCGGTTTTTACGTTTTCACCGGTAAAATAATGGTAAGCCTCAAAAAGCCAATTTGTGATAGAATTCATAGAAAAGCCCTTATGAATACCATGATTGAAACCGCTCCAACTATCGTCCAACCATTTGCACTATGGAGGGGAAAGTCGGAATACCAAGCAAATGATACGTACTTTTGGATGATTCCGAATGCCATATGAGTTCCTAGAAACACATGAATGACTACTAGAATGCCGGAAATCCTCAAAAAATCTGGTGACACATTTGGTGTGAACAAAAAAAACTGAATGAGAATGGAAAGGCAGAGAGACATATATAGAAAATGGACGTAACCAGATGGAGTTAAGCTATGTTGTTGGACGAAGGCATCGGAGCCGCCAAACCAAGTATATGACCAATTCAGTAATATTGCGACGATCAATCCAGCAAAAAACGACAGCACTAATGATCGTACCGGCCAATCTGTCCAAAACATCCCGATAGCAACTGCAACAAGCGGAGAGATTATGACAATATCTCCCCATGTTCCAAAATGCCAAACAAATGGCAATCCGTGATTCACACCTTTTGAGGTCATTTGAGCGGCCGTCAAAAACCGATCACGATAGGCCAGCAAAGCCTCGAAACCGACGAGTGATTCAAGCGTCAAAAGCGTGGCGAAAGCTGGTAAGACCTCAAACTTTGTCATGCTGAACTTTCTGCTTTGTTTGAGCAAACCGGAGAAGTCGAACCCTCCTTCGTTTGAACGAACCCACTAAGATGACTAACTCGCATTTGATGTTACGCAAGGAGAGTCCCGACGCTGCAATGAATTTCTCTGGGTGTCCGAAAACACACGGCACTAGCGGGTAGACATCATGACTTTCCCGATGAAAGAAGTCTTGAGATTGCAACGAGCCTCATACGCACTTCGGGAGTCGATCTCCACATCGTTTCAACAAGGCGGCGGTTGCCATTAACCTCACGCCACATCGAATATCCCCGCAAATTCCCTGTCAGTATAGTATCGCAGCTTCCTCACGATCAGCGGATTCTCACTGACGCGCATGAGCAAAAGGGTATCGGGCGCGAGCTTCATGATTTCGTTCGGGTCCATGAGGCTGCGCGCGGCGAGGTGCTGGGTTTTGCTCAAGGATCGTTCGGGGTCTTTGACCATCACGTCCTTTTCGCTTTGCCCGCTGGTTTCATAGGTAATGGTTTCGCGGCCCATCGTCTTCGAAAGCATATCGGCGGTGTCATAATCGTTGACCCCAAAGGCTTGGAGGACACCGGCGTTGGACAGGAATGTTCCGGCGCTGGTTCCGTAGAGACTGCGCAACTGGTGGATGTCTTGCAAGATCGGCCAGAGTTGCAGGCCGTATCCTGCCATCAGACCCATTGCGCGCTCGATGGGTTGCAGCCGCCCGAGGGCGGCAAATTCATCGAGCAGGAACAGCACCGGGCGCGGCGGCTTCGTCGACGACCGCGCCATTTCGCCTATGGCTTGTGCGACGAGCAACCGCAGCCAGCGCGAATAGGTATCGAGCCGGTCAGGCGGCAGGATCAGGAATACCGTCGCCACACTGTCCTTGAGATCGGCAAAGGTGAAATCAGATCCATTGACGACCTGGGATATGCGCGGGCTGTCCAGAAAATGGGTGTGCCGCTGCGCGCCCGACAGCACTCCCGCCGCTTCGCGGTGCGATTTGCTAAGGTAGCGGTTGGCGGCGCGCGCGATCAATCCGCCCGCGCCGTCGCTCGCCTGCATCACCGTTAGCAATGCGGCGAAGTCGTCGGGGGCCAGCGTCAGATAGTCCCGAACACTGGTCAGGTTCCTATGTGCGGCATCATCGTGACAAACGACGTAAAGGATGACACCCGAGATCAAGGCTTTGGCCTCTTCGTTCCAATGCGCTTCGGTTTCATTCTCGTCGAACACCAGTGCATCGGCGAGCGTCATCGCATCTTCGGCCAGATCGAGGCTATCGGCTTCAAGCCGGTCGAGCGGATTGTAACGTGCCGTTGGCCGTCCAGAGATACCGAACGGATCAAGGCAATAGACTGGCCCGAACGCTTCGCGCTGGCGAAGCGTCACACGAGCATTCTCACCCTTGGGGTCAATGCAGACGACCGACCGATTGGCAGTGAGCAGATTGGGGATGATCGTGCCGACCCCCTTGCCCGAGCGCGTCGGGGCAATGGTGATAAGATGGGCAGGGCCGTCATAACGGAGCAACCGGCCAAAGGTATCGCGCCCGATCAGCAGATCGCCCTTGTTCTTCGCCAGCGCGTTCACGTCGGAACGCGATCCGAACTGCGCAGAGCCAAGCGTCGCGTCAGGGCGGGCGAACCTGACCTTGAGGTAGATGCCCCCGATCCACGCCGCGAGGCCACCAATCAGGATCAGCCAGAATGCCGTGTGCGTCCTTGGCATCCACCACGCAAACATCAGCGCCCCGATATAGAGAAGCGTGACGCATCCGAAGAGCCGATCCTTCACCGATCAATCCTCCTTGGCCGTAGCATCCGCCGAAGTTGCGGCTTCCACGGCTTCGGCATCGAACGCCCGCTTGCCCCGGCGCTTCCACAACGCCAGCGCGGTCGCGCCGTCATCATCCACGGCGCGACCGGCGAGATGGAGCATCGCGCCGTAAAGGGTGGCGCGATCATCGCCCGCGAGTTCGACAAGACCCGATTTCTGGACGAGTCCGCCCAGTTCGATCAGGTGCCTCGTCCGCTCGCGTCGCTCCACCACCCACTCCCTTGTATCGTGGCGGCGCTGTCCGGCTTCAGCCCGCCGCCGCGCCGCCGCGTTCCTAGCCAGCACCTGATCCGTCGCCGCCAGAAGCGGCATTACCCTTTCGCCCGCGCCTTTCGAGAAACGTGGCACCATCGGCGCGCCAGCTCTCCTTCACGGAATCGACCTGGGCTTCCCTGACGCCGTGCCGAAGCATCCCGGCGATGACTTCGAGATCGAGCGCGTCGGCACCGGTCGCAACCACAAGTGCGCCAAGCTGCTCGACTTTGCGGGCTTTTATCTGCCGCGCCTTGTCGCCGAGCGCCTTCAATTCAGCATCATAATCCCGGACTTTACGCATTGCGCACCCCCGATTACTGGCATCAAGTAGCCGAACGTAAGCGCAAATTGCGCCCCACGCAAATGCACCATCTCAGAAGCGAAGCAAGTCACGCCAAAAATGGCGAAGACAGTTTTGAGTGCGCGCTTATACGTTGTTGCCAACGTCGCTTAAAAGTGAGAGATTTACAATCGTCATGGCGATCTACCATTTCTCTGCCAAAGTTGTCAGTCGTGCCAATGGTTCGAGCGCGGTTGCATCGGCTGCCTATCGCGCCGCCGAACGGCTAACCGATGAACGGCTTGGCCGCGACCATGACTTCACCAACAAGGCCGGTGTCGTTCATTCCGAGATCATGCTGCCCGCAGGTGCGCCCGAGCGGCTGACCGACCGCGAGACACTTTGGAATGCGGTCGAGGCAGGCGAAGTTCGCAAGGACGCGCAGCTTGCCCGCGATGTCGAGTTCGCGATTCCACGGGAGATGAACGAGGCTGACGGCATCGCGCTGGCGCGCGATTTTGTCGTAAGGGAATTTGTGGCGCGTGGCATGATCGCCGACCTCAATGTCCATTGGGACAAGGCCGCAGATGGCAGCCCCAAACCCCACGCCCATGTCATGCTGTCGATGCGCGAAGTTGGGCCGGACGGCTTTGGCCAGAAGGAGCGCGACTGGAATAGCAAAGAGCTTTTGGGAGAATGGCGCGAAAGCTGGGCCGATCATGTAAACACGCGCATGGCCGAACTTGGCCTTGAAGCCCGCGTCGATCACCGGACATTGGAAGCCCAAGGCATCCCGCTTGAACCGCAGCACAAGATTGGTGCAGCCGGATCGCGGCGCGAGATGAACGGCGAAGACGCCGAGCGCGCCGACGATCATATGCGGATCGCCCGCGAGAATGGCGACAAGATTATTGCCGATCCGTCCATCGCCTTGAATGCCATTACGCATTCCCAAGCGACGTTCACGCAGCGTGATCTTGCCCAGTTCGCGTTCCGGCATAGCGACGGCAAAGATCAGTTCGATTCTGTCATGGCCTCGGTGCGGGGTTCCCCGGAGCTTGTTGCCTTGGGCAAGGACGGGAAGGACAAAGACCGGTTTACCAGCCGCGACATGATCGCGGTGGAGGAACGGCTTGGCCTGTCCGCGTCAATGCTGGCGACCAGCGAACGGCACGGCGTTGCGGATCGAAACCGCCATGCGGCGCTTGATGGTGCTGCCGAGCGCGGGATGGTCTTGTCAGGCGAGCAGCGCGATGCGTTCGACCATGTCACCGGCAACACCGACCTTGCCTCTGTCGTTGGCTATGCCGGGAGTGGCAAATCAGCGATGCTTGGCGTTGCGCGCGATGCTTGGGAACGCGAAGGCTATAATGTTCGCGGCGCATCACTCTCGGGCATCGCCGCTGAAAACCTCGAAGCCGGTTCGGGAATCACGTCGCGGACAATCGCTGCCCACGAATATCAGTGGAAGCAGGGCCGCGAGCAGTTGAGTGAGCGTGACGTGCTGGTCATCGACGAAGCGGGCCTGACAGGAACGCGCCAGATGGAGCGGGTGCTGTCGGCAGCGCGCGATGCGGGCGCGAAGGTTGTGCTGGTCGGCGATCCTGAACAGTTGCAAGCCATCGAGGCAGGTGCCGCATTCCGTTCGCTTGCAGAAGCGCACGGCGCGGTCGAGATCACCGAGATCAGACGGCAGCGCGAGGACTGGCAGCGCGGTGCAACCCGCGCGCTCGCCACCGGGCGCACGGGCGAGGCTATCCATGCTTACGATGACAAGGGCATGGTTCACGGTGCAGAAACGCGCGCGGCCGCGCGCTCCGAACTTGTCGAGGGATGGGATGATGCCCGCACCAGCGACCCCAGCAAAAGCCGGATCATCCTTACCCATACCAATGCCGAGGTGCGTGACCTCAATATAGCTGCGCGCGAGAAGCTGCGCGATCACGGCGAGCTAGGCGCGGACGTTGACGTAAAAACCGAACGCGGCAACCGCGAGTTTGCCAGCGGCGACCGGATGATGTTCTTGCGCAACGAGCGCGGCATGGGTGTCAAGAACGGGACGCTTGGCACGGTTGAGCAGGTGACGCCGGGACATATGACTGTCCGCACAGATGACGGGCGCAGCGTATCGTTCGACCTCAAAGACTATGCCCATATCGACCACGGCTATGCCGCGACCTTCCACAAGTCGCAGGGGGTGACAGTCGATCAGGCGCATATATTGGCGACGCCGGGGATGGATCGGCATTCGGCCTATGTTGGCCTCACACGGCACCGCGACGGGGTGCAGCTTCATTATGGCCGCGATGACTTTACCGACCAGAGCAAACTCGTTCGCACCCTGTCGCGCGAGCGGTCGAAGGATATGGCGAGCGACTATCCGCCCCCTGACGCCGCAGTTCGCGGCTTTGCCGAGCGGCGCGAGTTCCGGTTTGGCGAGGTCGCCCGCGATATGGTCGCTAAGGCGCGTGGGCTACTGTCCGATCCTGACCGCATCGCGGCTTTGCGGGGCCGCCTCGACAAGGCGCTGGGGCGTGAGCCATCGGCACCGCCCGAGACCAAGCGCGACGCGGACAAGGAGCCGGGGCAGAACCGTGGCACCGACACAGCAGCGAACCGTCTCCGCGCGCGCATGGCCGAACTCGGCAAGCAGGTGCGTAAGGATGATGAGCGGGATCGTGACCGGACAAACGCTAAAGAACGTGACCAAGACCGCGACCGTGGAGGGCCAGGACGATGAGCGACACGCAGGACGATCCACTCTTGGGGTTGCTGACCGATATTGCCGAAGGGGTGGCGGCGCTCGCCGCCCGCGTCGATGCAATGGAAACAGAAGCTGCGGCGCACCGCGCCCAAGTGAACGAGGCGCTTGGCACCATCGCCGAGATCGCCACGCGCACCTACTATGCCAGCAAGCCGTCCAATGCCTTGCCAGATGATGTCGTCAACGCGAGCGTGATGGACGCCATGATCGAGCGGTGGCCGATGGAATGGTCAATGACGTTCCCACCGTCGGAATTTAAGATATTCAACAACCTTGAGGCGCTCAGTGTCGAGGAAATCGAGGCGCTACTCAGGGCTCGGGCTCTGATCTCGGAAGGCGCAAACAATGCCCAGCGCCTTCGCCATGCGAGGGCGTTGCTCATGCTCAACAACGAAATGACAAAGCGGTTTAAGGCCAACGAGAAAGACATCGAGCGCAATGGGCCGGGGCGAGGGCGGTAAGGATCGCTGGGCCGGAGTTAGCCATTCTGGAGCTAACAGGAACGGCAGTTTTGCGCCCACCCCAGTCGTTGAGACCCGCTTTTGAATTTCCAGTGAGCGGACGCTTATGCCTACTCATCGTATTAATAGCGGAATCCCAGCAGACTCCCCGATGGATCGGTGTCGGTCAGACGCATCCGGACAGTAGCCTCAAAGTCGAAGTCCGCCCTAAAGTCGCTCACGGGCACCATATCGGTATTTAGCGTGCAGATATACTGGAAGCCGTAGGTCTTCGACATTGCGTCCGCCAGTTCGATAGCGTGGGCGCGCTGGCGTGGATCCACGCCATCGAAAATCGTGCTGTCATGAATAAGGAAATCAATGCCAAGACCCCGGCTCCGCGCGAAGGAGATCAGCATCAGGTCGTAGCAGAACACCTTCATCTTGCTGATGCCCTCGCTTGGGCTTCCATCGATCTCCACATCGAAGCGGTAGCCGGTGTCATCAATGTCGATGACGAGCCGCCCCGGTGCCTTGTACAGCGCCTCAGAATATTCTGAGAAGAGGGTAAGCGCGCGCGACCAAACGGCCCGCCGCTCCTCATAGTCCGTCTCCGTTGACCGCTTAAGCTCGACCGTCTCGACCTTAATCTGATCCGCCTTTGTGGTCATCTGTCGCAACTGGGCGATCCGGCTTGTGATGGCTTCGACCTTTGCGCGAGTCGCGAGGTGCAGTTCTTGAAGGCGGGTCAGTTCCTCAAGCGCTCCATGGCCAGCCAATGCGTTCATATACCCGCCACGCTCATCGGACAGCGCCGCGATCCGCTGGTCGCGTTCGGTGACGCCGTTTTCAAGCACGGCAAGCTCATCTGCAACGAACTGCTGCCGGTTCTTGATGATCGTATCATTGAAGACACGGGCTTCGGCCAATGTCTTTGTCACGGCGCTCGGCAAGGCGACCCCCGCTTCGCGGTAGAGCGCCTCGAGCCGATCATCGGCCGGCGAACCTTCCTCGCCGGCGATACCGCGATACAGATCGATGCGGCGCTTATCGACGATGTTTGCGTTCACCAGGACGTGGATTTCGGAAGTCAGGCGATTGGCCTGATTTTCAATCTCGCGATATTGCGGCAATACCTGAAAGGAACGCAGCGATTTGGCCTCACGCTCCTGCTGGTTCTCTAGTGGAATACGCTCGGCCTCTAGCTCGCCGAGCGTCGCCAGCTCACCATCGATCGCGCCGGTCTTGATCGCCTTCTTCAAGGCATCGAGCGCATTCTTCTGGTCCTTGAGCTGCTGCCAGCGAGTTGCCTTTTCCCAATCCAGTCCGAGCAAGAAGGCGTTGTAGACCTGAACTTCCCAGACCTTCTGATTTTCGAAATACTTGAACGGGCTGTTGTAGGCAGAGGGTACACCGCGCGTAAAATACGACAGAAGCGACCTAGCTGAAGGGCGATACATCTGGCTTTTCGCGTTTTCCGGTAGACCAAACAGCGCCCAGGCCAGGACCGCACGCCAAGCCTTGAGGTCAAAGCCGAAGAGACCGTCCTTGTTGGTCTCCGGCTGGACGACCCAGCTGCTGGCGTCGCCCTCGATCTCTATGAAACCGGGCGTCAGCACCGATCGTGTCACGGCGACGTCGGTGCCGCGCAGGGTCAGATCTAGCGTAAAGGACCAGTCCTCCAGTTGCTCGATGCGCAAACCCTTTTTCGGATCCGAGTTCGCGCCGAGACAGAAATCGATGATCTCGATTAGGGTGGATTTGCCCAGCGCGTTCGTGGTGTCTTTGTCGCCGGCCGTTTTCGAGCGGTCGGCCAATAAGATGTTCGCGCCGGTCCCGAACGTGATTTGCCTGAAGCCTTTTTTGTTGGCTCGGACGCCCCTGATCACAGCGAGGCCCTGACGAGCAGACCATCCCGCAGATCGATCGCTCCGATGAGGTATAGGAGGTTGGACGCAAGCACGAAGCGCTCAAAGGTCCCGACATTGGATTCAGCGCGCACGCGCTCCCACAGACCGGACACCGTGTGTGGTCGGTCGAGCCACTTCAACAGCGTGGCACCGACACCGATCAGCGCCTCTTCCTGTGGAATATGCTTCGTAGGTAGGATCATTTATCGAACACGTCGCAGATCTCGAACAAGTAGATAAGTACGGCCAGACCGGCGGTCTTGTCTCCCTGTTTGGTGCAACCACGCTGGGCAAAAGCACACATCAACTCAAACAACTCATTGCCCTTTTGGCCATCCGTCCGCAGTCGCCAATATTCCGCAAGGAATCCGGCCTTCAACTTCTCCGGAAAATCGGGGTCGAGCTGGGTCTCGGCCTCGACGTATGCCGAGACTGTTGCCTGTGAGGTCAGGCCGGCGACAATGATGTGCCGCGAGCTGTTCGATAGCTCATTTTTTTTGATCTTCTCGTCCGGCGAGATGATCTCGAAGCCCCCGCCAGGAATTGCCGGATCCTGTTTCGTCACCCACGATATAGCAGTCGCGAGTTCCGGGAATGCGACATTGGCGAAGGCTTCCTCAATCGCGGCCCGAACTTTGGCTTCATGATCCGCCTTCAACTTTATCAGCACCGGAGTCGGCCAATCGGCTTCGACCTTATCGATGATGGTATGATGGTCGGTGCACATGTAGATTAGGTTATCAATGCGATCACGCTCGGCGTGCGTCATGCTTGCATCATACCGCGCCGCCTCGGGCTTCTCACCGCGGATATGTGCCGCTTCGGCGACATAGGTGTCCTCGCCTTTCGTCGCCGTATAAGTCAGGTGCTTCCCACACGGCTGAAACGCGCAGACTCCGCCGCTGCGGAAGGCAAGCATCACCTTCGTAGGATATGTTGCACTCATCAACCCCCCCCGCAGCCCGATGCTGCGTTCCATTCTGCAACCCTACCCAGTGATGATCCGACAAGAAAGGAAATTACATTCACGCAAAGCCGATGAGTGTCAGCCGCGTGCCCCAGACGGAGCGGTTCGAAGCAGTTCAACTCGTATGCCTCGCCTCAGCTGAACCAACGGCAGGTTTCCTCGCCGTTCGCGCCAAAGCGGCCAGCCCACAATTCGGCCACTTTTGCCATACCGATAACGCAATGGCTCTGTAGCCCTACAAACAACGAAACGATGGACAAAAGCTACCCTCGCTGCCACATGCCAAGGCACGTTCAAGCTGCAACAATCTGCACGGAACCCTAATTTATTCTACACAGTTCCTGCACAGGCAAATTATGTCGATATTTACCAAGCAATATCAATATAATACAGGACTACCGTCCTTAGTTCAGCATGACGGTGTGGTGCATGGGTATTCCTACCCCCCTCCTCGTCAGGGGAGGGGCAGTGAGACTTGGTGGCTTTGCCGCCTAGTCGCAGCGGGGTGGGGCGTGTGCGTCACGCAATCCGCCTGACCGACACGCCCCACCCCAACCCCTCCCCTGAAGCGGAGGGGCTAAGAAAGCATTATTCCGCCCCCAACACAAAGGGGCGGCGCCTTGCGGCACCGCCCCTCGCGCTCCCCCCGGAGAGTAAGCTTTACACCATCAGCACATCGCTCTGGATCATCAGCGCGCTGCCCAGGCTGATCGAGAGGTCGGCCACTCCATCGCCGTTGACATCGCCTTGCAGAAAACCACCGGCAAAGCGCAGTTCGCCCGCCGTGTTCGAGAAGGCAGCGCCGCCGATCCAGCTGAAGTCCACCCCGGTTCCGCGCAGATCGACCTTGTCGGTGCCGCTGACGAAGTCTGCAATCCGGTCGCCCAGTTCGATGTTCGTGAAATCGAACCGGTCTGCGCCTGAGCCCCCAGTCAAGACGTCAGCGCCTGCGCCGCCATTCAAAACGTCTGCGCCGGCGAAGCCGTAGAGTACGTCATCGCCGCCGCCGCCGGACAGGTTGTTGGACACTTCATTGCCCCACAGCAGATCGCGCTGCCCGGTGCCCACCGCGTTTTCGATGATCGTGCCATAGGCGATCGCAATGTTTTGGTATTCGCTGGCCCGGACCCCGGTGACGCCAGTGTCTGCCGCAATCGAATTGGCATTGGCGTTCTGGAAGTTGTTGAAAACCCCGGTCAGCGCAGCCTGCGTCACGGGAGCGAAACCGCCGCCTTGCAGCGCGGCCAGCTCGGCCCGTTCGGCATTGAGCGCGCTGAGCGTTGGCGCACCCTGTCCGGCTGAACTGAAGCTGCCGTCGTTGAGGTTGATGAACACGCCTGCGGTGAAACCCGACATATCCAGCGTATCAATTCCGCCGGCATCATAGATCGCGAGCAGCGGATAGGGGTTGAGGCTGAAATCAAACACCGCGTTGCCCGCGGTTGAATGGAAGCCATAGACCGTATCGCCCGCCCGCGTGGTTGGATCGGCACCATATTTGGCCTGGATGGTCAGGATATCGTGCAGCATCGGGGTCTGCGCGAAATTGTTGACGAAGGCGCTCCAGTTGATCGCCCGCGCACCGGTTTCGCCCGGGGACCAATAGGACATGATGGTATATTGGTTGCTGTCCTGGGCATATTCGGCGTTATTGGTGTAGTTAAGGCTTTGCCCTGGCGTGAAATTGTAAGCGCCGGGGTGCGAGAGGCCGAGCGTATGGCCCAGCTCGTGCACCAGGGTCGTATTGCCATAGCCGCCGTAATCGAACCATTTGTTGGTCCAGTTGATCGCCGGATCGGCGACGAATACGTCGCTCTGGTACTTGTAACCCTGATCGCCGGGGTAATAGGCATAGGCCTGGGCCGGATCATAGCTGTTGGCGAACTGGATATCCGCGCCGCGGCCGTTCTTTTCCACGAAAGTCGGCGCGATCAGTTCGTCCCACATGCCAATTGCCAAACGCGCCGCAGCGCGCTGATCGGCGCTGAACGGGGAAACGCCATAGCCAGCGGTGAAGCCGAAATTGGGATTGTTATAAACGCCAGTCAGATGCGATAGTTCGAGGAAACCATAAGTGATCACTCCGGCATTGACTGTATCGGTGCGGCCCGAATCGATTTTATCGATCACCACGTCCAATCCAACCACTGGTTTGCCCCGGTAGGTTGCGCCAACATAATCATCGAGGTTGAAGGACAACGGATCGTCACGGGTGATTGCAAGTGGATCGTTCACCCGGTTCTTGCCCAGCACTTCGAAAATATCGTTGCCCGCAGTATTTTCCGCAATTTCCTGTGCGATTGCGCTGTTGCTGTTTTTGGCCATGACATGCTCCCGAGGACTTTCGCCCTAGCCGACGATTCGACAAAGAGCATCATGGGGTGAGGCTAGGAAACTCTTCCAAAGCAGCAAGCAAAAGCTGCAATTCGCGGCAATTTTTCCACCGAATTGCAGCTGGCTGACAACACAATTGCGCAAAAGCAGCGTCAGCCTTGCGGTTCATTGCGCCGTGCCAGCACCAGCCCCGTGGCGACCAGCGCCATCCCGATCCCATCGAGCCAACCCAGCGTCTCGCCAAACCCGAACCAGCCGACCACAACCGAGACCACCGGCTGGGTCAGCAGCGCGAGGCCCACCACCAACGGGGGGAAATGCTTGAGCGCATAGACCAGCAGCCCCTGGCCCACGACCTGGCTGCCCAGCGCCAGCAGGATGATCGGGGTCCAGTTGTGCGGCCAGAACGGCTCGCCCAGCAGGAGCGCGATCCCCAGCATGATCGGCGCGCCGGCCAGGCTCGACCAGGCGAGCAACGTCCAGCTGCCCAGATTGGCCCGCGCGCCCTGCAACAGCAGGATGTAGAAGGCATAGAGGAAGCCCGCGAGCAGGCAGAACAGATCGCCGGTCAGCGCCTGATCGTCGATTTCGAGGCTGCGACCGAGCAGGATCGCCGATCCGCCCAGCGCGGCGGCCAGCGCCAAAGCCTCGGCACGGTGAGGCCAGCGTTTCAGCGCAAAGACCCCCCAGGCCATCAGGATCAGACTGCCTGAATTGCCGAACAGCGTGGCATTGCCAAGGCGGGTCAGGCCAATCCCGATGTGCCAGGCGGCAATGTCGAGCGCGAAGAACACCCCGGCGCCAACCATGATCGCCCAGGTCCGGGGCGAAAACCCGGTTAACGCCTGGCGGTTCGCTCGCGCCAGAATCGCCAGCAGCGGAACCGCCAGGATCAAGCGCCAGAAACCGGCGGACACCGGCCCGGTATCTGCCAGCCGCACTGGCCACGAGCCGACCGCCAGCGCGACATTGCCACCGATCAGTGCGGCAAAGTGCCACCCGCTCCAGTCAGACTTGGCCCCGGTTGCATTCCCCATCGCCATGCCTTAGCCGCACAGACTAGATTGCAAAACGAAATTGAAGAGTGAGACCAGCGTGCACGAAGAACTGTTCCAGCCGATCAAGCTTGGCGCGATTGACGCCCCCAATCGCATCCTGATGGCCCCGCTGACCCGCGGTCGCGCCGATCCGGGCTTCATCCCTACTGCGATGATGGCGGAATATTACGGGCAACGCGCCGGGGCCGGTCTGATCATCAGCGAAGCCACCGGGATCAGCGTCGAGGGTCTAGGCTGGCCGTCCGCTCCGGGCATCTGGAACAGCGCGCAAGTCGAAGGCTGGAAGCTGACGACCGAAGCGGTGCACACTGCGGGCGGCCGGATCATCTTGCAGCTGTGGCACATGGGCCGTTTGGTCCATCCCGATTTCCTTGACGGGAGCCTGAGCGTTTCGGCTTCGGCCACGACTGCGCCGGATCATGCCCACACGCCGACGGGCCGCAAGCCCAACGAGCAAGCCCATGCACTGTCCGTGGCGGAGATCGCCCGCGTGGTCGCAGATTATGGCCGCGCCGCTGAAAACGCTAAAGCGGCCGGGTTTGACGGAGTTCAGCTCCACGGCGCCAATGGTTATCTGGTTGACCAGTTTCTGCGCAACAACACCAATCTGCGCGACGATGATTATGGTGGCTCGGTCCAGAACCGCACCCGCTTCATGCGCGAAGTGCTCGAACGTCTGATCGCGGTGTGGGGCGCGGACCGGGTTTCGATCCGGCTATCGCCCAATGGCGAAACCCAAGGCTGCGACGATAGTAATCCAGCGAGCATTTTCGGCGAGGCAGCACGAATTCTCGAAGAGCTTGGCATCGGCTTTGTCGAACTGCGCGAACCTGGACCAGAAGGCTCCTTTGGCCGCACCGATGTGCCAAAACAAAGCCCGCTGATCCGCAAGCTTTACTCAGGTCCGCTGGTCCTCAACAGCGACTATACCGCCGAAACTGCCGCCGCCGATGTGGCCGGAGGCAAGTGCGATGCGGTCAGCATCGGGCGGCCCTATATTTCCAACCCCGATCTTCATGCCCGGATCAAGGCAGGAGCCGAATGGGCCCCCAATGTCGATGCGCCAAAAAGCTGGTATTGGCCCGGACCCAAGGGCTATATCGATTATCCGGTGCTGGAGCCGGCCTGAGCGAGGAATTTCGATGGCGCAGCGATCATGGCTGTTTGTTCCCGGCGACAGCGACAGGAAGCTGGGCAAAGCGGCTGAAACCGGAGCCGACGTGATTATCGTCGATCTGGAAGATTCGATCGCCATCACCAACAAGGATGCGGCGCGCGCCAAGACCCGCGATTGGCTGGTGGCGCATCGCCGGCAAGTGACCGAGCTGCGCGATCAATCCCGCCGGCAGGGCCGCTGGGTGCGGATCAATGCGTTCGAAAGTGGTGAATTGTGGCGCCAGGATCTGGCGGCAGTGATGGCGGGTGCACCCGATGGGATCATGCTGCCCAAATCGGCTGGCCCCGATTCGGTCCTGCAGCTGGCCGCCGAACTTTATGAGCTGGAGCAGCACAACCAGATCCAGTCCGGCACGACCAGGATCATGCCGTTGGTCAGCGAAACTGCGGCGGCGGCGATGTCGATCGGCGCCTATACCACCGAGCATTTGCCGCGCCTGGCTGGCCTGACCTGGGGGGCAGAGGATCTCTCGGCTGCGATCGGAGCGACCCGCAAACGCCATGCCGATGGCAGCTGGACCGATACTTTCCGGCTGGTCCGCGCGCAAACACTGCTTGCTGCCCATGCCAAAGGCGTGGCCGCAATCGATACGCTCCACGCCGATTTTGCCGACACCGAGGGGTTGAAGCGTGCCGCCGAACAAGCGCGGGCCGATGGTTTTGGTGGAATGCTGGCGATCCATCCGGCCCAATGCGCCGTAATCAATGCGGCGTTCACCCCAAGCGAGGCAGAACTGGACGAAGCTCGCGCAATTGTCGCGGCCTTTTCGGCCGAACCTGGGGCTGGCGTGCTGCAAATCGAGCGGAAGATGATTGATCGCCCGCACCTGAAGCTGGCGCAGCGAATCCTCGGCATCGACGAATAGATTTATTCTCCGGGTTCGGCGGCGACCGGAGCGGCCTCGGGCGTCGGCTCTGGCGGCGCCGCACTATCGGTCGCCGGCTTGGGTTCAGTCGGTTTAGCTGCATCGCTCGCCTCTGTGTTCGATTTGTCATCATGTGGGGCCAACGGCGCTTGCGAGCGCACACTATCGAGCGGCAGCATCGCATCGCTGGCCGTACCGGGCAGAATTTCGCCATCGGCAGTGCCGCCGGTGGCCTTCTGATTATCCTTGCAGCCCGCAAGTGCGAGGCCCAGCGCGGCGATTATAACAAGGCGGTTCAGCTTGATCATTGGGCAGGCTCCGAAGGACAAGACTGGTCAAGCGCGGCCAGGAACTCTGCGGCGCGGGCCAGTAATGCCCGATCCCAGGCAGCGGAATCAACCATCACCCCCAACCGGACCAGACTGGTAACCCCGAATTCCTCGATCCCGCAGGGAACAATCCCTGAAAAATGCGCCAGATCAGGCGAAAGATTGACTGAAAACCCGTGCATCGTCACCCAGCGGCGGATCCGCACGCCGATCGCGCCGATCTTGGCCTCGCGTCCGTCAATATCGCGGGTCCAGATCCCGATCCGCCCCGGCGCGCGCCAGCTTTCGACGCCAAAATCGCTCAGCGTGGCGATAACCCAGCCCTCCAGCGCATGGACAAAGCCGCGCACATCGCGGGACCGCAGCTTGAGATCGAGCAACACATAGCCGATCCGCTGGCCCGGCCCATGATAGGTGTAACGCCCACCGCGCCCGGCCTCGACCACTTCGAACCGCGGATCGAGCAGTTCAGCAGCAGCGGCGCTGGTTCCGGCGGTATAGACCGGGGGATGTTCGAGCAGCCAGATCAGTTCCGCCGCGCTCCCCTGGGCAATCGCGGCGTTGCGCGCCGCCATTGCGTCCAGCGCGGCGCGATAGGGCACCAGCGCGCTTTCTTGGCGCAATTCGATCCCGCCGAGCAGTGTTCCAACCATCGCGCATTGCGTGGCGCCATTCGCTGTGGTTATCAAGGGGCAGCAACGGGAGATTTGACATGCGCTTCGATAGCAACCTAGCCTGGAAGGACGCAGTCCAGGCGGTTTCGGCCAACCGCGACGTCCTGCTGGCGCTTGCGGGGGTGTTTTTCATGCTGCCGAGCCTGGCTTTCGCGTTGCTGGTGCCGACCCCCGAACCGCAGCCCGGGCTGACCCCGGAACAGACCGTTACAATGGCGCTGGATATCTACCGCACGACCATACCTTACTTGCTGGCCATGTCCTTGATCCAGGCAGCGGGGACGCTTTCGGTGCTCACCCTGTTCACCGATCGGGCGCAGCCGACCGTTGGCGAAGCAATTCGGCTTGGTCTGAGCGGAGTGCTGCCCTACCTTGGAGCCTATCTGCTGATGGGCCTGGGTCTGGGCCTTGGCGGCAGCATTCTGATCGGTGCAGCAGCAGCCGCTGGCGTGCCTGCGCTGTTGGTGGTGATCGGGCTCGGTGTGCTGGTTGCGGTGATCTACAGCGGTATCCGGATGTCACTGATCGCGCCGGTGGTGGCGGTCGATCGCGTGCGCAATCCGATCGCGGCATTGCGCCGCTCGTGGGAGCTGACCCGCGGCAATACCGCGCGCATCCTGTTGTTCTTCATCCTGCTCGGGGTCGCCTTCTTGGTGGTGCTGATGGTGATCATGGCCGCGGCTGGCGTTGCGCTCGCGCTGGTTGCTGGCGGCGAAGCGGCAAAGATGGTCGCAGCGGTAATCTCGTCGCTACTCACTGCGGTGATGACGCTTTACTTCATCGCCGTGTTGGCTTCAATCCATCGCCAGCTATCCGGGCCGTCCGCCGAAGCGGTTAGCATAACCTTCGAATAATTAGTCTTTCCAGCCCCAGAACAGCTTGCAGGGCAGCACGTTCCACAGCTCGAAGCCTACATCAATATGCGTGAAATGCCTGGCCATGAACACGCGCGCGCGGGCCGAAAACTGATAGACCAGGAACGCCCCGCCCGGGCGCAGCACCCGGTGGGTGGCCGCAGCAATCGCCGGGCCGATGCCATCGGGCAAGGTTGAAAAGGGCAGCCCCGACAGCACATAATCGGCGTGGTTATGGCCGTGACTGCGCACGATCTGCTCGACC
>JANMKT010000073.1:0-6737 GCA_031372185.1 Novosphingobium sp.
TCGCGGGTAATCGTCTCGACCGGCGTCAGGATCGAACTGGTCGGCTTGAAGGCGACGCGCACCAGCACTGGCTGCCCGGTGGAAATCCCGCCCGCGATCCCGCCAGCATGATTGGCGAGAAACTCCGGCCCTTGGGACCCAGGCCGCATCCGGTCGGCATTCTGCTCGCCAGTCAGCCGCGCTGCGCGAAAACCATCGCCGATCTCGACGCCCTTGACCGCGTTGATCCCCATCATTGCAGCGGCCAGATCGGCATCGAGCTTGGCATAGATCGGTGCGCCCCAGCCTGCGGGCACGCCAGTTGCAACGCATTCGACGACTGCACCGAGCGAAGAGCCGGCCAGCCGCGCGTCATCGACCAGCTTTTCCCACCGCGTTGACGCCTTGGGATCGGGGCAGAAGAACGGATTGCGGGCGATTTCAGCAGGATCGAATGCGCCAGGATCGATCGCATCGCCGCCAATCTCGGCGACATAGGCCAGGATCGTCACTTCCGGGATAACCAGCCGCGCCACGCCGCCTGCTGCCACCCGCGCCGCCGTCTCACGCGCCGAACTGCGGCCCCCGCCGCGATAATCGCGCAGGCCGTATTTGGCGTCATAGGCATAATCGGCGTGGCCGGGGCGATAAGCGGCGGCGACTTCGGAATAATCTTTCGAGCGCTGATCGACGTTCTCGATCACCAGCGAAATCGGCGTTCCGGTGGTCTTGCCCTCAAACACCCCCGAAAGGATCTGCACCGCATCGGGTTCCTGCCGCTGGGTGGTGAATTTGGATTGGCCGGGTCGCCGCGCATTGAGGAACGGCTGGAGCAGCGCTGCGGAAATCGCCAATCCCGGCGGGCAGCCATCGACTACCGCGCCCAGCGCTGGTCCGTGGCTTTCGCCCCAGGTGGTGAAACGGAACAGGTGGCCGAAGCTGTTGATGCTCATAGTGCTGTGGCTTTGTCGTGGATGGCCGAAAATGTCTACTCCCAAGACCCGCATTAAGCGGCTAGGAATGGGCCAGCTCTCGCCACGACCGCTTTGAAAGGTCTGCTTACGTGACTGTCACACTTTACGGCATACCCAATTGCGATAAGGTCAAAAAGGCACGGGACTGGCTGGAGGGGCGGGGCATTGCCTATGCCTTCCATGATTACAAAAAGCAGGGGGCCGATGCGGCGCTGATTGCGGGCTGGGCTGATTTGGCTGGCTGGGAAAAGGTGTTGAATCGCGCGGGCACGACTTTCAGGAAGCTGGCGGATGCTGAAAAGAGCGGGCTTGACGCGGCTCGGGCAGTGGCGGTGATGGCCGCCAATCCCAGTGCTATCCGCCGCCCGATCGTGAAACATTCTGGCGGTCTGCTGGTGGGCTTCAGGCCCGACGAATGGGAGGCCGCGCTGGCATGAATCTTGGTGGCATGAGTTTTTCGGAATGGATGGCGATCCTTGAATGGGTCGCGGCGGGCCTTGGGCTGATCAACATCGCGCTGCTGGTGTTCCGGATTGTGTGGAACTACGCCTTCGGCATCGCCTCGGTGGCGATCTACATCTTCATTTTCTGGGAAACCCGGCTCTATGCCGAAAGCGGGTTGCAGGTGTTCTTCGTGCTGGCCCAGCTGTGGGGCTGGTATCTGTGGCTCAAGGTTGGCGATGATGAAGCCGGGCCGAGCGGGCGAGTGCCGGTGCGCTGGCTCGATTGGCAGAGCCGCGCGGTGTGGATCACGGTCACCGCCGCGATCAGCCTCAACCTTGGCTGGGTGATGCACCGCTATACCAACGCGGCCATGCCATTCGCTGATTCGGCGATTGCCGGGGCGAGTGTCGCCGCCCAGATCCTGCTGGCTTACCGCCGGGTGGAGAACTGGATGCTGTGGATTCTGATCGATTTCGGAGCGGTGGGACTTTACATCAACCGCGGTCTTTATCCCACTGCCGGACTATACGGCGGGATGCTGGTTATGTCGTTGTTCGGATTGAAGGAATGGGTTTCTGCCGCTAAGGCGGAGCCCAAGCAGGCGTGATCCGGATCTGTTTTCACGGCGCCGAGAGCACTGGTAAATCGGTACTGGCGGCAAAGCTCAGCGCTGAGCTGGGCCATCCGTGGGTACCCGAATATGGCCGCCGCTATGCAGCAGAGCGTGGCACGGAGTTCACCATGGCCGATCTGCTGGCGATTGCGGCGGGTCAGGAACTCGCGGTGCAAGCAGCCGCAGCCCGTAAACCGGCGCAGCTTATCCTCGATACCGATCCGCTGATGACTGCGGCCTGGGCCCAGATGCTGTTCGGCGAGGTGCCCGGCGAATTGCTCGGTTATGACAAGGCCGAGCTCTATCTGCTGTTCGAGCCCGATGTGCCGTGGGTGGCCGACGGGACGCGCTTTTTCGGCCGTTCTGAGGCCCGCGCCGAATTTGCGGCAGTGGCGAAACAGATGCTGGTCCGTACCGGAGTGCGGTTTGAGCGAATTTCGGGGAGCTGGGACGAACGCGAAGCCTTGGTCCGGGCCGCCTTCACGGGGCGCAGTTCGCCGGAGCTTGATCTTCGTGCCGAATAGAATTTTGGTAACCAATCTGCGATATGATCGCACGAAGCGAAGGGGGGTAAGATGAACTTCTTCAAGGCGCTGGTGCCTGGCACACTGCTCAACCTTGCTGTCGCAGGGATCATGGGTTCAAACCATTCGACCGGTGCTTGGCTCCGGATTGAGCATATCTACGTCCAAGGGCACAGCGTCTATTGGTCATGGCCGCTGTTCTTGGCAGCGACTATCTTGTCCTGGATAATTGTGGAAATCACGCCCGGCTAATCAGCCATGCCATGCGGTAACGATGTAATTCAGCCCAAGACTGTCTGACAGGCCAAGCCCGGTCAGGGCGGAAAAAGCGATGCCCTTTGGCTCGCCCATGACTAGGCCGGCTTGGGCCAGCAGCGCGTGCAATTCTTCAGGAGTTACGAAATCGTCCCAATGATGGGTGCCTTTGGGGACCATGCCGACCGCTTCAGCCGCGCCAACCAGCAGCAGCCGCGAGGCGGCGGTGCGATTAGGGGTGGAAAGGATCATCAACCCATCGGGGCGAAGCCCGGCGGCCAGCGCGGCAATAAACGCAGACTTATCAGCGACATGTTCGATCACTTCCATCGCGGTTACCAGGTCAAAGCCAGTCTGGCCGAGCATACCAATTTCACCGTGCAGATAGTTGATCGCCAGCCCTGATCCGGCGGCGTGGGCCTGTGCCACGGCGACATTTTCCGCCGCCGCATCAACCCCGGTGACCGCCGCACCCAATCGGGCCAGCGGCTCGGCCAGCAGCCCCGCGCCGCAGCCAACATCAAGCGCGCGCTTGCCCGCCAGCGGTTTCAGGGCGGTGGAATCGCCCGGCCAGTGGGCATCAATTGCCGCGCGGATGAATCCCAGCCGCACCGGGTTTAGCCGGTGAAGCATCGCGGACGAGCCCTTCGGATCCCACCAATCGGCGGCCAGCCTGCCAAAATGGGCGGCTTCTTCGGGGCGGATCGTCTTGCCAGTGGTTGCAATAGCCATGGTGCATCCCTAACAGGGCCGCCGCCCGGTTGGTAGGTCTTTGCCTGCGGGTTTGGTTGGATTTTCGGGAGCGACTGGCCTTGGCCCGCATCGTGATGAAATTTGGCGGTACATCGATGGCCGGGTCCGAACGGATCCGCCGGGTTGCCAATATCGTGCGCCGCCAGCAGGCTGGCCAGAACGGTGAGCGCCACGAGGTGGCGGTTGTCGTCTCGGCCATGGCGGGCGAAACCGATCGGCTGGTGAATTTTTGCCGCGAGGCCAATCCGCTGTTTGATCCGGCCGAATATGATGTCGTGGTCGCCAGCGGCGAGCAGGTCACCGCCGGACTGCTGGCGATGACCCTCCAGGCGTTGGGCTGCAAGGCGCGCAGCTGGCTGGGCTGGCAAATGCCGATCCACACCGACAGCGCCCATGCCAAGGCCCGGATCGGCGAGATCGATGCGGACCAGCTGCTTGCCAGCATGGCGGCGGGTGAAATTGCTGTGATCCCCGGTTTTCAGGGCCTGACCGACGATAACCGGATCACCACGCTGGGGCGCGGCGGATCGGATACATCGGCGGTGGCAGTGGCGGCCGCGATCCACGCGGACCGCTGCGATATTTATACCGATGTTGACGGGGTTTATACCACCGACCCGCGCATCGTCGCCAAGGCGCGCAAGCTCAAATTCGTCACCTATGAGGAAATGCTCGAGCTGGCCTCGGTCGGCTCCAAGGTGTTGCAGACCCGCTCGGTCAGCCTGGCGATGAAGGAAGGCGTACGGGTGCAGGTGCTGTCATCCTTCATCGACGACGATGCGACGCCGGCCGATGAAATCCCCGGCACGATGATCGTCTCTGACGAGGAACTGACCAGAATCCAGCAAGCCAAAATCACCCAAGAAGGACCGGAAATGGAAAGCCAGCTGATCACCGGCATCGCCGCTGACAAAAACGAGGCCAAGGTCATCCTGACCCGCGTGCCCGATCGGCCCGGCGCGGTGGCGCATATCTTCGGGCCACTGGCGGCGGCCAATATCAACGTCGATATGATCATCCAGAACGTTGGCCGCGACAAGGGTGAGACCGACGTGACCTTCACCGTGCCGGCCGCCGATCTGCTCCGCGCGCAGACCTTGCTGGAAGCGCAGAAGGATCTGATCGGCTACAACCGGATTATCACCGACAGCAAGATCGCCAAGATCAGCGTTGTCGGCGTCGGCATGAAAAGCCACGCCGGGGTCGCCGCCACAATGTTCAAGGCGATGGCTGACCGGGGGATCAATATCCAGGCCATTTCGACCTCCGAAATCAAGGTCAGCGTGCTGATCGACGAGGATGAGACCGAGCTTGCGGTGCGGGTGCTGCACACCGCCTATGGGCTTGACGGGACGGACTGAGCGCCGGGGACAGGGTATCCCGTGTCTCCCGTTCCTCAAAATCAGCAAACGGAATTACGGTGACAATTTCGGTGACACGCTACTTCCCCCCCCCCTGATTGATGCCACACAGCGCTGCATGAATCAATCGCGAGCTTCGTCCAGCCGCGCCATCGGACGGGGACACGCAATAGCGCGTCCCCGGCGCAATCCCTTTACCAATTGCGGCGATGTTGTGGGCGATGCTCCTGTGGAAAGTTCCGGGACGGCATACTTTTCTTCAGCCATCCAACGCCTCCCCTGGACCAAGCTACCGCCACGCGGGGACACGCTGTAGCATATCCCTATCGCGCAGCCGCACAAATCCATTTTCCTACACCGCCCGAAGCTGCCATCCTCGCCCGCGTACCTCCATTTTCAAAAAGCCGCGCCGGTCAGCGCGGCTTTTGTCCGTTTGGGGCCAGGAGAATTTGAAAATGAAATGGCTTTCCGCGCATGTGTTTCATCAACTTGCGTTTCTTGCACCTGCATTTCCCCCGTCAGCCGCGCCCTGCCTGCGCTTAACTTTCCCCGCGTCCCGCCGCTCTTTCCATTTGTCAGTCGTGCCGGATGGTCCGGACCGGCTTGCACTTCGGGATTATCCACGGGAGTCACTCATGTCTGTCATCAATACCAACATCAGCGCGATCCGCGCCGCCAATGCTTCGAACAGTGCCGGCAAAATGCTCGGCACTGCGATGGAGCGCCTGTCCACCGGCAAGCGCATCAACAGCGCCAAGGACGATGCCGCCGGCCTCGCCATCGCCACCAGCATGACCGCACAGGTGCGCGGCATGAACCAGGGTATCCGCAATGCCAACGATGGCATCTCTCTGGCCCAGACGGCCGAAGGCGCGATCAGCGAAGTAACCAACATGCTGCAGCGCGTTCGTGAACTGGCGACCCAATCGGCTTCGGGTACTTATGCCGACGCCACCGACCGCGCCTATATGCAGACCGAAGTCAATGAGCTTACCGCCCAGATCGATCAGGTCATCACCAATACCAAGTTCAACGGCGTCGCCATGTTCGATGGCACCACAGCTTCGGTGAAGGTCCAGACCGGCGCGAATGCCACTGACACGGTTAACCTGGTGATGGCCAACCTAACCACGCTTGCTGCCAGCGGTGGCGCGGCCGGCTCTTACAACGTCTCGACTGCGACGGCCGCGAATGGCCTGCTGACAACGCTGGATACCGAGCTGAATTCGATTTCGAGCGCGCGTGCCGGGCTCGGTGCCGGGCAAAGCCGACTGGAATCGGCGGTCAACAACCTGACCAGCAATGTCACCAACCTGTCGGATGCGCGGTCGCGGATCGAGGATGCCGATTATTCCTCGGAAACCACCGCGATGGCCAAGGCCCAGATCCTCAGCCAGGCCTCGACCGCGATGATCTCGCAGGCTAACCAGAGCCAGCAGAACGTGCTGTCACTCCTGCGGTAAGTTTGGGCTGCACTGAAATAAGTTCACGTCCCAGCGGCCTGTCCCTTCCAGGCCCGGCCCGGCGGTTCTTTGGAACCGCCGGGCCACTTTCTTGCAGTAGGGCCTTGATGTGGTTTTTTGGCAACTGTCGCAGGAGAACGCCGCGGCTGGCTGATATTTAATACCCATCAACCCGAAATTCGGATTAGCCTTGTCAATATTGGCGGTTTCATAACCGCAGACGCTTTTGACTAAGGCCTGTGGACAATTAACGGCAGGCGATGAGTGTTGCGGTGAGATTGAGATTGGCGCGGAAGCTTTCATCAGTTTTGTCGTAGCGAGTTGCGATTCCTCGGAATTCCTTGATTTTGGCGAAATAGTTTTCGACGAGA
>JANMKT010000084.1:0-27532 GCA_031372185.1 Novosphingobium sp.
CAGGATCGTCTCGGCGCTGGACGAGGTGACGATCACATCGGACAGCGCCTTCACCTCGGTCGAGCAGTTGATATAGGTCAGCGCGATGTGATCGGGGTGCGCCTCACGGAAGGCCTTGAACTTCTGCGGCGGGCAGCTGTCCTCCAGGCTGCAGCCGGCGTCCATATCGGGCAGGATCACGATTTTCTGGGGGCTGAGGATCTTGGCGGTGTCGGCCATGAATTTCACCCCGCAAAAGGCGATCACTGCGGCGTCAGTGGCGGCGGCCTTTTTCGACAGTTCGAGCGAATCGCCGACAAAATCGGCCAGATCCTGAATCTCGGGCTTCTGGTAATAATGCGCCAGGATCACCGCGTTACGGTCCTTGCGCAGCCGTTCGATCTCGGCGCGGACGTCGATTCCGGCAAGGTTGGTCGGCTGGGCAGTCATGGCGCGGTCCCTTTCGTTCGCTCCTCGCCAATATGGCGATGTCCGGCTTGCGGCAAGTCCGCTCCGGCGGTCAGGCGGTGATCGTCCATGTATCCTCGCTGCTGTTGACCCGGCCCTGCCGCTCCAGATCGAGCAGATGCGCCAGCACCGATCGTCCGGCCGCGCCGGTCAGCCTGGGATCAAGGCCCTTGTACATCGCGGCGACCATCTGCGGGATCGCCTGCGGTGCTGTGCCCAGCAGGCGCAGGATCTGCGCCTCGCGTTGGCGGCGGTGGCCCATCATCCCGCGGACCAGCTGGCGGGGCTTGTCCACCGCCGGGCCGTGAGCAGGATAAAGTACCCGGTCTGTGCGGTCATGCAGCTTTTGCAGGCTCTGCATATAGGCGGCCATATCGCCATCCGGCGGCGAGACGACGCTGGTTGACCAGGCCATGACATGATCGCCGGTGAACAAAGCGCCGCTTTCGACCAGACTGTAGCACAGATGGTTGCTGGTGTGGCCGGGAGTCGCGATAGCCTCGATGGTCCAATCCGGGCCGCTCAGCCGCTCGCCATCAACCAGGATCCGGTCGGGCGCATAGGTCGGGTCGAAGGCGGCATCGGCGCGCGGGCCGTCATCTTCCAGCACCAGCGGGGCGCAGCCGATAATCGGTGCACCAGTCGCGGCCTTGAGCGGCGCGGCGGCGGGCGAATGATCGCGGTGGGTATGGGTACACATGATCGCGACCAGCTTTGCGCTGCCGATCGCCGCCAGAATTGCCTCGACATGGCCGGCACCATTGGTGTCGGCATGACCCGCCACCCCGGTTCCGGCTGGGCCGGGATCGATCACCGCCACTTCGGAACCGGCACCGATCACGTAAGTTTGCGTGCCGGTGTAGGTATAGGGCGAGGCATTGGCAGCGAGGACCCGGCGTACCAGTCGCTCGCATTGCTCGGTCAGGCCGGTCGGCCAGGGTTTGGCGAGAATATCCATGGAACTGTATATGGTCTTTCGGCACCCCCTCGCCAAGTCCCGGCAGGCTCGTTAGGTTCGCGGGCAAAATAGAAAAATAGAGAGGCCTTGCATGACCACGACTGGCGATCTGATTCTGGTGCTCGACGCCGGCACCACTTCAACCCGCGCGATGCTGTTCGGATCCGAAGGACGCTTGCGCGCCGTGGCGCAGCAGGAACTGACCCAGTATTATCCGCGAGCCGGCTGGGTTGAACATGACGCGGGTGAGATCTGGGACAAGACGCTGGCTTGTGCGCGTCAGGTCGTGACCCAGGCCGGCGGGGCAGACCGGATCGCGGCGATCGGCATTACCAACCAGCGCGAAACCGTGGTCGCGTGGGACAAGATTACCGGCAAACCACTGCATCACGCGCTGGTGTGGCAGGATCGCCGCACCGCCGAGGTCTGCGATGCCTTGCGCGCCGCCGGCCAGGAACCGGTAGTCCAGGCGGCAACCGGGTTGCTGCTCGATCCCTATTTTTCGGCCACCAAGATGCGCTGGCTGATCGACAATTCCCCCGCCGTGAAATCCGCGGCCGAGGGTGGCCGACTGGCGCTGGGCACGGTTGAAAGCTGGCTGGTCACCAAGTTGACCGGCGGCGCGCTGCTGACCGATGCCAGCAATGCCAGCCGCACCAGCCTGTTGCCAATCGCCAAAGCCAGCTGGGACGAAGGCCTGTGCGATCTGTTCGGCGTGCCGCGCAGCGCTTTGCCAGAAGTAATTGATAACGCTGGAAATTTTGGCGAAACCCTGCCCGAATTGCTGGGCGGAGCGATTCCGATTACCGGTCTTGCCGGGGACCAGCAATCTGCCACGATCGGCCAGGGCTGCCTTGCTCCGGGGGAAACCAAGGCGACCTACGGCACCGGGGCGTTCGTGCTGGCCAATATGGGCAGCGAAGTGCCGCGGTCGGGGCACCGGCTGCTGGGCACCGTGCTGTGCCAGCTGGGCGGCACGCGCAGCTATGCGCTGGAAGGTTCGGTGTTCGTCGCCGGCAGCCTGATAAAATGGTTGCGTGATAGTCTTGGGATAATTGCCGATGCATCCGAGACGGCAGCACTGGCGGCTTCAGTGCCCGATAGCGGCGGGGTGGTGGTGGTTCCGGCATTATCCGGCCTTGGCGCACCGCACTGGCGGCCAGAGGCGCGCGCTTCGATCACCGGCATGAGCTTTGCCACCACCCGGGCGCATGTTGCCCGGGCCGCGCTGGAGGCGATGGCCCAGCAAACTTATGATCTGGCCAAGGCTTTCGCAGCTGATGGGGCAGGCTGGAAGATGCTGAAGATCGACGGCGGGATGAGCGCGAATGACTGGATGGCGCAGGATCTGGCTGATATGCTGGATATCCCGGTTGAGCGGCCAGACTTCGTCGAAACAACCGCGCTGGGCGCAGCGATGCTTGCCGGGGTCGGGGTGGGGCATTATGCTTCGCTTGAGGCTGCAGCGGAAACGATGCGCGGCACGGTCCGGCGGTTCGCTCCGCAGCTTGCCGATGATGTCCGCGCGGCCCGGCTGGGGGCGTGGCACAAGGCGCTGGCGAACGTCTAACCCGCAGCAGCCACCCGGCTCAGCCGCTCACGCAAGGTGGCAATGGCGCTGGGAGCAGAAGTGTCGCGCCTGTGCCATTCGGTGTCGAGCCTGCGCAGACGCGCATGAAACCGCTCGGTCGCGGCGACCAGTTCGCGCACTTCAGCCTTCAGCAGGATCGCGCGCTGAGGATCGGTCGGCGGGAAATCGGCCAGTTTGCCATGGCGGTTGAGCTGAAACTCGGAAAGTTCCCCAGCCAGAAAAGCGCGGTGATTAAGCAGCCATGCCAGGCAGTGCATCGTCCGGGTTGTGGTGCGCAGCGCTTCGCACGACAGCGCCACCCGTGCCTCATTCTCGGGCATGCCGGCCGCATCGGTCCGCCCGGAAAGATCAAAGGCTGCGCGGACCTCGTCGGACAGCACCAGGGCTTCGCAATAGAGTCCCTCGATAATGCGGGGATTGATGGCGACCAGTTTGTTCATTGCCCACTCGATAGGCCCGGGGAATCATGCCTGCCAACCGGATATGGAGTGGATTCCACGGCCAAATTGGGACTGTCCCGCCAAGGGACGCAATTACTGCCAGCAACGGTTGATTCAGCCGTAGCGTAACCCGCTGCGTTTCAGGCGATAATGTCAGGAATGAGGTAATCCTCGAGCAGCGCGATCTGGTCTTTAAGACGCAATTTGCGTTTTTTGAGCCGGGCAATCTGGAGCTGATCGGTGCTACCCGCGCCGGTCAGCGCATCAATCGCCGCATCCAGATCGCGATGTTCCACTCGCAGCACATCAAGACGCTTGCGCATTTCCTCTTCGCTCACGCCAGCATCCCCAAAATCCTGTCTCCAGCTAGCCCCAACTGGACGCATCGCTGCGCGGCTGGCCTTGGTTAACACGGCATCTGTCGCAAGCCGTTCGTATCTGCTTCGCAAGATAAACTTAATATGCTTCCATGACAATTGCGCTGACCCGATCGTTTGGTCCGAGTCGGTGCTTGGGTCATCGCCGGTCGCGGCAGAAAACTGTCGGAGCGGCACTTTGGTTTGACGGACGCAAAGGAGTATCGCGAATGGAAACGACGCATGTCAGCGCACTTCAGCTCAAGCACGCAGGTCTTGATCACAAGCTTCAGCAGGAAATGAGCCGACCCTTGCCCGACCTTACAATGATCCAGCATCTCAAGAAACAAAAGCTTCGTATCAAGGAAGTGATCGCCCTCAGCTAATCCATTGCTGCCTTGTCTGCTGTCCAGCTGCAACCGGCAGGGGCGCCGAAAATCTCGTGGGCAAGCAGTCTGATCCGTTCCCAAGCCGGGTGCTTTGGGTTACGTGGCGCACATGACCAGCAGCGCCGCTTCCGCCGCCCGTACGATCCTGACCCGCCTGCACGAGGTGATGGCTTCGCGAAACCACGCCCAAGCCAAGCTCAACACCGTGGTCGAGGTGATTGCGGGCAGCCTTAACAGCGAGGTCTGCTCGATCTACCTGCTGCGCGAAGGCATGCTGGAGCTATTCGCGACCCGGGGCCTCGAACAGAGCGCGGTGCATATCACCCGCATGGCGATTGGTGAGGGTCTGGTCGGGACAATCGCGGGCAATGTCGAAACCCTCAATCTGGCCGAGGCGACCGCCCATCCCGACTTTTCCTATCGCCCTGAAACCGGCGAGGACAAGTTTCACTCTTTCGCCGGGGTACCGATTGTCCGGCGTGAGCGCTGCGTCGGCGTATTGTGCGTCCAGCATGCCGATCCGCGCCGCTATGAAGAGATCGAGATCGAGGCGCTGCAGACCGTGGCGATGGTCCTGTCCGAACTGATCGCCAATGCCGAGCTGGTCGACGAGGTTGAGGTGTTCAGCCTCAGTGCGGCGCAAATCGGCCCGCAGCGGCTGACCGGGCTGACGCTGGTCAAGGGGCTGGCCTCGGGTGTAGCGGTGTTTCACCAGCCGCGCGTGACGATCGAACATGTCGTTGCCGATGATATCGAGGCCGAGCGGCAGCGGGTTTACCTCGCTTTTGACAAGATGCGCGAAGGCATCGACCGGATGGCCAGCCAAGCCGAATTCGGCGTCGGAAGTGAGACCGAAGAGGTGCTCGCGACTTACAAGATGTTTGCTTATGATGAGGGCTGGAGCCGCCGGATCAACGAAGCGATCGACAGCGGTCTTACCGCTGAAGCCGCGATCGAGCGGGTCCAGCAGCGCACCCGGATGCGGATGCGCCAGATCGACGATCCGCTGCTGGCGGACCGGATGCATGATCTGGAGGATCTGGCCAACCGGCTGCTGCGGATCGTCTCAGGCCAGCTGGGCACGGCGGCCTCGCAAGGCTTGCGCGGCGATGCGATCCTGATCGCCCGCAATCTGGGTCCGGCCGAACTGCTGGAATATGACAAGCGCCGCTTGAAAGGCGTGATCCTCGAAGAAGGCTCGCTCACCGCGCATGTGGTGATCGTTGCCCGGGCGATGGGGATTCCGGTGCTGGGCCGGGTGCGCGGCCTGCGCGGGCTGGTGCGCGATGGCGATCTGCTGCTGCTGGATGGCGATCAGGGCAATGCCACAGTGCGGCCGCTGCCCGCGATGGTCGAAGCGTTTGAAACCCGCTTTGCCAAAAGCCGCGAACGCCAGGCCACCTATGCTGCGTTGCGCGAGGTGGAGCCGTTCACCCGTGATGGTACGCGCATCAATGTGATGATGAATGCGGGGCTGCGCGAAGACATGCCAGGTCTCAACCTGACCGGGGCGGACGGGATTGGGCTGTTTCGGACCGAGTTCCAGTTCCTCGTTTCAGCTACGCTACCCTCGCGGGAACGTCAGACCCGGCTCTACCGCGATGTGCTGGACGCTGCCGGGGACAAGCCGGTGGTGTTTCGCACGGTCGATATCGGCGGCGATAAAATCCTGCCCTATCTGCGTCACAACGACGGTGAGCATGAAGAAAACCCGGCAATGGGCTGGCGCGCGCTGCGTGTGGCGCTCGACCGTGAAGGGCTGATGAAAGTCCAGGCCCGCGCGCTGCTCGAAGCCGCCGCCGGGCGAACGCTCAACGTGATGTTTCCGATGGTGTCCGAACCGTGGGAGTTCGACGCTGCCCGGGAAATGTTTGAAAAACAGCGCGCTTATTTCAAAAGTCAGAAGAAGATGCTGCCCGAAGCGATCCGCTATGGCGCGATGCTGGAAGTGCCGGCGCTGGCCGAACAGCTCGATCAGCTTGCTCCCAAGCTGTCGTTCCTCTCGATCGGTACCAATGATCTTACTCAGTTCCTGTTTGCCGCCGATCGCGCCAATCCCAAGCTGGCGGAGCGTTATGACTGGCTCAGCCCCTCGATCCTGCGCTTCCTCAAGCGCGTGCTGGGCTCGCTCGCCGGGCACACGGTCGATGTCACGGTTTGCGGCGAGATGGGCGGGCGGCGGCTCGAAGCGCTGGCGCTGATCGGTCTTGGCATCCGCCGCCTCTCGATCACTCCGGCTGCGGTCGGGCCGATCAAGGAGCTGGTCCGCAAAATCGATATTGCTGAAATCTCTGCGGCGATGAACGGCTGGCTCACCTCACCGCCACCCGATTTGCGCGCGGCGATCACTGAATGGGCCCAGCAGCGCGGGATCGATTGCGATTGACCGAGGCGGGATTTGGACCGGTGGCGGAGCGTTCTGTCACAATTCCGGCGCATCCTGCCGTTTACTGGCGGCAAGCCTGTTGATTTGCGTTGACTTTGAACCCTGAAAACAGATTCGTCAGACAGGCGGGTTAGCCGACTAATTCTTACCCACGGGAATGGGATGACAGACGAACAAATGACCGAAGCGGAATTACCGCTCGAGGGCGTTGGAGCGCGCCTTGCTCGAGCACGCGAAGCTGCGGGAATCAGCCGCGTTGAATTGTCCGGCATCACCAAGATCCCTGAACGCCACCTCGTCTTGATCGAGGCGGGGGATTTTGCCGCACTTCCGGCGCGGACCTATGCAGTCGGCTTCTCGCGCAGCTATGCCCGCGCGGTCGGGCTGGACGAGGCGGCAGTCGCCGCTGACGTCCGCGCTGAGCTTGCTGCGATCGAACCGGAAGTCCGGCGGACCCTGCCGGCTTTTGAGCCTGGCGATCCAGCCCGTATTCCCAGCGCACGATTTGCCTGGGTGGCGGCGCTGATCGCAGTTGCCGTGATCCTTGCCGGCTTCGCGTTTTGGCGCAGCTATTACCTGCCCGGCGGCACCCTGCCTTCGTTGATCGCGCAGCAGCCGCCAACTCCGGCGAGCAGCGATGCTCCGGTAACCAGTGCCGATCTGGCAGCAATGCCCAGCGGCGGGGCCGTGGTGTTTACCGCGCTTGAGCCTGGCGTATGGGTTAAGTTCTATAACGCCGGCGGCGCGCAGCTGATGCAAAAGGAGCTGGCGCTGGGCGAGACCTACACCATTCCCGCCGATAGTCAGGGCGTTCAACTGTGGACTGCCCGGCCCCAGGCGCTGTCGATAACCATTGGCGGTAAGGCTGTGCCCAAGCTTTCCGAAGTGCAGGTTACGATGAAGGATGTGCAGGTTAGCGCCGCCGCGTTGCTGGCGCGGCCGTTACCCGGGGCGATTGCGACGCCTGCGCCCACTGCTGCGGCATCGCTCGCACCTGTTCCGGTTGCGGATAGATAGCCGTCCGCGCTCGACAGTGCAGGCTTGGTAGGGCACGCTGGTTTCTCGCTAGTTCGGCCTTATGGCCTGATGCAGCGCTGGATACTAAAGCGTGATGCGAAAAAGTGGGAACCGGTTTTTCGTAATAAATCACGCGACAGCAAAGAATTATAGAGCATGATGCGATTCAGTTTTATCGCATCATGCTCTGAACGGGATAAACGGGTAAGATGACGATGATTCTACGCATGAAGCGACCGCTTTTGGGGGCACTGGCTTTTGCGCTGGCCAGTTCTGGGGCCAGTCCCGCATGGGCGCAGAACGCCGCCGATGCCGCTGCCGAAGCCCGGCTGCGCAAGGTTGAGGCAGAAGTCCGCGCCTTGCAGATCAAAGTTTTCCCAGGCGGCGACGGCAAGTTTTTCCCGGCCCAGGTCCAGCCCGGCCAGCCGGTGAGCAGCCAAGTGGGCGCGCCTTCGACAACCCCGATTACCGATTTGCTCGGCCGGGTTGACGCGCTTGAAGCCCAGCTTTCCCGGCTGACCGCGCAAAACGAAGAATCTGGCAACAAGCTGGCCAAGCTGGAAGCGCGGCTTGATGTGCTGGCGCCGGTCGCCCCGGCGGCGGCGATTGTGTCTGCCTCAACCGATGGCGATGCCGCTTCGGGCAATCTCGCCGCGATGACTGGCGGCGCCTCGGCGCCAAAGCCCGCAGTGGCCTCGCCAGCAGCAGCAAGTCTGACGGCCAAGCCTGCGGCAGCGCCAAAGCCCGCCGGTGCCAAGCCAACCGCCGCCAAGACCCCTGCCGCATCAGCGCAGCGCATTGCCGCAGTCCGCGCAGTGGCGAAACCGGCGACCTCCGATCTGGCCGATGATGAATACAGCTATGGGTTCCGCCTGTGGGAAGCCAGATTCTATCCCGAGGCGCAGCAGCAGCTAAAGCTGTATCTGGATAAATATCCGCGCCACGCGCGGGTCAGCTACGCCCGCAATCTGCTCGGCCGCGCCTATCTCGATGCCGGCAATACCGATGAGGCGGCGCGCTGGTTTGTGGCCAATTACAATTCCAACAAGGCCGGCGATCGCGCGCCCGACAGCCTGCTCATGCTGGCTGAAACCATGCGCCAGCGCAAGGATACCAACCGCGCCTGTATCGCGCTGGCGCAGTTCGTAGATGATTACCCGCGTGAGGCAGCTGGCCGCCTGAGGGCGCAATATGCTGCGATCCGGGCCGCGGTGAAGTGCAATTGATAAGGCCGTCGCTCCTCCGCTGATCGCGCGCTTTGCTGCCGATCTGGCGGCGCTGGGCCCGTCTCGCGCTCCGCTGGGTCTGGCAGTGTCGGGCGGGCCGGATAGCTTGGCGCTCCTGATGCTCGCCCATGCTGCCATGCCAGGCGCGGTTGAGGCAGCCACGGTCGATCATGGCCTCAGGGCCAAAGCTGCGGATGAAGCCGCCTTCGTGGCCAGCATTTGCGCTGCGCTGGGCGTGCCCCATGCGACTTTAAAAGTCGCACTTGCGCCCGGAAACCTTCAGGCCGAAGCCCGGGTTGCCCGCTATGCTGCGCTGGCTGGCTGGGCCGCAGAACGCGGACTGGCCGCAATCGCGACCGCGCACCATGCCGATGATCAAGCCGAAACGCTGTTGCTGCGGCTTAAGCGCGCCAGCGGCGTGGCAGGTTTGGCCGGGGTTCGCGCCACCGGACAGACCGGGCCAAACGGCGCGGCGGTGCTGCGCCCACTGCTTGGTTGGCGGCGGGTGGAATTGGCCGCCGTGGTTGCAGCAGCCGGGATCGAAGCGGTGCAGGACCCGTCCAACACTGACGACAAGTTCGATCGCGCCCGGATCCGCAAAGCTATTGCCGAGGCAGGATGGCTTGATGTGCCGGCACTCGCTGCCAGCGCGGAGCATCTTGCCGATGCCGACGCCGCGCTCGATTGGGCGGCGGCGCGCGAGTGGGCCGGGCAGGTTGAACGCACCGCGATGGGGATGATCTATCGCCCGCACGCACCGCGCGCCATTGCGCTGCGGGTGCTGGCCCGGATAGTCACCGAGCTGGACGGCGAGGCGCCGCGCGGAAGCACTGTCGCGCGGCTGTTCGAGGCGCTGGTTGCGCGCCAGCCAATGTCGATCGGAAACCTGGTCGCGCGGGCCTTGCCCGAGGGGTGGAGCTTCATGAAGGCGCCCGCACGGCGCAACTAGCGCTTTTCCAGCCCCTTTTGCTGCATCCGCCACAGCAGCTGCGGAACGACCAGTAAAGATCGACCGTATGGCTCACAGCGTTCCCATGTCGATGACGAAGCGGTACTTCACGTCGGCCTGTTCCATCCGTTCAAAAGCGTGGCCAATTTCGTCCATGCGGATCATTTCGCATTCGGGCAGGATACCCTTTTCGGCGCAGAAATCGAGCATTTCCTGGGTCTGGGCGATGCCGCCGACGCCCGAACCGGCGACGGCTTTTTGCCCGCCCAGCAGCAGCCCCGAATGGAAGCTGGGCAGCATGTCGATCGCGCCGACGATGCACAGCGTGCCCTGCCGGTCGAGCAGGAACAGGTATGGCGTCAGATCGTGGGCAACGGGGATGGTATCGAGCAGGAAATCGAAGCTGCGGGTCGCCGCTTTCATGGTCGCCTTGTCGGTCGAGATCAGGACATGATCGGCTCCCAGCTTCTTGGCATCCTCGCCCTTGCCCGGCGAAGTGGTGATGATCGTCACTTCGGCGCCCAATGCCTTGGCGAACTTGACTCCCATATGGCCAAGCCCGCCAAGGCCAATCACGCCGACCTTGGTGCCGGGGCCGACATTCCAGTTCTTGAGCGGTGAAAAACTGGTGATCCCGGCGCACAGCAGCGGCGCGGCCAGCGCCATATCCAGCGCTTCAGGCACGCGCAGCACATAAGGCTCTGCGACCACGATCGACTTGGAATAGCCGCCATAGGTCGGGCTGCCATCTATCCGGTCCTTGCTGTTATAGGTCCCGGTTGTGCCTTCGCGGCAATATTGCTCTTCACCATCTGCGCAGGCATCGCAGTGGCGGCAGCTGTCGACACAGGTGCCAACCGCAGCCCGGTCACCCACTTTGAAGCCGGTCACGTCCTTGCCCACCGCGCTGACGATCCCGACGATTTCGTGCCCCGGGACGAACGGATAATTGGTCCGGCCCCAATCGTTGCGCGCGGCGTGAAGGTCTGAATGGCAGACCCCGCAATGGGTGATTGCAATCGCTACATCTTCGTCGCGCAAGTTTCGGCGATCGATGGGAAAGGCGGCGAGGCCGGAATCGGGAGCGGTGGCGCCCCAGGCTGCGATTGCGGTCATTAAAAATTCTCCCAAACGGATGTAGTGAAAGGCGCTTGCCGTTGCGCGTCAATCCGGTCATTAATCGCGCGATTAAACGGAGAGTCAAATGCAGATTGAGGGCAATACCGCAGCCGTGGTTACCGGCGGCGCGTCAGGGCTGGGCCGGGCGAGCGCCGAGGCTCTCGCACAGGCTGGCGTCAAGGTCGCGATCTTCGATGTGAACGCGGAAAAGGGCGCGGAAGTGGCCAGCGCGATCGGCGGATTGTTCTGCAAGGTCGATATAACCAGCGAGGATAGTGTGGTGGCCGGCTTCGCCAAGGCCCGCGCCGCGCATGGTCAGGAACGGATCTGCGTTCATTGCGCGATGACCTCGCGCCGGGGCAAGACGCTGGCGTTTGACAAGGAAGCGGGCAGGCTCAGACGGCTTTCGACCGAGGACTACATCTACGGCGTGCAAGGCATTCTCGTGGCCAGCTACCGGATTGCCTCGCTCAGCGCCGAAGGGATGGCAACACTTGAGCCGCTGGAAGATGGCGAGCGCGGGGTGATCACGCTGACCACATCGGTCGCGGCGCAAGACGGGCAGATCGGCCAGGTGATCTATGGCTCGGCCAAGGCCGGGGTCAACGGGCTGGTGCTGCCGATGGCGCGCGATCTTGCCGATCTGGGGATCCGGGTGAATTCGATCATGCCGGGCATTTTCGCGACCCCGCTGATGCTCGGCGCGAAACCGCAGGTGCTTGACAGCCTGGCCGCCTCAGTGCCGTTCCCCAAGCGACTGGGCAAGCCGGAAGAGTTTGCCAGTCTGGTGCTCGAACTGGTTCGCAACAGCTATTTCAACGCCCAGTGTATCCGCCTTGACGGCGCGATCCGCATGGCCCCGCGCTAAGGAGTTTTCACCATGACATCCCCATTTCGTGACGGTATTTTTGAAGGCAAAGTCGCTTTCGTCGCTGGCGGCACCAGCGGTATCAATCTGGGTATGGCCAAACGCCTGGCCGAGCTGGGCGCGAAGGTAGCGGTGTGTGGGCGCAACCCTGAGAAAGCGCAGAACGCTGCCGCCGAAATCGGACACGATGCGATCGGGCTTTCTGCCGATGTCCGCGATTACGGTGCGATCCGGGGGGCAATGGAACAGGTCCGCAATCAGTTCGGACCGCTCGACATTGTGATCTCCGGCGCGGCGGGGAATTTCCTTGCCCCGGCGCTCGGCATGTCGGCCAATGCCTTCAAGACCGTTGTCGATATCGATTTGCTGGGCACGTTCAATGTGTTCCGCGGCTGCCATGATCTGCTCGCTCCCGATGCCTCGTTGATCGCGATAACGGCCGGTCAAGCGGAGCACCCCTATCAGCTTCAGGCCCATGCCTGTGCAGCCAAGGCCGGGGTCAATCAGCTGGTCCGGGTGCTCGCTCTTGAGTGGGGACCGGACGTGCGGGTCAACGGTATATCGCCCGGCCCGATCGCCAACACCGAAGGCATGGCAAGGCTCGCGCCCGATGCCAGCACCAAGGAGGCGCACTTCGCGCGGATCGCAATGAAACGCTGGGGCGAGATTGAGGAAGTGGCGGAAAGCGCTGTGTTCCTGTGTTCGAACGCGGCGCGCTATATCACCGGGATCATCCTTGAATGCGATGGCGGCAGCTCGCTCGGCGACGCCACGCCAAGGATGTTAGGGACTGGCCTTGCCTGAATATCGTCATCCCCGGTCGAGCCGGGGACGACGTTACCCCTCGATCAGCGAATCGCCAGTTCCGATCTTTTTCCCGCGGGTGATGATCACCGGGTCACCGACCTTGGCCACACCGAACAGCTTTTTGGCAAACGGCGTGGGTGTGCCGACGCAGCCGTGGCTGGCATAGCCGCGTTCGACAGTGGTGCCGTGAATCGAGACGCCATCATCGGTCAGCCGCATGGTGTAGGGCATCGGGGCATCGTCATAGGTGCTGGAATAATGCTCCGCGCGCTTTATCAGGATCGGAAACACGCCGAGCGGGGTGGGCTTTTCCTGGGTGCCGAGCAGCACTGTAGTCGCGCCGATTTCATATCCGCCGCGAAACACCGATAGCACCCGCGCGTCCAGATCGACGGTAATGACCAGCGGGCCATCGGGAACTCCGGCCTCGTCCCAATGCCATTCGCCATAGCGGATCGGGCCGCTGATCGGCAGGATCCGCTTGATCACGAAGCGCTGATCGACCGGTTTGGGCACAATGGCCATGGGCGGCGGCGGGGCTGGGGGGGTGAACTCGGATTGCGACAGCAACAGCGCCGCTGCGGCGATCACCAGCAGGACGAAAATCGCCAGCATTGCTGTCACGCGGTTGAACTTGCATCCCATGCCTGCCTTGTTGCGCATCTTGCCCGCCCGCACCAGCGCGATGGCGGCGGCGTTTCAGATGGGGACTTGGGCGCGGCGAAAAATTAAGCTTGGGGTTCAACCTCCAGCACGAAGGTGACCTTGCTCATCGGCTTGACCCTGGCGTGGCGGACCGAAGTGCTGAGCAGCCGCAGCCCGCGCGCCGCGAAGAACGCCTCCCACTGCGGCACCCTGCGGAAAGTCAGTGGCATCGGCATGGTCACGATCGAAAGCTTGCCGAAATTCTTGAAGGCCTTGATGCTGCCGACGATCTGGTTGGCGTAAAAATCGTTCCACACCAGGAACAGCCATTGCCAGGGCGTGAAATAGGCGTCCTCGAAAATCACGATCCGCTGGCGCGTGACGCGCTTCATTTCATCGATTAGCGCGACCTGTTCGCGGGTGTGATGGAGCACGAAGGCGGCGATGCTGATGTCGACACTCTTGTCTTCGAGCGGGATGGTCTTGCCATCGAACAGCAGCACATCGATGTCGTTGTCGCTGTAGTCGATGATATCGACGCCGATCACTTCCGCGCCCAGCCCAGCTCCGATGATCTTCAGGAAATCGCCAGTGCCCGCGCCGACATCGAGCAGCCGCTCGCCGGGTTGCACAAATGGGCGCAGCGCCGCCATCCGCGCGGCCACTTCCTGGGTCCGGCCATCCTGTTGCAACGACACAAACAGCCGGCGCGGCATGATGACATAGGCCAGCGCAGTCAGCAGCATGATCGGCAGGTAGATCAGGCTGAATGGGAGCCCGGCCAGAAAGCGGAGGCGTTCAGACCAGGATGGCCGATACATGAAATTTCCTTGGGAAGCGGGGCAGGTCGGTGCTTGAGGCCTTGCCCGATACCAAGCAGCGGCGGTCCTGCCTAGCCATGCGCTCCGAACTGGTTGGCAATTGCAGTGGTAATCCGCAGCGCGAGGTCATTGGCGCGGCCAATCGGATCGATGTAATCGCGGTGGATCGCCCCGTAACCGGTCGCTGCCTCATCAGGATAGTCGGTCGGCTCGGTCACCGAGAAATCCTCGATTCCGGGGAAGCTGATCGGGAAGGCGCGGCGCAGCTGAGTCAAAGCCTCGTCGATCCGCAAGGTGAAGACCATTTCCAGCACATCTTCGCGGGCGATATCGTTGGCGCGGCTGAACGGCGGGACCATTACAGCGCGCAGGAACATGTGCTGGAACAGCGCGAGCCGGAGCGCCTGGAGCACGCCCAGCGAGCGGCGGGTATGCTCCCGGTCTGCAAGTGGGGCCTCATCCGGGATCAGATCGAGCAGCCGATGGAGCTTGAGCGCATCGACCCTGAGCCGCGAGGCGAAGCGGCGGAATACGCCGGTCCGGTCATCGGTGGTGAGATATTCGGCCAAGGCGAGGCAGGCGTCGGAAATCCCGGTTTCGTCGCCGCGGTAGGGGCGGCTTGCCCAATAGGCCGAATTGAACAGCTCGCCAAAGGCGGCGACCGTCTTGATCGAGGCCACCGCATTGGCGGCGCGGACCAGCCGCACCATCTGGCTGCCGCGCTCGCTTTGCGTCAGCAGCGCGGCAATTGCTTCGTAGTTGCCGTCCGCTGCGGTGCCGAACCCGGCGATGACGTTGACCGGGTAGCCAAGCTGCTGAAGCACCGCATTATGCGGGATAGCCCGGATCTGGCGCAGGTTCATGGCCCGGTCGGCGGCAAGGTCTGACTGGCGGCGCGACTTGCGGCTACCGGTATCGTTAAGCAGGCCGAGGCCAAAGGCAGTGACCGCGCGGGCGTAGGTCTGGCTGGTGAGATAGCTCTGCTGGACCCGGCGGATCGCGCGATAGAAATCGAGGCTCAGATCGGTGCGGCGATAAAACGGATCGGTCGGCGCTTCAGGATCAGCTTCGCGCGGGGCCAGTTCGGCAAAGCGGGTGATGGTCGCCAGCGCCAGCTCAGGCGTGCCGAAGAACAGATAGCCGTCGCCGCCCTGGAAGCTGACTTCGGGTTCGAGCCGGATTCCGGCCCGGATGAACCGCCGCCGCGCCCACGGTGAGAGCGGCCAGCCCAGCCGGTCGGCAAAGCTCGATGGATGCGCGCCGCGGCCCATGCTTTCGCCGTGGGTGTTGAAGATCAGCGCGGCGATTTCGCTAAGCCCATTGGCGCTCATCGCCTGCGCCAGCCGTCCCTGCAGCCGCTCGATCGCCAGCGCCGCAGGGATCTGGCCGACAAAGCGCCCGGCATCTGAAAAGCCGGTCTGGATCGACACGCGCCCTCGGACCTTGGCATAATCGCGGTAGGCGTCCTCGGCGAGCAGCGCATCGAGGAAGCGGCCGCCATGTTCGAGCGCGCTTTCGGTCTCGAACAGCGGCGAGACATCGACCTTGCCTGCGATCCCGAACAATCGCGCGAAATAGAGCGCGGCGAGCATGGTGGTCGGCTGTTCGCATTCGGCCACCAGCATCCGGATCGGGGCATCGCCATCAACATGGTGGAGGATCTGCGCCATCGCCAGAAATTGCCGGATCGCGGTGCTGTTCTCGATCGCCAGAGCCGCGAAGTTTGCGCGCAGCGGCGCTGCCTCGGCCAGCAGCTCGCGCATTTTGACCAGCGCCGCCTGACTGCCCAGATCGAGCTTGCCGCTGGGATCGATCCGGCGGCGGATCGCGTTCTGGAGCTGCGATGCGTTCACCCGGAAATGGATCCAGCCCATCCCCAGCCCATCGGCGCGCATCGCGGAGGCTGTGATCAGCAGGGTGCGCGCAGTCTGGTCTTCGGCACCATCAGCAGCGCTTTCCAGCGCCGCGATCACCGGTGCAAGGCTGGTGAGCTTGTCGGTGTGCTCGGCAGTCAGCGTGTTGGCTGCAGCCGAAAGCGCGGCGGGATCGGTCAGCTCGCTTGCCATGAGCGCGGCCAGTTCCGCAGCGCGGGTATGCGCGCGGAACAGTTGCGCGGAAATATCGGGGGCAGCCTCGGCCAGCATCGCGGCATAGCTCGCCAGCCGTTCAGCCTTTTCCGACAGCCGATAGCGCAGCGAGGTGGTCCAGCTGATGTCGGTCCGCCCGTCCATGTCATAGCCAACCCAATGGGCCAGGCGCAGTGGCACCGGGCGCAACTTGCGCCAATCCTGTGGCCAGTAAGCCCGGGCGTGATCGAACAAGATCCCGGTCAGCCGGTCGCGCGCGCCCTGCGCCTGGGCCATCGCCCGCATCGCGGCATCATGTTCGCTGTCCAGCGTGATCGCGTCGCGCTCATGCGGGGCGATGCAGACGGTCTGCGCCTCGATCGCACCCGATGTGGCGGCATCCGCGACCGCAGCGGATTGCGCTCGGCTGAGCAGGAACGTCGGGTGGGCGGTAAATACGATATGGATCAGCGGATGCTGCCAGCGCGCCACGAAAGTTTCAAAATCAGGCGCATCGGCCAGCGCTGCCAGCCGGGTTTGATTGTCCGCCGGATCGAGCGGGGCGATCAGCCGGCCCAGCCGCGCCGCGCGGGTTTGGAGGCCATCGCATTCCAGCTCGGCAACGAGCATTTCCAGCTTACCGAGCGGCATTTCGCCGGTCTCGATCTTGCGTGAGAGTTCCAGGCCAAGCTGGAACACCGGGTTGAACAGCGGGGTCTCGGCAGTGCGGAGGTGCAGTTCCTGCAACCGCGTTTCGAGAGCCGCCGCCAGGGTCACTTGGCGAAGGCCGCTGCGGCGCGCGCTGCCGCCTCGATTGCCGCGACATCGGGCATGCCTTTGGGCACCAGCCAGCTGCCCCCGCAACACAGCACAGGCTCCAGCGCGAGCCAATCAGGCGCGGTGGCCGCAGTAATTCCGCCGGTCGGGCAGAACCGTACTGCACTGAACGGGGCGGAAATGGCTTTCAGCGCCGGAATCCCGCCATTGGCCTCAGCCGGGAAGAACTTGAACCGGTCCAGCCCCAGATCCAGCCCGCGCATGATATCGGACGCGGTGGCGATGCCCGGCAAGTAAGGCACGTTGGCGGCAATGGCTGCCTTGGCCAGCGTGTCGGTTAGGCCGGGGGAGACGATAAACTCGCTTCCCGCGTTCAGCGCATCATCCAGCGCATGCGCGTTCAGCACCGTGCCAGCGCCAACGATTGCACCGGGAACCTGCTTCATCTCGCGGATCACTTCGAGCGCGGAGGCAGTGCGCAGCGTCACTTCCAGCACGCACAGCCCGCCCGCTACCAGCGCGGCGGCGATCGGCGCGGCATAGGCCACATCCTCGATCACCAGCACCGGAATCACCGGGGCTATCCGCATCATATCTTCTATCCGGCTCATGCGCCGTGCTCCTTGGCAAAGGCCGCTGCGGCGCCAAACAGGCCGGGCTGGGGATGGGTTATCAGCTTGACCGGCAGCGCGGCCATCAATTCGGCAAACCGCCCCTTGGCGCGGAACCGTTCGGCAAAGCCGGATTTGAGCAGCGTGGCGCGGATCCTCAGGCCCAGCCCGCCAGCGATAACCACGCCGCTCGCGCCTTGGGCTAGCGCAATGTCGCCCGCGACCGAGCCGAGCGAAAGACAGAACCGGTCGACTGCGGCGGCGGCCAGACTGTCTTCGCCGCTGGTCCCTTTTTCCCACAAACTGCGATCATCGATGGCCTGGATGGCGCGGCCTTCCATGCCCGCAAGTGCCTCGTAGATGTCGACGATCCCGGGGCCGGAGACGACCCGTTCAACCGAGACCCGGCGATAACGCTGGCGCAGACGGGCCAGAATCGCGTCCTCGATACTGTCGAGCGGGGCAAAATCGATATGCCCGCCCTCGGTTGCCTGGACGCGGTAGCCGCCGGATCCGTCTCGCCAGATATGGGCAACGCCAAGACCGGTGCCGGGGCCGATGACGCTGATCGTGCCTTCCGCAGGAAGAGCAACTTCAGGCCCGGCCAGATGGACGAAATCCGCCGCATCGGCGCGCGCCACGGCATGGCCGACCGCGCCGAAATCATTGACCAGCGTATAGTGCTCTGCACCCAGCTTTTCCGGGATCAGGGCCGGGCGGATGATCCACGGATTGTTGGTGAAGCGGATGACTTCCCCGCCGACTGGCCCGGCAATCGCAATTGCCACTCGCTTGGGCAGTGTGCCGCCTTTCATCCGCGCGAAAGCCTCCCACGCGGTCTGAAAGCTGGCGTGATCCTTGGTGTGGAGAGTCACCGGCTCGCTCAGGCTGATCGCGCCCGAGCAGGCGATGGTGGCAATCGCGAAGCGCGCGTGGGTTCCGCCAATATCGACTGCGACGAGTTCGCTTGTCACAGGCCCGCTTCCGCCAGCATGGCCGATGCGCCCAGTTCCGCACCATCGGCAAGGCGGCGTAACATCGCGAACAGCTCGCGTCCCATGCCCGACATTCCCTCGGTCGGCTGGGCCGGGGTGCGGCCCGACAGATCGGCCAGCACTTCAAGGCTGCCGCGATTGGCGCAGAGCCGGATCATATCGCCGTCGCGGATCAGGCTGAGCGGGCCGCCGCCCAAAGCCTCGGGGGTTACATGGATCGCGGCTGGCACCTTGCCCGAAGCGCCAGACATCCGCCCGTCGGTGACCAGCGCTACCTTGAAGCCCTTGTCCTGCAACACGCCCAGTGGCGGGGTCAGCTTGTGCAGCTCGGGCATCCCGTTGGCGCGTGGACCCTGAAAGCGGACCACGACGACCACATCGCCATCGAGCTCGCCCGCTTTGAACGCCGCGTTCACAGCGTCCTGGGTGTCGAACACCCGGGCCGGAGCCTCGATCGTATAGCGCGAAGGATCGACCGCGCTGGTCTTGAAGGTGGCCCGGCCCAGATTGCCCTGGACCAGTCGCATGCCGCCATCGGCGGTGAAGGCGGCGGCGACTGGGCGGAGCATCTCATCGTCGCCGCTGATCGGTGGCGCAGGCTGCCATTTCAGGACATCGCCATCAAGCACCGGCTCGTTGGCATAGGCGTCCATGCCGCCTTCCGCCACGGTCAGCACGTCGCGGTGGGCGAGGCCTGCATCGAGCAACTCGCGGATCACATAGCCCATGCCGCCGGCGGCGTGAAAATGGTTCACATCGCCCGAACCGTTGGGGTAGACCCGTGCCATCAAGGGCACCGCGCCCGACAGTTCGTCCATATCCTGCCAGTCGATGATGATCCCGGCGGCGCGGGCCATGGCCGGGATATGGATCGCGTGGTTGGTCGAGCCGCCGGTCGCGAGCAGGCCGACACAGGCGTTGACGATCGCCTTTTCATCGACCACCCGCGCCATCGGCCGCGGATCGGCGCTGTCCTTGCCGATCACGGCCAGACGGTGGACCGCAGCGCGGGTCAGGGCCGAACGCAGCGGCGTACCCGGTGAAACAAACGCGGCGCCCGGCATATGCAGCCCCATCAGCTCCATCATCATCTGATTGGAATTGGCGGTGCCATAAAAGGTACAGGTGCCGGGCGAGTGATAGCTGGCACTTTCGCTGGCGAGCAGATCGGCGCGGGTCGCCTTGCCTTCGGCATAAAGCTGGCGGATCTTCTGCTTCTCGCGGTTGGCGAGGCCCGAAGGCATCGGGCCGGAGGGAATGAAAATCGCCGGCAAATGCCCGAACCGCAACGCGCCGATGACGAGGCCCGGCACGATCTTGTCGCAAATACCCAGCAGCGCCATGCCATCGAACATCGCATGGCTCAGCGCGATTGCGGCGCTTAGCGCGATGATGTCGCGGCTGAACAGCGACAGCTCCATCCCGTCCTGGCCTTGCGTGACCCCGTCGCACATCGCCGGGACGCCGCCTGCAACCTGCGCGGTCGCGCCAATCTCGCGGGCATAAAGCTTCATCGCTTCGGGATAGCGGCCATAGGGCTGATGCGCCGAGAGCATGTCATTATAGGCGGTGACGATGGCCAGGTTCGCGCCCCGGCCCGAGGCAATCGTCGGCTTGTCTTCAAGCGAGGCGGCAAAGCCGTGGGCGAGGTTGGAACAGGACAACGAACCGCGATTGGGATGACGCTCACCCTCGCGCTCCATCAGCGCGAGATAGCGGCGGCGGCTGTCTTTCGATTTGTCGATGATCCGCTGGGTAACGCGCTCGATTGCGGGGTGAAGCTTAGTCATGCCAGTGCACTCCGTCGCGTTCGGTCAACGCGATTGCCGCCGAAGGTCCCCAGCTTCCGGCGGTATAGCTCTTGGGAGTAACCCCATGCTCGGTCCAGCTAGCCCGGATCGCATCGACCCAGTCCCATTGCGCTTCCACTTCATCGCGGCGCACGAACAGCGTCTGATCACCTTCGATCAGATCGAGCAGCAGCCGTTCATAGGCGATCCGCCGGGTTGGTCCGGCGAAGGCATCGGGCATCCGGATGTCGAGCGGAACGCTGCGCAGGCGGATACCCTCGCGGTCAAGCCCGGGCAGCTTGGCCATCAAGGACAGGCTGATATTTTCTTCGGGCTGGATCCCGATCACCAGCCGGTTCGGTTCGGTGCGGGCGCCCTTGCCGGCAAAGATCGAGTGCGGGACCGAACGGAACTGCACCACAATCTCGGTCTTGCGGGCTGGCATCCGCTTGCCGGTGCGCAGGTAGAAGGGCACGCCTTTCCAGCGCCAGTTATCCAGATGGGCCTTGATCGCCACGAAAGTCTCGGTGTCCGAGGGCTTGCCCAGTTCATCGTCATAACCGGGCACGGCTTGCCCGGCGATCGCTCCAGCGCGGTACTGGCCGGTGACGGTTTCATCCGGGGCGATTCTGCGCAGCGAGCGCAGCACCTTGACCTTTTCATCGCGCACCGAAGTGGCATCGAAGCTGGCTGGCGGCTCCATCGCGACCAACGCAAGCAGCTGGAGCATGTGGTTCTGCACCATATCGCGCAGCGCGCCCGCCCCGTCATAAAAGCCGACCCGGCCTTCGAGACCAACCGTTTCGGCAACCGTGATCTGAACATGATCGATATGTGCCGCGTTCCACAGCGGCTCGAACAGGATGTTGGCGAAGCGCAGCGCGAGCAGGTTCTGGACGGTTTCCTTGCCCAGATAATGATCGATCCGGAAGGTCCGGTCCTCCGGGAAGGCGCGGGCTACGGCATCGTTGATCTGGCAGCTTGAGGCGAGGTCGGTTCCGAGCGGCTTTTCCAGACCGATCCGCACCTTCTCGCCGGCAAGACCGCTGGCGACCAGGCCGGCGATGGTCGGCTCGAACAGATTGGGGGCGGTGGACAGGAAAATGGCCAGGCCATTGTCGGTGCTGCCAACCTTGTCGGCGAGCGCGGCGAACCCGGCCGAATCCTTGGCGTCGAGCGGCTGGTAATGCAGGCGATTGAGGAAGGTTGCCATGCTGCCCCGGCGCTCAGCGGGCAGGAACTTTTCCAGCGCCTCGCGGGCGAAATTGCGAAATCCGGCATCGTCGAAAACATGCCGTGCGGTGCCGATGATCTTGAGGTCATCGGACACGAGTTTATCTGTATGCAGCGCGCAAAGCGAAGGCAGCAGCATGCGCTGGGCAAGGTCTCCGGTTGCCCCGAACAACAGCAGGCGGTCAGCGGTGAAGCTCATCGCCGCATCTTGGCAGTTATGCGCATCAGAACCAGCCTTCCCAGCAAGCCGGGCGTCAAAGCCCCGCAAGCAAACGGGTTAGCAGCGCGATTGGCGCTGCGCCAGTGCGGCGCGGCAGGATTCAGCCCTGAGCGCGGCGTGAATACGTTTGCGCCGCTACGGCATTGCGCGCCAGGCGGAGCGGCGGGGCGACGGGCACTTCTACCGCAGTGATCGCGAGCGGATGATAGTGCAGCGGGGGTTGCGCCTTGCCGAACAGCCAGCCCTGGACCATCTGACAGCCATGCGCGCGCAAGCTGGCGAGCTGCTCGGCATCTTCCACCCCTTCGGCCAGCGTGCACATCCCCAGGTGGTTGGCCAGGCTGATCACCGCACCGACGATGGCCCGTGATTCCTCGCGCGAACCCAGCCCGCTGATGAAGCTGCGATCGATCTTGATCTTGTCGAACGGGAAGGTCAGCAGATAGTTCAACGAAGCATAACCGGTCCCGAAATCGTCGAGCGCGATTTTCACGCCCAGATCGTGCAGACGGTTGAGAATCGCCAGATTGGCGTCCGAATTATATAGCAGCACGCTTTCGGTGATCTCAAACTCGACCCGCGCGGGGTCGATCCCGCTCTCAGCCAATGCATTGACGATCACGGGCAGCAAATTGGGGCTGTCCAGCTGGACTGGAGAAAGGTTGATCGCGATGGTCTGCTCGCCTTCCCAGCCCGCAGCCTCGGTCAATGCGGTGCGGATCATCCATTCGCCAATCGGGACGATCAGCCCGGTCTCTTCGGCCAGCGGGATGAAGGCGTCGGGCATGACCAGACCGTGGGCGGGGTGCTCCCAGCGTAACAGGGCCTCGTAGCCAGTCATGGTCTCGGTTGCGACATCAACCAGCGGCTGGAGGAACATGCGCAGCTCGCCGCGCGCAACGGCATGGCGCAGGTCGCGGGTCAGAGCATGGCGCTCTTGGAGCTTGGCATCCATACCTGGCTCGAACATTTCCCACCTGCCCCGCCCGGCATTCTTGGCTGCATAAAGCGCCATGTCGGCATTGGAGACGAGCTGCTGCTTCAGTGCGGCATGCTGCGGGGCAAGCGCGATGCCGATGCTGAAACCGTTGCCCAGCTCGTGACCCTCGATCATGAACGGCTCGCGCATCACCTCGATCAACCGTTCGGCCAGCCGGACACCGTGATCGCAGGCACTGTCGCCGGTCACGACGATAGCGAACTCGTCGCCGCTTAGCCGCGCCACCAGCCGGTGTGTCCCGCCCAGGCCACTGTCGTCGACCGCCGCCGAAATCCGCTGCGCCAGCGCGCGCAGGAAACTGTCGCCGATGGGATGACCGAACATGTCGTTAACCGATTTGAAGTGATCGACATCGATCAGCAGCAGGGCCAGATTGGCGCTTCCCTCACTCTCGTCGAGCAGTTCGCCGAGTGACTGGTTGAACAGCGCGCGATTGGGCAGGCCGGTCAACGCATCATAATGGGCCATGTGGTGGACCCGGCTTTCGGCCAGATATTGGGTGGTCACGTCGGAAATGACCCCGCGAAAGGCAACCCGGTCGTCCTCGTTCGAGTGGTAGCAGGGCCGGCCACTGATCGACCACCAGCAGTTGGCGCGTCCGGCCAGCGGCAGCACCTCATCGCGCAGCGCGCGGTGCTGGGCCAGCGCCTCGATCAGTGCTTCACGGTTGTGCCCCGGTTCAAACAGGCTTTCGAACGCGCGCCCCACCAGTGCGTTGGGGGTTTCGCCCACCGCTTGAGCGAACCGCGCCGAGGCGCCGAGCAACTGGCCATGCTGGTCAAGCTCGAACAGCCAGTCGGAACTGCTTTCCTCATATTCGTTAAGCAGCAGTCTGACCGTGCGGGCAGAAGCGGCCAGCTCGCGGTCGCTCAAAATTCGGGTGATGAACATATCCCGGGCGACAAAGGCCATCCGGATCAGCAAGCCGCTGGCAGCGAGCAACACGACGATGGCGGCCAGTGCAGACCAGCTCCCCAATGCGGCCAGTCCGAAGCTTAGACCCAGCGCCTGCGTCGTAATATAAAGGGCCGCCGCACGCGGCAGCGTGCGCACTGTATAGGCCGCTGTGGCGATCTGGGTGACGCCGCAGATCACCAGCAGGATTTGCGAACCGGATGGAAGATAGGGCAGCCAGAACGCCATTGCTCCGGCGAAATTGAGCCCCAACCACAGGCTGTTCATCTGGAAGGCGATCAGCATCTTTGCCGTGCGGCGCTGGCGCCGGACGCGCGCGATGCCACGGGCCAGCCATGCCCGGTGGAGGCAGGCGACCGCCATGGTGCCGAAAAAGCTGGCGAGGTGGAAGACCGGGAACTCACCGTAAAGGGCGATTACGATCATCGCGGTATTGAGCATGCTGCCCAGCACCATCGATTTGACCATGCGGATATGTGCGCTGATCAGCCGATTATCGACCCAATCACGCAATTCCGCCGGAACCGCAGTGCGGAGCACCGCGTGCTTGCTCACCATAAATCTGTATCCGACCCTGTTATTTTTTCTATTCAACAGCTTCTACGGTGGACAAAGTTAAAATTGCCTTGCGGGTTCCTACTGTGCGCTTTTGCTTCGGCAGCTTGGGGGTTAAGGCCAAGCGGATAGGGAGATTTCCAGATGCATCCGATGTTGCTTGTCACACTTGTTCCCGCCGCACTGGCCTTGGCGGTTACGCCGGCCGCTGCGGCCAGGTTGAAGACCTATCCGCAGGCCGAGGCGCAGGTGCTGGAGCTTGCCCAACAGGTTATCGCGATGCGCTCGGTCCGGGGACCGGACAACAAGACGATCGACGTCGCCCGCGCCTTCAAGGCGGCGCTGGTCGCGGGCGGCTGGGCCGATGCGGATATCGAAATTACCCCGGTCGACGACACGGCCTATTTCATCGCGACATGGAAAGGTAGCGATCCCAGTCGGGGGCCGCTGGTCATCTCTGCCCATATGGATGTGGTCGAGGCCAAGCCGGCCGACTGGCGGCGCGATCCCTTCACTCCGGTGGTGGAGAACGGCTATCTGTTTGGCCGCGGGGCGAGCGATACCAAGTTCGATGCTGCGCTGGCGCTGTCCACGCTGATCGAGCTGCGCCGCCAGGGCTATCGCCCGCGCCGCTCAATCGTGATCGAGTTTTCTGGCGACGAGGAAACCACGATGAAAACTGCGCGGATCATCGCGCAAAAGCTCAAGCATGCCGAGCTGGTGCTCAACGTCGATGGGGCCGGCGGCACGCTGGACGAAGCGAGTGACAAGCCGGCCTATTGGAGCTGGCAGGGCGCAGAAAAAACCTACACCGATTTCCGGCTGGAAGTGACCAATCCGGGCGGCCACAGCTCGCAGCCGCGCCCGGACAACGCGATCGTCCAGCTGGCCGCCGCGCTGGGCCGGATCGGGGCCTACCACTTCAAGGCGGAACTCAGCCCGCTGACCAAGGCCTATTTCGAACAGGCTGCCGCGTTTGAAGGCGATCCGAGGCTTGCCGCCGCGATGCGGACCTTTGCCGCCAATCCGGCGGATCCTGGCGCTATCGCCGCGCTCAGCGCTTCGCCCAGCTATGTCGGCAGGATCGGCACCACTTGCGTGCCGACGATGACGAGCGGCGGCCACGCCGAAAACGCGCTGCCGCAGCGGGCCACTGCCAATATCAACTGCCGGATTTTCCCCGGTCACAGCCGCGCCGAGATCATGGCCGAGCTGACGCGGGTAATTGATTCGCCAGTAGTGACGATTTCCGACGCAACCGGCGGAGATTCGGTTGAATCCCCCGCCTCGCCAATGCGGCCCGATTTTGTCAATGCGGTGACCAAAGCGATCCACAAGGCCTATCCGGGCGTTCCGATCGTCCCGGCGCAGTCCTCGGGCGCGTCGGACAGCATGTGGTTCCGGGTGCTTGGTGTGCCAAGCTATGGGGCCAGCCCGTCGATGATCAAGGATTCGGATGAATTTGCCCACGGGCTGAACGAGCGGATGCCTCTGGCCAATATTCGCCCCGGCATTACCTATTACCTCAGCCTGTTTACCGATTTGTCGAAATAAGCGCCTCAATCTGCGCGCGGGCAATCGCGCTGGCCTCGGCGGCGCTGAAGCAGCCGGGAGAGAGACAGAGTTCGAGCCAAAGCCCGTCGACCAGCGCACTGATCGCGATAGCGGCGCGGTGCAGCGCAGCATCGGGCAAACCGCAAGCGGCCAGCAGTGTTTCCAGCTGGGCACGGAAATTGGCGTATTGCGTGTCATGCTGTGCGGCAATGTCACTGCGGGCGCGGACCAGGCTCCAGAACGCAACCCAGGTGGCGAGCAGCTCTGGATCGGCGATCGGGGGCAGGAAGCTGGCGGTGACGAAGGCTTCAAGTTTGGCGCGCGGGTCGGGCCCGGCGGCGCTCAGCGCTTCCTCCAGTGCGGCATCGACCCTTGCCCCGGTCTGCCCATAGGTCGCCGCGACCAGCGCATCGACACTGCCGAAATAATGGCCAACCAGCCCCGGTGAAACCCCCGCCTCCAGCGCGATGGTTCGTACGCTCGCCCCGCTGGCGCCTGCGTGGGCCAGCACCCGGGCACAAGCCTCGATCACGCTTTGGCGGCGCTCGTCAGGTTCGGCGCGTTTGAATGCAGGTTTATTGCTCACTTGCATTTCCTATCACTTGTTATACGATCGTCCAACAAGCAATATGGATTCGCCGGACATGGGCAAGCTCGAACAGACTTTTGCAGCGATGACAGACGCCGAGGTCGATCCCGATGCAGATTGGGGGCTGCCCGGCTGGGTCTATAACGATCCCGAATTCCTGAACCTTGAAATGGCCCGCATCCTGCGCCCGTCGTGGCAGATCGTCTGCCATGACAGCGATATTGCCGCACCCGGTGATTACCGCACGCTCGATTATCTGGGCGAAAGCGTGATCGCGATCCGCGGCGATGATGGCAAGGTGCGCGCCTTCACCAATGTCTGCCGCCACCGCGCGATGCGGCTGGTCGAAGGCCCGGCGGGCTGCGCCAGAAAGCTGGTTTGCCCCTATCACGCCTGGACCTATGACAGCGATGGGCGCCTCACAGGTGTGCCAATGAAGGGCGATTATCCGGCGCTCAAGCTGGAGGATAACGGCCTGGTCGCGGTCGATCTGGAAATTTGGCTCGGCTTCATCTTCGTTCGGCTGGAGGACACCGGGTTCCCCTCAGTGGCCGAAATGATGGCACCCTATGAAGCAGAAATTGCACCCTACCGGTTTGCAGAAATGCGCCGGTTGGGCGAAGTTCGCACCCGGCCCCGCGCGGTCAACTGGAAACAGATCGGCGACAATTATTCTGACAATCTCCATATTCCGGTGGCGCATGACGGGCTGACCCGGATCGTTGGCAAGAGCTATGCGATCGAAGCACAGCCATGGGTCGACCGGATGAAGGGCGATCTTGTCGATCGCGCCAGCGGCAATTTCTGGGAGCGGTTCTATCAGACGCATCTGCCGCGCGCCGATCATTTGCCACAGGCCGGCCAGCGCCGCTGGCTCTATTACAAGCTGTGGCCGAACATGGCCTTCGATATCTATGCCGATCAGATCGATTTCATGCAGTGGCTGCCGACCGGGCCGACGACGTGTGAATTGCGCGAGATGGTCTTCGCTTTGCCCGACAATAGCCGCGAGATGAAGCTGGCGCGCTATGCCAACGGGCGGATCAACCGGGTGGTCAACCAGGAAGACACCTGGCTGATCGAACGGGTCCAGCAGGGCATGGCCTCGAAGAGCTATACCGCCGGACCGATCGGGTCGAGCGACTGAGCCAGAGCGCGTTGGCAGTCGTGGCGTTGCCCAGGGCGAGCGCGGTGCCGTCGGCCTTCAC
>JANMKT010000085.1:0-17630 GCA_031372185.1 Novosphingobium sp.
CTCGGCTAGGCGGCAAGCTGCGGTTGGGCTAGAGATCGCTCGATGTATCAATTCGCCCCTGATTCCGCCCAGCCCAAGCCCGCGCTTTACCGCGAACTTGCCGATGCCGCCCGCGCCCTCACCGATGGCGAGCCCGATGCAATGGCCAATATGGCCAATCTCGCTGCGCTGATCTGGCAGTTCGTCCCCCGGCTCAACTGGACGGGGTTCTATCGTGTGGTCGATGGCGCGCTGGTGCTGGGGCCGTTCATCGGCAAGCCGGCCTGCATCCGTATTGCCTTTGGCCAAGGGGTCTGCGGGACCGCTGCAGGCGCTGGCGAAACCCAGCTGGTCCGCGATGTGCTGGCCTTTCCCGGCCATATTGCCTGCGATGGCGACAGCCGCTCTGAGCTGGTGGTCCCGGTGGTGCGCGATGGCGCCGTAATCGCGGTGATCGATCTCGATAGCCCCGAGCTGGGCCGCTTCGACGAAGAAGACGCTGCCGGAATTGAGGCTTTGGCTGCGGCCATCGCCGCAGTGATCTGACGGCTTCCGGTCGCACCGAAACGGGACAGCGCGAAGAGAGGGCTGCGCACGGCTTGGTTTGCAGCGGCTTGTGATGCTAAATTCCAGATTGACTTCGGGACTCGCTCGAAACCCTCAGGGAACCGCCATGCGCCGCCATTGTCCTGCCGATCGTTCTGCCTGTCGCCGTGGAAATTTCAGCGGCGCAGCTGCCACGCTTGCTGCCAGCCTGGCGCTGGCCTCTCCTGCCTCTGCGCATGAGGGGCTGCATCCTGCGCCATCGCCGGTGCCGATGGCTTCGGGTGAAATCGGCCCGGATATGCGCCCCGAATGGCACGAGCCGATGGCCGATCACCGCGCGGACCGTAGCATGCCGGCAGCTCGGCCAAGTTATGATCGCGCCGCTTATGAGAGTGCGCGGGCTGACTGGCTGGCTGTTTGCCGCCATGATCAGCGTCGCAGCCATGATAGCGTCGGCGGCGGATTGATCGGCGGATTGATCGGTGGCTTGCTGGGTAATCGCATCGCCGGGCGCGGCAACCGGGTGCTAGGCACGGTTGTTGGCGGCGTAGCGGGCGCTGCCGCCGGTGTCGCAATCGACCAAGACCAGGATCGCCCCCGCGATCATGATTATTGCGCAGCCTATCTCAATGCCTATTCATACTCTGGATATGGCCAGGCGGGATATGGCTATGCCCAGCCGATGATGATGGTTCCGGTGATGATGACTCAAATGCAGCCGGCACAGCAAGAACCCTGCACCGAAACTGTGGTGACCGAGGAATGGGTTCCCGAGCCGACCCGCCCGCAAACCATCATCCGCCGCACCCCGCCGCACCGCGTGCCCGACAAACGAGTTCGTTCCTGGTAGTCTTGGCTGAAACTATAATTTGCGGCCAATCAGCTCTTTCATGATCTCATTGGTGCCGCCGAAGATCCGCGTCACCCGGGCGCTGCGCCAGGCACGGGCGATCGGATATTCGTTCATATAGCCCGCCCCGCCGTGGAGCTGGAGGCATTTGTCCATCACTTCCCATTGCAGCTCGGTGTGCCACAGCTTGGCCGCAGCGCCTTCCTCCGGCGTCAGTTCCTTCTTGAGGTGGCGGGTCAGCGCCCAATCGAGATGGGCCCAGCCAACCTGGAGCTTGGCCTTGAGATCGGCCAGCACGAAGCGGGTGTTCTGGAAATCGAGGATTGGCTTGCCGAACGCCTTGCGCTCCCGCGTGAACTCCACTGTATCGTCAAACGCCCGCTGGGCCGAAGCCTGCGCGCTGACCGCGATCGACAGGCGTTCCTGGGGCAGTTCGCTCATCAGATAGATGAAGCCCTTGCCCTCTTCCCCAAGGCAATTGGTGATCGGCACGCGGACATCTTCGAAGAACAGCTCCGAGGTATCGGCTTCATCCTGCCCGATCTTGTCGAGGTTGCGGCCGCGCTTGAAGCCTTCGCGATCAGCCTCGACCAGCACGATCGAGACGCCCTTCCAGGCCGGCTGCACCTCGGTATCGGTCTTGACGCAGACCAGGATCAGATCGGCGTTCTGGCCATTGGTAATATAGGTTTTGGAGCCGTTGATGACATAATGGTTGCCGTCCTTCTTCGCGCTGGTCCGCATTGCCTGAAGGTCGGAACCGGTGCCGGGCTCGGTCATGGCGATGGCGGTAACGACCTCGCCAGAAACCAGCTTGGGCAGCCAGTGCTGCTTCTGCTCTTCCGAACCATAAGAGGCCAGATAGTTGACCACGATGTCCGACTGGAGCGAGAAGCCGGTGGTGACCCGGCCGTAATAGGCGCTTTCTTCATCGACGATGGCATTATAGCCGAAATCAAGGCCCAGCCCGCCATAGGCCTCGGGCACGGTCGGGCACAGCATCCCGACTGCTCCCGCTTTGCGCCACAGATCCTTCGGGACAATCCCGGCTTCGGCCCATTCAGCCTGATGCGGGGCAACCTCCTTGAGCAGGAACTGGCGGACCGATTGGCGGAAAGCCTCATGGTCTTCATTGTAAGCCATACGGGACAGGACATCGAGCGACATGGATTACCTCTTCGCGGATTGGTGTGGTGCCGGGTTATGCGCGCGCCGCCGCAAGGGTCAATCCCTATTTAATCGTGCGATTAAGAGCCCGCCCGGGTGATACAGGAGTTGCGCCGCGCAACTTGAAGCAATCTTCCGCCAGGATCAGGGTATCCCCCTAGGCTCAGTTCCACTGGTTCTTAACTCCATATTTACCCTGACTGTGCTTGGTATCGTCTCCTATGGGCGCCCAATTGAAACACGCTGAGATTTTGCCACTACTGGCGGCTAGTCCCGCCGCCGGTGGCCATGCGCGCCAGACAATGCGCGTGCTCGTGGCCGAAGATCATGAGATCGGGCTTGAGCTGACCTGCATGATGGTTCGCCGGCTTGGAGCGAGCGTGGAAGGGGCGCATGACGGACATGAAGCCCTGCGCATGATCGACGCCGCTGCCGCTGAAGCCAAGCCCTATGCGCTGGTTCTGATGGACTTCATGATGCCGGTGATCGACGGGATCGAGGCGACCCGGCGGTTGCGGTGCGCGGGGCACAGCGCCGAGGCGATGCCGGTGATCGCGCTGACCGCCTGCGCCGAACCGCACGAGATTGGCCGCTTCACCGCTGCGGGCGGTCAGGCCTATCTCGCCAAGCCGCTCAGCCTGGAAAAGCTCTCCGCCGCCTTCGACGCCTGGCTGCCCGGCGATTCAGTCGAGCACAAGCAAACGCCAGTGCTGCACAATCGCGCGCTTACTGAACGCTATCAACTGCGCAAACTGGCAACGATCGCCCGGATCGAAGCGGCAATCCGGCTCAATCGGGCCGATGCCATGACGATCGCTGACATCCGCGATCTCCTCCACAAGCTGGCCGGCACCGCCGGAATGTTCGGCGACGACGCGCTGAGCGAGATCGCGGCCGAATGCGAAAACACACTTGTCGCAACCCCGCATTGTGATGCGCTTGAGGTGCTGAAGCGCATTCTGTCGCGGCTGGGCAAGGTCATCTAGCCATGGGGAAACGGGTCTCGCACCAGATTGGCAGCGCACTGCTGCGGCTATTGGGCGGTTTTGCGCTGCTCGTCGCGCCGCTGGCTTCGGCCTCTGCGCAGGCCGTCTATGGCCCAAGCGACGAGCAGGCCCAGCCGGGCAAGGCCCCGTCAGGCTGGGATGGCCAGCTTTCAGTCTCGGCCACTTATGCCAAACGCGCTCGCGCGCTGGTCAGCGATTTTGACCGTTCCGGGATGGGCGCCGCCGCCGTATTGGGCCGCAGTTTCGGGTCTGACTGGACCCGCTTCCGGATTGAGGGCAATGCCTCGACCGACAAATATACCACGACTTACGGCGGCGAGGCCGAGCTGGCCCAGCAGATCAGCAAGGCGGTGACTGCACGCCTGACCGCGAGTGGAACCAAACATGCGGTCACCCTTGAATCACTCGATGCCGATCAGGCCGCGGTCCATGCCGGAGTGACGGTTTCGGCAGGCGCGACCCGGATCGAAGGCTATGCCCGCCACCGCTGGCGGCGGTACCATGATACTGCGGGTGGCATCGGCAAAGGCTGGCAGCTTGGGCTTCATCTGACACAGAGCTTTGGCTCCTATCACTGGCTCAAGCTGAGCGCCGCGCATGACCGGATCACCGATAATGGCGGGTTCCACGGCTATCGCCGCAGCATTGTATCGCTCGATTACAGCAAGCCGCTGACCAAACAGCTGCGGCTGATCGCCGGGCTTGAGCGCCGGGAATGGACTTACCCCGGTCGCCATGTCGGCGATATTGCCACCGCCGAATTGCGCCACGACCGGCTGGTCAGGCCGGATCTGGGTTTGAGCTATGGGCGAAGCACAGGCCTCTTCGCCCGCGCGACCGCTGGTTATGACTTCTATCGCTCCAACGATATCCGTTATTCCGGGGATGGGCCAAGGCTGCGGCTATCGCTGGGCTACAGATTCTAGAGCGAGCCGCTCGCAGAACTCATTTTTCTCTGCGCCACGGCGCCAAAGCGCGAAGCGCTTCGGACAGCGAGTGGATACTCGGACCGAGCCAGCCACCCTTTTGCCGTGATGTCAGCTTTTTAAGTTCATACGCGGCGCGCTGGCTGCTGATCTGTTCTTCGATCAGATCCCGATAGATCTTGTCGGCAGCACGGCGGCGGCGCACCGCATCGGTCGAATCCAGCAATGCTTCGATCAATGCGCCCAGCCGCCCGCCCCCGGTTCCCGCACTTGCCCCGCCCGTATCGCCGGGTTCGCGCGAAAGGCTGGCCATTTGCGCATCGAGCCGGGTGATGATGGCATCAAGCTGGGCATCGGTTGGCTCGGCCCCGCGCCCGGTCGCTGCCTTGAGCGCCGCGACAGTCGCGCGGACCTGAGCATCGCTGAGCGCGCCGAATTCCTGAAACGCGCCCAGCAGATCAAGCCCGCGCTTGGCAATTCCCGGATCATTATCGCGGGCCTGCTGACACGCCTTGTAACAGCTTTCCCAGGCCTGCCAGCGATAGACAAAATCGAGCCCGGTGCCCTTGATATTCTGCATCCCCATGATCCGGTTGATCAGGCCCGGCGGGGTTTCCCGCGCGATCAGGCGGATAATCTCTTCGCCCGGCGTGTAGAATTCGCGGACCGGGACAAGCTTGGCCATGAAGCGGCGGCGGAGGAATTCGCGGACCTCGCCGTTAAGCTGCGCCTCGTTGCCGCCAGCCACGATCCGGCCGCGCAACAGCTCATACTCCCGCATCGCTGACTGAATCTCGGCATGATGGGCGGCGATATCCCCGCCATGCTCGATCCCGGCCTGGTCAAGCGCCTGCTCCAGCCGTCCTGCCTCGGCTGCGGCGAGGGCATCGGCAGCGTCGATTTTTCCGGCCTGGGGCGCGAGCATCGCAGCCAGACGGCCAGCCACTTGCTCGGCGGACAGCGCCACACGCTGACGTCTTGCCTGCATCATGAAAGCTTCGACAGGGCCGATTTCGTCGGTGAAGATATTGATCTTATTTGAATATTCTCCCCATGATTCCTCGATAAAACCGAGCAGCCCATCGATGTTCGAGCCGATCAGGACATGCCGGTCGGCAGCGATGTCTTCGACCAGAATGCGCGCAAACACGCGTGAGCGGGGGACGCGATCGGCCCGGTTGTTGACCACGGTCGAGATGTAGATGTGCGGATCGACCCCCAGATCATGCGCTTCAAAGCCCATCCGCTGCCAATTGCCCATCGCCCCGAACCGCTCATTGGCTGACATCCCCATGACGAATTCCAGCGTGCGCCCATCGATGGTGGAATGCGGATAAATCTTCAGCACGCCAAGATCGGCCACCACCCGGTCCGCCATTTCCTTGATCGCATAGTCTGGGCCGATGCCCATTTCATCGGCCATCGCGGTGACCAGCGCGATGTTAAAGGGATGCTCGGCATAGGGAAACCGGTCGAGCAGGCTTTGGTGGATCAGGCCAGCTTGCTTCCAGCCAACCGGCCTGATCCTTGTGTGCGCTAGCTCCGCGCCCTGCCGCAGGATCGGCAGCATCTCCTCTTCGGTAGTGAGCAGCAACGAGTGCTCGGGAATAAACTGCGTCATCACTTCGGGAATATTGCGCCCGGCGGGGCCCTGAACATCCTCGTGATCGGGATAGGTGTTGGTGATCGTCGCGATATTGTCGCGCATCCAATCCCGCTGCAGCACCCGCACGTATGATGGGGTCAGACCCATGCATTCCCACAGGAACACCCGCGCGCCAAGGCCGCGGGCGGTGCGGACCAGATCGAACTGCTCCCAGATAGTCGCCTTGTCATAGGGCCGGAACAGAAACATCTCTTGCAGATCGCCGAACGAACGGCCCAGCAGAAACATCGCCTCGCAACCCGTGGTCTTGGACACCAGCGGCAAGCCCAGCGCATTGATCAATCCGGCCTTGAGCCGTTCGGTGCCCGATTTGCCGCGCGTTCCCCAGCCGCCCAGCACCAGCGCAATCCCATCGCGCGATCCGCGCATCTGGCGCCCGCGCCAGATATGGCGGAACGCAAAGCCGCCCCCGGCCAGCACGATAAACACGCCCAGCTGGTAGAGCGAGTTTTCATAGACCGTGGCAAAATAGGCAAATGCGCCTTTGCCAAAGGCAACCAGCGAGGGAATCGCCGTGCCGATCGAGAACAGCCGGGTTATTTGCGGGTCTGGCGCTTCGCTGGTCCCCGGGCCCGCCGGATCGGGGTGCGGGGTCAGGACAATCTCGACCCCCTCGCCGCGAAGCGCGGTGAGGTAGTCATTGCCCGATTGGTTGCGCAGCTCCGCCAGGCTGCCAAAGCGCCAGCTGATCCGCACGAAGGCTCTGATCCGCTGCCAGAACCCGCGCGGTGCAGACAGCAGCGTCACCCCCTCGCTGGTGAAGATCCGCACTTCCCCGCCGCGATCGATAACCGAGAGCACCTGATCGAGCAATGGCACGAAATTGCGCCACCCGCCTTCACTGGCGAGATGCAACGGCTCGCCGGGAACTTTGGTCGGGGCAAGTTCGGCCATATGGACTGGCGGGGCCTGGATCGTACCGGCATAGTCCCGTCCGATGGTATGGAGCCAGGCCTGCCGCTTGTCGGTGGAGCTGGAGCGGAATTCGTAAAGAATGCGCCACCACCGGCGCTGGAACACATCGCCCCGGCGCAGCACCGGGCGGCGGCCCGGGATGTAGTCAAACCCGAAATCATCCGTGGCGAGCACCGCCAGGACCCGTCCAACCTTGTCGTGACTGGTGCCCAGATCGCCCGGCAGATTGCGAACATAACGGCTCTTGCCTTCGCGCAAGCCTTCAAGCGTGTGCAGCAATTCCTGCGAGATGGCCCGCGCCTGGGAATCGGCAAGCAGCCAGATCCGTTCGCGCGCAAGCCCCGCCCAGCGCCGCACCCGCGCCGCCTCGCTGCGGGTACGCAGGCCGGTCAGCGCCTGACGCAGGCGCAGCGCTGCATCCGGCAGGGCGTCACGATCATGGCCGATCAGCCACTCGGTAAAGTCCTGCGCCGCCGCCATCGCCATGCGCAGCACGAATTCATCCTCGTCGCGCGCCAGCACCCGCTCAAGATAAGCCAGATAGACATCCGCGCCGACCAGTGCCGCCATGGCCGCCGGCTGGTCCATCAGCGCCGCGCGCACCTGGGGATCGCGATCGACCCGCAATTTGGCAAAAAACCCGGTGGCAGTTTCACGCGGCAGGCGCGACAAGGCAACCCCCAGCGCCTGCCGCACCGCACCATCGGGATCATTGGCCAGCCGCTGCAGCCAGGTGGCAAAGCCGGGTTGGCGATCGATCCGCTCGGTCAGTAAAACCGCCAGCTGCCGGCGCAGGAACAAGCGATTGTCGCGCGCCAGCGGGCTTAGCTGATCGGCTTGCGGATGAAGCCGCCGCTGGAATACAGCGGTGAGCGATACCGTGGACAGTTCGATCAAGCTGGCGATCGCATCGACCTGCGACCAGGCGTCTTCCTCAGGATTGAGGGCGACCCGCCGCGTATCGCGCACTGCGATATCGACCCAGAAGCCGGCCAGCCGCCCTCCGGCAGCCTCGGCTACCTTGCGCAAACAGCGATGGGCAGCCTGGCGCACCCGGCTATCCCCGCGCCACGCCCGGCCGCGGGCCAACACTCCGGACAGATCGCCGCTCAGCAATGGTGCGGCTGGATCGATCTCGCCTCCGGTCAGCCCGGCAGCCACCAGATCCCCGCTGCGATCAAGCCCATAGGCCAGCGCCCGTTCCCGCTCACCAATCCGGCGGCGATGCCGTTCGATCACCGCATCGGCATCGAAAAACCGGTTAAACGCCTTGACGTCACGTTCAAGCTGACGCTCGTCCGCGCCAAGCCGGGTGGCAAGGTCAAGGATCGCAGCCTTGCGCTCAGCCTCACTGGTAGCGTTGAGCAGACGAACATTGAACGTTGCCGCCTGCTCATTAAGCACTTCGATCGCCGCAAACTGGGCGATGGTCCAACCAATCGCCGCCGCTGACTGTCCGATGATACCGGCGGGTTGATCCGCGCCTGCTCCCGCCAGCAGCTCATCCCGCAGATCGGCAAAGGCTGATCGCAATTGTGCCGGAACATCTGCCTCAAGCGCCTGGGCAAAGACCTCGCGGGCTGGATTGCGCTTCATAGCCCGGCCTCAAGGCAAGCCGCAAAGCGCGCCCGCGCGGCGCGATCCCCGACCAGCTGCTCGCGCATGCCGGGCGATATTTCAACATGGGTGAAGCCGGCAAAGCCCGCACTGCGCAAGGCCCGCCCCTGACGGTTGGTGGTTGCGCCCAGCTCGTCGCTATCGATCCCAAAGACCCTGACCTGATGATCGGGAAATTCGCGGATCAGACAGGCGGCCACTTCGCGCAGGATCGGAGGCGGATTTGAAGTGCCGTCGCTGAGGATGAAGTCGGCCATGCCCGCATCCGAACTTTGCCGATTTTTTCCTTCAAAACCATGGATTTGAACAATTCTCCCGCGCGGGTACTGGTGGGCAAAGGCAAGCGAGAATGCGGTAATGTAATGGGTTGGCTCGCGCGCCACATCCCCGGCGTGAGCGCAGGCCGCGCTGGCCCGGCGTGGCGCGCTGTTCCAGGCAGCTGCACCAAACCGGTATTCGGCCATCAACAGCTGGACGATCGTGCCGGTATAGCGATCAGCGCCGCGATGCGGGGCAACCAGCGCGACCGGGCTGACATCCCCGCCCCTGCGCAGCAGATAGGCCCCGCGGCCGGCGCAATTTTCCTCGGGCTCGGTCAGGGCCAGCCCGTCTGGTGCTTCGACCCGCGCGGCAACCAGCCCAAGGTGTTTTGCCTCGGAGCCAAGCTGCGGCGGCGTTTGACCAAGTCGGGCGCCCGCCAGCGCAGCACCAAACATCGCTTGCGCATTGCGGGCCTCGGCGGCATCCGGCACCACAAAGCCCCCGGCTTGACGCAACGGGCGCAGCAGCGCGGCAAGAGTGGTTACAGCCAGTACCATTATTATCATGGCCAATAGAAGGCGCCGTCCTGGCACCCTCATCCGCCGGTTTCCTTTCTGTTTGCGTCTCCGGACCCGCCCGTCACCTCGTCCTCGGTTTCATAGAGCACGCCCATATTGTAGTCGCGCCCGTCAATGCCGGCCGGACCCACCGGCCGCCACTGGTTGATCGCAATATTGACGCGCTCGTCGCCGGTGAGCATTTCAGCTGGGAATGAATTGGACCGGGACAACCGCTTGCGCTCACCCGGACTGAACCGGACGAAGGCGGATTGCGCGGCCGAAGCAATCAGGGGCCGCCGCTCGTAGACCCGCGCATCGACCCCGATCACCCCGCGATCGGTGGGTCCGGTCAGCAAGCGCACAGCGCTGAATGGCTCCCCGGCGGTGAGCCGCACTTCATTGCTCAACCCGACCAGCTCATTACGACCACGATAATATTGCCATGGCCCGCGGTGATGGCCATCTTTGCCGAACAGAAAGGAGAAAGTGTAAAGCGGCCTGGTGGCGACAACCTTGCCCGACGCATCGAGCAATTCAGCACGGATGCCATAGGTCCAGCCCTGGCCCGGTAGTGCTTGCCCCGGGGCGATGATCGGCAGAGTGATCAGCCGCACCTGACGAACCGGCTGGGTGAATAGAAAGACTGTTGGGCGGTTGGGATCAAGCCGATAGCTGAGCACCCGCCGGGCAATGCTGACTTCACCGGCCTTCTGGGGTTGCGAAGTCAGCAACAGCGGGATCATCCGCCGACCAGCCGTCAGCGCGAAGACGCTAAGGATGCCCGCGAGGACCAGCAGCCTCAGCAGATCCCACAGCTGGCTGAGTGACAGGGCGGCGGCGCGGCGCTCAGTCACTTGCCGGCCCGCTTTTTTCCGGCACACTTTTGGGAACGGGGAGAATCCACAAAGTGGCGTAACGCTTGTTCAACATCTGGCTGAAATAGCGCAGCGACTGGTTGGGCGCGACTTCAAGCCCCGCCGTCGCCTTGCCGTAATCGACCTGGATCGGCCGCATGCCGGCCTGGCGTGCCGTGGCGACAATTGAAGCAGTCCAGCTGTCATTGAGACCGACCATGTCAGGAACCACTGCAACCGTTGCATCGCCAGCCGGCAATGGCAGTTCTGCTGGCTTGCGCCGCATTTGCAGCAGGGCTCCTGGACCCGCTCCAAGGCTGCGCAGAAGCACCTGACTGACCACTCCAAAGACGCTCGCCTGGCTGCCGTAAAGCGCCTCCATCCGCGGAGCGACCAACATCGCCCCGGCATTCCAGTTGCGCTGGACCGCCTCGGCCACCGGGACCAGATCGGTCTCCGGCGCACTGACTTCGATGATTCGCGCGCGGTCCGCGCCTGGGGTCAGGAAGATGCTGCCCCAGCTGTTGCCGGGCGTCCCCAGGCGCCATTGTTCACGCCCGCCAAGCAGGCAGCGCTCGAGCGATAGGCCGGCCAAGGCTGCGGCACGGCTGGCCACCGCCGGGATCGGCTGGCGCGCGGCCAGCGCTTCGACCAGCGGCTCGGCCAATTCGAACCGGATGAAAGCCAGCTGGGCCAGATCAGGCTCTGGTACAGCGTCTGGCGCGCGCGCCATGGAGGTTCCGGCCAAAGAAGGGGCTGAGGTCGCGATCGCAGGGCAGGGAAGCAGATCAGCCACGGCATCGGCGCTGCCCGCTGATAGCAGCGCAAGCGCACTGCGATCAAGCCGAAGGGTAACCCGGTCCCGGTTGCCCGCTCCTTCAACAGCGGCATCAAGCTCGAAGTCGCTGGCCAGCCGGGGCAGGCTCCGCCGCAAGCCATCAAGATCAAGCGCGGTTGCCCCGCCTGCAGACAACACCATGCGCCGCCCCTGTCCGGCGCCTGCCACATCAACCACCAGCTCGGGTACCAGCGCTGCGGTACGGAAACTTGTGGCCGGCCCCGGTCCTGCATCCAGCCGGCCACCGGCCACCTGAGCCGATGACGGCGAGGTGGCGATGATCAACCAGCGCGCGCCCTGTGCCCGGAACAGCGCCAGCCCGGCAGCAGCGATCCCCGGCTGTGCTGCCGCATCGGGGACGATTACCGCCAGCCTGCGCGGTGCGCGCGGATCGAACAGCACAAGATCGCGCCCGATCCCCTTACGCCGGGCGATGGCTATCGTGCCGTCGCTTTGCCGGGTGAGCTGAAGTCCGGTGCCAACCAGGCCCGGCGCAACGAAATCGGGCCGGGCCCCGCTCTCGAGCAGTGCCACCGCCGCCTGGAGTTCAAGCGCATCGGATGCACCGAGTTCCGCCGCGTGGCCGATGGCGCTGCGGATATAGGCATCGCCCGCCGCGGCCGCGACCAGCAGTTCGCTGTCTCCGCTAACCGGAGTAGCGTCGGCCCCGGTCGCGGCGCTGGCCGCAGTTTGCGCCGGCAGCCAGAACGCCAGCAGAAACCCTGCGATATTGCCGAGGACCGCTCCGGCCAGCGAAACCTCAAGCGTGCTGCGCATGACCCGCGGAAAGATGTTCTTGTCATAGGCCTTGATCGCCAGCAGCGTCGAAAGCAGATAGCCGAAGCCATAGAAATCGGTGGTCTTCACATCGAACGCCAGCCAGGCCAGGATGTGACCCAGCACCAGCTTGTAAACAAAACTGACGTTGAAAAAGAGCACCAGCTTGCGCGCGCCTTCGATTGTCATGCTGGCAAACAGCGGCAGCTTCATCACCAGCTGGGCAAGGAAATAAATGATCGCGGCTTCGACAAACGAGCTGAGGATCTTGGTCGGCTGATACCACTGCAGCGCAATCAGCGCCGGAATCAGTACGCCCGAGAAATCCCAGCCGTAGCGCAGATTCATCTGGGAGCCGATGAACGCGGTTATGACCAGAATGATATAGGCCTTGGGGCTCGCCAGGATCGAGCTGGCCAGCCCCTCATAGACATAGGACACGCCGCTCAACCGGAAATTGGTGAACTCCATCAGGCCGTAGCGGACGATCAGCCAGGTTAATCCCGTCACCACCAGCATTGCAAACAGCCCGCGCACCAGCCCTGGTTTCCAGAACTGATTGGCCATCAGCGAGACCACCACCAGGCCGAAACTCTGCAAATTGCTGTGCCAGTCAATCTGGCGGTCGAGGTGGATGCTCATCCAGTCGGCCAGCTCGGGCAGCAACCAGCCGTCCAGCGTAACCCGCACCGCGATACTGGCCAGCACCAGCCCCATAAACCGATCGCGCCCGAACAGCCCATTGAAGCGACCGCGCGCGATCCGTTCGGAAAACACCCAGACAATCGCATAGGTCAGCACCGCTTCGACCACGATCACACCAGCGGCAATCGGGCGCAGGATCAGCAGCGGCACTACATAACCCGGCACCACCAGCCCGGACAGCACCCAGCCGAACCGCAGGTTGAAGAAGGCAATGATGAACACCCCGACCCAGACTGTCGTGATGACCGAACTGGACAGACCGCCTTCGGGGAAGATCGGCAGAATCATCTTCGAATCAATCTGTGCCAGACAGGATTGCGGCAATCCGTTCGATCAGAACCGGCGGCTGGACTGGCTTGCGGAAGACCCCGGCAACGCTGGGAAAATCAAGCGCGCCAACCACATCGGCGGTCGCCGAGGCCGACAGCACCAGAACTTTGGGAAGCGGTTTCAGCGGCAGTGGGGGCAGCGCGCTAAGTTGGCGCAGGAACCGGATCCCATCCATTTCGGGCATCAGGAGATCAAGTACGATCAGATCGAACTGCCGCTCTTCCAGCCGCGCCAACCCCGCCTTGCCGTTGCCCGCCTGAACCACCTGGTAGCCGGCCAGCTCAAGATAAGACGCCAGCATTTCGCACAGCAATTCATCATCGTCGACCAGCAAGATTGTCTGTTCCATCACCCGATCCGCCGCAAATCGATTACAAAACGATAGCCCCGGCCAACCTCGCTTGAATAGGATACGATCCCACCCCAGCTGGGCGCCGCCCCGATGCCCCGGCCGATCGCCCGGATTGCCCCGGGCGGCAGGCTCTCGGCCGCTTCAAGCGCAGCGTAAAGCCGCCCGAAGCCCATGCCAATCCCGCCGGAAATGGTTATCTGCGTCCGGTTGACCAGTTCGAGCATCTGCAATTGCACAGCGTCCCCCTGCGGCACATCGGCAATGATCGTGTTCAGCACCCCCTCGATCAGTTCAACCAGGATGCGCGGATCAGAGATCGAAAAACCTGAAACCTGAGGAATTTCCGCTTCAACCCTGACCCCAAGGTCGCGGGCGAACGGCCCGACCAGCGCACAGGCTTCGCGCATGGCCGCAGCTACATCGATCGGATAGGCCTGGCTGAGCGGATCGCCCTTGGCCGACTGCATGAACGGGGTCATGTCGGCGAGCCGGTCGGCGGACCGCTGTGTCACCCGCACGATCTGATCGAGCACCTTGATCAATCGGTCCCGATCCAGCCGGGGATCGCGCGCGACTGCGACCGCGAAGTTGATTGCCTCAAGATCGTTACGGATATTGACATCGAGCAAATTGGTGACGCTCAGCCGCAGCTGGGCCAGCCGCTGCGGTTCGGTCACGTCCACCGCCTCAACCACCACAGTCCGTCTCCGGCCGGTCGCAGTGCGCGGTGCGGCAACCCGCAGCTGACGCGCGCGCGTATCCAGATCACGACAGTTCACCCGCATTTCCCCGCCATACAGCAACAAATCGTTGACCGAGGCAGAGATGCGCTCCGCTTCAAGCCCGGTCAGCGCCGCAATCAGCTGGGACAGCGTGGTTTCGGCTAATGAAAGCCCGGCCAGCTCATAGAGTTTGGCCATCGACTGATTGGCATGGACCGGGAAGCCGATTGCGTGGAATACCATGATCGCGGTTTCCAGCCCATCCATCCCGCTCGACATCTGGTCGCCGTGGTCTGCAATCAACCAGACCGCACCGCCCGCCCATTGATCGATCGTCCGGTGATCGGCCCCCCGCCCGGATCCTTCACTCAGATCCGAACGCAGCTGCTGGATCGCGCGGTAATCGCGCGCCATGGCCTCAGCCGCTTGCCGGGCCTCGGGCTGGTCCTTGCCCGCTGCAAAGCCGTAGAGCCAATAGACTTGTCCCCGCCCTCCTGCCTGCCCGGAATCCTCCGTCTGGCCCGGCCCGATCGCGGCAAGCTGCGCCAGGCCGCTCCAGCCGGGCACCAGCTCACTGCCATCGACCGGGCCCGACGCGCGGCGAGCGCTGCGCAGCAATCCGCGCAGGCGGCGTCCGCCCAAGGCGAGCTCGTCCCGCCCCGCGCCCTCACCCGCCAGCATTGCGATCCGGCCGCGTCCACGATCCTCCAGCAGCAAAAACCGCGTGATTCCCAAAATCGGTACCGAAGCTGTCAGAAAATCAGCGAGTCTGCCCTGATCCTTGGACAAGATCTGCCGCGACGAAAGGTTGATCGTCTCGGTCACAAACCGGCGCAACCGGCGGTCTTCTTCCAGCTCTCCCCGGTGCAGGACCAAAAGTGCCGAAATCAGCTGGGCAAGCAACAGCGCGCTAACCGGGACGAGGACATTGCCCAGCACCAGCAACAGCCCTGCGCCGCCTGGAATCACGACCAGGCTGGTCGCCAGAACCAGCGGCAAGATCTGCTTGGGATCGCGCCGCAAATAGATCAATCCGCTCAGCGCCCCGGCCGCGATCAGCAGCAACAAGGCCGTGAGCGGCCCCAGTTCGCGCACCCCGCGCCGATCCACCAGGGTCTGGATCGCCGCCGCATTATATTCGGTCAGCGACATGGCCTGCGCCGCCCGGCTACGCGGCGTGACAACCCGCGCTTCGCCTGCGCCCGCAGGTGGCTCAACCAGGACCACAGCCCCGCCAAAGCGCGGCAATTCGCTGATGTCGCCCAGCAGCTGGCTCGCATTGATCCGCGGCAGGTTTTGCCGTTTCGAAAGCCGCAGCAGATAGCCTCGCTCCGGAGCAGCCATCCCCGTAGCGGCTGTTTCAAACATTGGGATCATTCCGCGCTCGCCCGGCAGCCAGCCCAGCTGACGGCGGTGCAGCCCCGCTTCCGCGCCGGCCAGCACTTTCGCCCCGATCACTACGCCCGGGGCGGGAGGTTGCCCGGTCAGCCGCCAATACGACGTCCCGGGAACCGGTTCTGCCGGACGGGCAATCACGATTTGCCCGGTAGGCAGGCCACTGGCTTGCGGATCAAGACCCGGATCCACCCGGAAAGCGACGCGGCTGGCACCAAGTTTCAATGCGGCACGGACCAGCTCGGCATAGCGCCCAGCGCCCAGCGCAGTGAACGCCGGATCAGTCCGCGCGATGACCACCTTGGGCGGGCGGCCTGCCTCGCGCAGCGTTACATAATCGAAGAACAACAGATCAGTGGGCCGGAACAGTCCAGCGCCTTGGGCCAGCCCTGCCCCCAGTGCCACAGCCAATGGCAACAGCCCGAGCAGCACGCGGCGCCAGCCGGCCAGGCGCAGGCGCTGCCAAAGTCCGGCGAGCCGGCCCTGCTGCAGCGCTGGGTCTGAATTAACCAATTTATTCCGCCCCGAACCTGCGTAAATCACCCATCGCAAGAACCCGCGCCCGACCATAGAGCGCCGCGCCAGCATTGCAACGCGATGGCGCCAGGCCATCCACGGCGATGTTGGCCCTGCAGCAACCACGCCGGGCTGCGCCGCGGCGCAAATCGGAGGTAGTTAATGGCATATTTACCTCGATCTGCGACCAACTACCTAGTTTTTGGGTGAAGGTCAGGGCCTCCATGGTTTCGCTAACGGATATTCACATCAACCGCAGTGACAATAGCGATGGGCAAGCGCGCGATGACGATTCCGATGCCCCGGTTCCACCTGCACCCGAGCTGGCCACTGGCGGCCCGGAAACTCTGGGCCCGGAATCCGTTTACCAAGACGAACGCCGCATGCAGGGGCGGGCCTATAATCACTGGTTGAGCCTCATATCGGGAAGTGAGCTACCCGCGATTGAGGATCTCCACCTCGAACAGCTTGGCGATATGGCCGCGCATGGGGTGCTGCTCGACCTCACGCTAGGCGCGGCCAGCCCGTCAATCATTGTGCTGGGCGATAGACTGGCAGAAGAGTGCGGCGAGGGCCTCGAGATCTTCTCGATCGGCGACGTGCCGGGCCGGTCACTGCTCAGCCAGCTTACCGATCATTGCATGGAAGTGGCGGGCACGCTCGCGCCGGTCGGATTTGATGCCGAATTCGCTGACCGCAAAGGCCGCCCGATTCTGTCTCGCGGAATTCTGCTGCCCTTCTCCAGCAATGGCATGGCTGCCGACTTCATCTTTGGCGTGATCAACTGGACCGGAGCGGTGGCTCCGGTCCTCGTTCGCGCCCCCGCGCCGATCGATGAGTCCGCGCTGGCCCAGCCCGCTCCGGCCGAACCCGCGATTCAGCTCGCGCCGAATAGTCTGGTGAGCCTTTTGGTGCAGGCACGCCACTTCGCGCTGGCTGCGCGGTCTGGCGAAGAGCGCAGCCGCGAAGCGCTGTATAACGCCATTTCAGTAACTTATGACTTTTCACTGGCCGCCTTCGCCGATCCTGAAAACTTTGCCCAACTGCTGAAATCAGCAGGGCTGACATTCCGCCCGCGCAGCCCGCTGGCACCCGTCGTGCGGCTTATCTTTGGGCCAGATTATGACAAAACCCGGATTGCGGAAATCACCGCCGCTCTGGCGCTTGGCCACCGGCGGGGGCTGGATCAGGGCGGGCTGGGAGCCTTGCTGCGCAGCGCACCAGGCGGGCTCAGGGCGCTGGTCGCCGAAGAGCGGCGCTTGCGGCGGATCGAAAGCGGCACACAGACCGGTCGACGGTGTGACTTCGATCCGCGTATTGCCGCTAAGCTACGGAATTTGCAATCAATTACACCAATCAGCCAGATCAGAGGCGGCGAGTTCGGGCTGTTTATGGCCCGGCGCGACATGGTCGGAGGGGTAATTTTGATCGGCGATCTAAGCGCCAACGCCCAGCTGCTGGAAACCGCCGCGCGCCGCCTTCTGACGCGCTAAACTACCGTCCCCCTAGGGTCAGGACCTGTTAACCGCACCTTCGAGGCGGCAAAATGGCGAACATATCGGGCGGAAATGCGCGCCGTTAAGACTGGACGTCTTTGCAAGCGTATTTCTGTTCGAGATGGAAGCCATTTTGCCGTCCAAGCGGATT
>JANMKT010000111.1:0-34650 GCA_031372185.1 Novosphingobium sp.
GTGCGGATGCGGGCTCGATGCGCCCATCATCGCACCCTTGTTTTCGAACAGCTGGACATGTCCCCAGCGCGCCCCGAGCTCGGCAGACAGCGCGCACCAGCATTCGACTACTTGCGCGATCGCGGCGACCGGCAGCCGCGCGAGGGTCGCCCCGTGATCGGGTGCATAGCAAATCACCCGCGCCTCGCCGGTCGCCGGAACGGTCTCGAACACATCCTGAGCGGCGCAGGTTCCGCCTTCGTCGAGCAGCGCGGCGAAGTCGTTGGCGAACACGTAGGTCGCGGGATAATCGGGATTCGCCTCGCCGGTGGCGCGCAGGTTGCCGGGGCACAGATGGCAAGCCGGGTCGTGCACGGGTGCGCGCGGCAAAGCCAGCGGCGCGGCCTCGCCCTGCCACGGGCGCTTGGCGCGATGCGGCGAGACCAGCAGCCATTCCCCGGACAACAGATTCCGGCGGCGGTGGGGGAGGTCGGCCCAAGGAGCAATGACGCTCATTTTGTCACCTTGAGATGAAATATAGCGATAGTTTCAGCCTTGAGCGGCGGCAATGGCAGTCCCGCGTGGGCCAGCCAGCTACCGGTGAAATTCTGCGGCATTTCCCGCATCGCTTCAAACAGCGGCGCACTTTGCATAGCATGCCCGCGTTCGCCGCCAGCGATGCGCAGCAGTGTGACTTCGCAGTCTCCGGTGTTGCCAAGAAAGGGCAGCTGTAGCGGCTGAGGTCGGCGATCAAGCGCAGGCGCAGTGCGGATAGCGAATAGCAGGAACTCTTCCTCCGTGCCTTGCGCTTGCCACTGCAAGCCGTCGGCGCCCTCGCCCAGCCAAACCCGGCCGCCGTGCAGCAAGCTGCGCCAGTTCTTGTAAAAGTCGAGCCACTCAGCCAGCTCCGCCCGCTCGCTCTCCCCAAGGGCGCGCGGATCAAGCTCGACACCGAAATGTCCCGGCATCGCAACAGCCGCGCGAAACGCCAGCGCCTGTGCGCGGCCCGTCGCATGGGCCGGGCTTGCCCCGACATGCGCGCCCATTACCTCGGGCGGCAGGAATGCCAGGAAGCCGCGCTGTATCGCCACGCGGCTGACCGCATCAAGATTGTCGCTGGTCCAGAACCGGTGCGCATAAGCCGCTATCCCGGCATCGCTACGTCCGCCGCCGCCAGCGCAGCTTTCGATCTCGACCCCCGGATGAGCGGCGCGCAGCCGCCTGAGCAGTTCAAAGGTCCCCAGCACCTGCGCGCGGCCGCCAGCCGGGGCCAGATCGCGGTTATGGTCCCATTTCAGATAGCTGATCGGCAATTCAGTCAAAAGCGCATCGAGTACCGTAAACAGATGATCGCGGACCTCGCCTTGCGCGAGGTCGAGCACCAGCTGGTTGCGCGCTGTTGGCCTTGCGCGCTCCGGCAGGCTGAGCGCCCAATCGGGATGGGCCCGATAAAGATCGCTGTCCGGATTGGCCATCTCGGGTTCCACCCACAGACCAAACTCCATCCCCAGCGCGATGATCTGGTCCGCCAATGGCCGCAGCCCCTCAGGATATTTCAGCGGATCCGCAGTCCAATCCCCCAGCCCCGCGTGATCATCATTGCGGCTGCGGAACCAGCCGTCGTCAAGGATGAAGCGCTCGGCACCAATGCCCGCAGCTGCCTCGGCCAGTGCGCCAATCCGCGCTGCATCATGATCGAAGTAGCACGCTTCCCAGCTGTTGCAGTGGACGGCACGCGGGCGCATTGTGCCGCCTGGCCAGCTCATCCGCGTTCGGACGGCAGCGTGTTGCTGTGCCATCGCGCCATTGCGGCCCTGCGCGGAAACGGCGAGGATCGCTTGCGGCGCGGTGAATTGCTCGCCGGCTTGCAACACCACTTCACCGGCCTGCAGCGCGGCTCCGGCGCTCAGCGTCCAATAGCCCTCGTCATCCCGCTCAACCAGCAGCCGGGCATCGCCTGACCAGGCGAGCTGAAGCGAATGAACGAGGCCGGCATGATGCCCCGCGCCTTCGCCTGCAACGATCACTGCAGGAGGTCCGCCGTGTCCGCCAATCCCGCGCCGGCCTTCGCGCAGCCAGCTGTGCTGCGGCATCGGCTCGGCAACTTCGACCAGCTCGGCATTATGCCGCCCGCGCCATGACACCAGTTGCGCTGACAGCGCGGGAAGCGGTAGCAATGCACTTGCCAGCCAATCAACCCCGACGGGTAGCCCACCCGTGTTGGTCAGCGCCGCGTCGAACAGAAACGCACCGCCCGCATCCAGACTGATCCGCTGTTCGAGCGACAGCCTCTCTACAGGATCGGCCAGGCGGATAGTAATCGCATCCTTGCCTTGCTCAACTCGCGATTCGGTAAATACCGGAATGAGAGCGTGGCCACCGCGGCGCAGCGCGATGCAGGCCGGGCCAAACCAGCCAAGCCCAGCTGGCGGAACAGTTGACAGCGGCACATCCTCGTCAAGCGCGAACGACGCCGGTGTCCGCCCACTGCCAAGCGGCGCGAGTTCACCCGGATCGACGCGCGCGCCAAGGTGCCGCCAGAGCGGAGGAGCACCCTTGCGGCATTCGAGCACGAGGCTCGAACTGGCACCATGCAAACAGGCGATGGTCGAATTCATGCAGCGAGAACAGGCTCCGGAGCGATCGCAGAAATTCTGCCTTCACGCACCCATAGCACTGAAAGTGCGGCAAAGATCAAACATACCCCGCAGACCATCAACAGGTTGCGCGGATCAGCGCCAAGCAGCCTGTCATAGACCCCGAAACCCAGCGTGAAGAAGTACAGGTTGAGTTCTGACATCACGACCGCGAAAATCAGCATCGGGATCACGATCATCATGTTGAAGATCCCCATGTAAACGCCAGTACGGGCGGGCGGGATTGCATTGGCGAGGATCGCATAGGGGTTGCCCATGATGCTTCCCCAGGCAAGGCCGATGCCGATTGCGGGCACAAACAGCACGGCCCGGTCGGTGACATGCGGCAGGTACATCATCCCGATCCCGCCAGCGGCCAGGCACAGCGCATGCACCGGACCAGGGCCTGCGCGCTTGACCAGCGGCACCATGGCGAACGCGGTTACGAACGAGATGGCATTATAAAATGCAGCCACCACGCCGTTGGTGATCACCGCCGAATGGAAGGTCGAACTGGTCGCGTCCGAAGTGTGATAGACGCTGCGCCCGATCGAATAGACCGCATAGGTCCAATAGCCCGACATGCCGAACCACTGAAACAGACTCATCAAGCCAAGTTTGCGCATCGCCAGCGGCATTTCGCGGATAGCACTCAAAATCTCGCTGAGGGTTGCCGTCATTCCCTTGGGCTGCGCGTCGATTCTGGCTTGCTCGGCCTCTGAAAGCGGCAGCTCGGGCACCCGGATAACCGACCATACGATGGTCGAAAGCGACAGCACCGCGCCGACCCAGAACACAATCCGCACGGTGTAGGGAATGTTGTGCTCATCCACCCAATCCTGGTTCATCCCGAACCCAACCAGCAGTGCAGGCGTGATGAAGGCGAGCATCTGGGCAAGGCCAGTAAAGGCGCTCTGGGTCAGAAAACCGACCTGGCGCTGATCGGGGTTGAGCCGATCCGACACATAAGCGCGGTAAGGCTCCATCGTGATGTTGTTACCAGCGTCCAGCACCCAAAGCAGCGACACCGCCATCAGGATCGAATTCGACAGCGGCATCGCGAACAGTCCGACCGTGCACAAAATCGCCCCAAGCAGGAAATAGGGCGTGCGCCGCCCCCATTTTCCGCCAGTCCGATCGCTCATCGCCCCGATGATCGGCTGAATAATCAGCCCGGTGAGCGGCCCCGCTAGCGAGAGCAGCGGAAGCTGCGCCTCGCTTGCGCCAAGGTAGCTGTAGATCGGCGCCATGTTGCCCTGCTGCAGCCCAAAGCTGAACTGCAGGCCTAGAAAGCCGAGATTCATTTCCATTATTCGCAAAAACGAAAGACGCGGGCGGTTGGCAGACATGGCATTCTCCCCAGCGCTCTAAGCGGCACCGTAGATGCCTCATGACACAGCTCGATCCGAAGGACAACAATCGATTGCAATCATTACCGTCCCAGCTTGGAACTGCTGCTGCAACCTAGCTGGAGACGATGAATTCGATCCAGCGAAATCCTGCCTTTTTGCACCAGACAGGAAACACGGTGTCACCTGGCTTTCTTGCGCCGCCGCCAGCTGTGGAGCAGCGGTTCGGTATAGCCGCTGGGCTGTTCCACCCCCTTGAACACCAGCTCGCACGCCGCCTGGAAAGCCAGGCTGGTATCCCAATTGCCAGCCATCGGCTGATACAGCGGATCGCCCGCATTCTGGGCATCAACCTTGGCGGCCATGCGCTGCAGCGAGGCCATGACCTGGTCCTGCGTGCAAACCCCGTGGAGCAGCCAGTTGGCCATGTGCTGGCTGGAAATCCGCAGCGTCGCGCGGTCTTCCATCAGGCCGACATCGTTGAAGTCCGGCACCTTGGAGCAGCCGATGCCCTGATCGATCCAGCGCACCACATAGCCGAGCAACCCTTGGGCGTTGTTGTCCAGTTCCTCGCGCACTTCGTCCTCGGACCAGTTCACGCCGTCGGCCAAAGGCACGCTCAGCAGAGCATCAAGAGACGGGATCGACTCTTTGGCAATATCGCGCTGCGCATCAAACACCCCGACCTGATGGTAATGCATCGCATGAAGCGTCGCGGCGGTGGGGGACGGTACCCAGGCGGTGTTCGCGCCCGAACGCGGGTGGCCGATTTTTTCGATCATCATCGCATGCATCCGGTCCGGTGCCGCCCACATCCCTTTGCCTATCTGCGCCTTGCCCGAAAGCCCGCAGGCAAGGCCAATCGAAACGTTGCGTTTCTCATAAGCCGCGATCCAGCCGCTGGCCTTCATCTCTGCCTTGCGGATCATCGGTCCGGCTCGCATCGAAGTGTGGATCTCGTCCCCCGTCCGGTCGAGGAAGCCGGTGTTGATGAACACGATCCGGTCTTTCACCGCATGGATACAGGCGGCGAGATTGGCCGAAGTGCGGCGCTCCTCGTCCATCACGCCAACCTTGACGGTATGGCGCGGAAGGCCGAGCAGATCTTCCACTGCATCGAACAGGGAATTGGTGAAGGCCGCCTCTTCCGGCCCGTGCATCTTCGGCTTGACGATATAAATGCTGCCTTCACGGCTGTTGCGATACTTGCCCAGCCCTGCAACATCTTGCGCGCCTGCCGCACTGGTGATCACAGCATCCAGGATCCCTTCCGGAATTTCACTCCCGTCCGCCAGCAGAATCGCCGGATTGGTCATCAAATGGCCAACATTTCGGACGAACAGCAGGCTGCGCCCCGGCAGGGTCAGCGGCGACCCGTCCTTCGCGGTCCATTGGCGATCCGGTTCAAGCGCGCGGGTCAATGTCTTGCCGCCCTTCTCGAAGCTCTCTGACAGATCCCCGCGGATAACCCCCAGCCAGTTGCGATAGGCAGCCAGCTTGTCTTCCGCGTCGACAGCCGCAATCGAATCCTCGAGATCGCAAATCGTCGTCAGCGCGGATTCGAGGACGATATCCGCGATCCCGGCCCGGTCAGTCGCGCCAACCGGATGGCTGCGATCAAGCACCAGCTCGATATGGAGCCCATGCTGGCACAGCAGGAGCCCGCGGTCCTTGTGGCCAAGGTAATGGCCCGGATCAGCCAGTGGCGGAACGCCTGCACCGTCCCAATCAGCCCAGCTCATCCCGTCAAGTGGGACGGACAGATCAAGGAACGCTCGCCCAGCCTTGATCACCGCCGCGCCCCGCGCAGCGTCATAGCCGCCCGGACGGGCTGCGGGCGCATCCAGTGCATCGGTCCCATACCAGGCGTCATACAGGCTGCCCCAGCGGGCATTGGCGGCATTGAGCAGGAAGCGGGCGTTGAGCATTGGCACCACCAGCTGCGGCCCGGCCATTCCGGCAATCTCGCGGTCGACATTCCTGGTGCCTATGCTGAAGGCGACGGGTTCGGGCACCAGATAACCGATTTGGACCAGAAAGGCGCGGTATTCGCCCGGATCGAGCTTCTGATCGGCGCGGCTGATATGCCAGGTGTCGATCTGTGCCTGCAGATCTTCGCGCTTGGCCAGCAGGGTGCGGTTTTGCGGCACGAAATGATCGGTAAGTGCGGCAAAACCCGCCCAGAAAGTGCCTGGATTCAAACCCAGCCGAGCCAGCAACTCAGCATCGACAAATGCTGCCAGCCGCGCATCAACCTGCAGGCCAGCCAGTTCAACCCGATCGTTCATTATGCCTCACAATAGATGAAGAGATGAAGCCGCACCGCTGATCCGCAGCGCGGCAGGAGAATGATAATCCCGGGGATGAATACTCCGGTCTATGCCGCAACTGCGAAGGGTTGGCAATCTCAAGAAACCGGTTGGCAGGCGAGAGATCAGGGGGTTGGACTGCTCATCCTGCTCAGCTACAGCTTGTTTCAGATGCAACAGCTTTCAACCTCTGAGCAAGCGCTCATCGCTGCGATTGATCCTGGCCCCATGCTGGCGCAGGTTCAGGGGTGGAGTGCGATCAACACCGGTACTGGCAACCTTGCCGGGCTGGCCCAGCAGGCCGCGCTGCTGGCTGATGGCTTTGCGACTCTGCCCGGCGAGGTCTCTATGGAACAGCCCGCACCCGTCACTGCCGTCGCAGCAGACGGGCGCGAAGTGGCGATGGAATACGGCAAGCACCTGGTCCTGAGGGTTCGCTCCGCGGCGGCCCGGCGATTGCTGCTGACCGGGCATATGGACACCGTCTTTGCCATCGACCATCCGTTCCAGACGCAACGCTGGCTCGATGATGAAACGCTGATCGGCCCCGGCACTGCCGACATGAAGGGCGGAATTGCGGTGATCCTCGCCGCGCTAACGGCGTTTGAGAAAACTGCGGCAGCGTCTTCCATCGGCTATGATGTGATGATCAATTCGGATGAGGAAACCGGCAGCCTCTCCTCTGCCCCGCTGATCGCCGCACTCGCCAAGGGCAAGCTGGCAGCGCTGACTTATGAGCCCTCCGCCCTGCCCGATGGTACGCTGGCCGGCGCGCGCGGCGGCAGCGGGAACTACAGCCTGATTATTACCGGCCGCGCTGCTCATGCCGGACGTAATCCTCAGGACGGTCGCAATGCAATCGTTGCAGCGGCCGCGCTGACGCTTGGCCTCAAGTCGCTGGAACGGGACGGACTGGCCATTAATCCAGCACGGATCGAGGGCGGCAGTGCCAACAATGTTGTGCCCGATCACGCGGTGCTGCGCTTCAACATCCGCCCGAGTGAGACTGCGCTGGCAGAGGCATTCGAGCGCGATGTGGCATTGCTGATCGCTGAAGTGGCGGGCCGGCACGAGGTTTCGATCCACCGCCACGGCGGGATAAGCCGCCCGCCCAAGCCGCTTACCCCGTCTGCCGAGCGTCTGTTCGGTCTGGTCAAGGATTGCGGCGCGGCGCTGAGTCAACCGATCCGCTGGCAGAGCTCGGGCGGGGTCTGCGATGGCAACAATATTGCGGACTGCGGGGTGCCGGTGGTCGATACCATGGGCGTTCGCGGCGGCTCGATCCATTCAGCCGACGAATTCCTGATCGTCGCCTCACTAGAGGAGCGCGCGAAATTGTCAGCGCTTGTCCTTCATCGTCTTGCCCTTGGAGAGCCCCTTTGACCTTCCGTATTCGCGCCGCCAATCTGGGCGATCATCAACATCTTTACGAAATGGCCAAGCTGACCGGGGGCGGCTTTACCAACCTGCCGCCCGACCGCACATCGCTCGCCAACAAACTTCATCATTCGGCAGAGGGGTATGGCCGCAAGGGCGAATATGAGCCCGGCGAGCTGTTCCTGATGATCCTTGAGAATAGCGAAACCGGCGAAGTGCGCGGCACCTGCCAGATATTCACCGGCGTGGGCAAAATCTGGCCGTTTTATTCCTACCGCCTCACCACGCTGACCCAATACTCCAAGGAACTCGATCGGACCTTCCGTGCCGAGATGCTCAATCTCGTCAATGATCTGGACGGCGCCAGCGAAGTCGGCGGGCTCTTCCTCCACCCGGCTGAGCGCGCTGGCGGGCTTGGCATGTTGCTGGCGCGCAGTCGCTACCTGTTCATTGCCATGCACCGTGCTCGTTTTTCCGACCGGATTTTTGCCGAACTACGCGGCGTGATCGATGAGCGCGGTGGCTCGCCCTTCTGGGACGGGGTGGCAGGACGCTTCTTCGGGATGAGTTTCCAGGAAGCCGATCATTTCAACGCGATCAACGGCAACCAGTTCATTGCCGACCTCATGCCCAAACATCCGGTCTATATCGCGATGTTGCCCGAAACTGCGCGCAGCGTGATCGGTTTGCCGCATCCCAGCGGGAGGCCCGCAATGCGGATGCTGGAAGCCGAAGGTTTTTCATACGAAGGCTATCTCGATATCTTCGATGGCGGCCCGACCATGACCGCGCGGACCGACAAGGTGGAAAGCATCGCCAATGCGCGAACGGCCAGCATCGCGGACATAAACGCGACGCAAGGCGATCGGGTGCTGATCGCCACTGGCGAGCTTGCCAATTTCCGCTGTGCTTTCGGCATTGCCGAGCATGGCGACGCGGGGGTCTCGATCGACGCGGCTAGCGCCAAGACACTTGGTGTAAACACCGGCGACGTGGTGTGGACCATCGGCAGATGAGCCTGACCGAGATCAACTTCGACGGCATTGTTGGCCCCAGTCACAATTATGCGGGGCTCAGCCTTGGCAATCTGGCCTCGTCCAACCACGCCGGCGAAACCTCTTACCCTCGCGCCGCGGCCTTGCAAGGGCTCGCCAAGATGCGGCACAATCTGTCACTGGGGTTGGTCCAGGGCTTCTTCGTACCGCTTCCCCGGCCTAACCTTGGCTTTCTGGCAAGCTTGGGCGCAGCTGCGGACACCGACCCCCGGCTTACTGCCGCTGCCTGGTCTGCTTCGTCAATGTGGACTGCCAATGCCGCCACGGTCTCGCCCGCGCCGGATACGGCAGACCGGCGCTGCCATCTTACCCCGGCCAATCTGGTGACCATGCCGCACCGTTCGCAGGAGTGGCCCGATACCGCCCGCCAACTGACACTGGCTTTTTCCGATGCCGCCCATTTTGCGCTGCATGCTGCGGTGCCGCCAACCTTTGGTGATGAAGGCGCTGCCAACCACATGCGGATGTGCGCGCGGCACGATGCGCCAGGCTTGGAAATATTTGTCTATGGACGCTCTGGCGGAGCCTTCCCCGCCCGCCAGCATGAGCAGGCCAGCCGTGCCGTAGCCCGACTCCACGGCCTGGGCGATAATCGCGCGCTGTTTGTGGAACAGAACCCTGAGGCGATCGCTGCCGGAGCGTTCCACAACGATGTGGTGGCGGTGGCCAATGAACGGGTGTTGTTTCTTCATGAGCTGGCCTTCGCTGATTCTCAAAGCACCTATGCTGCGATCCGCAGCCACCTGCCCGAGGCAGAGATCGTGATTGTCCCGGCCAGCGCGGTCAGCCTGGCCGATGCGATCCGGTCCTATCTGTTCAACGCCCAGCTGCTGACCCTGCCCGATGGAAGTATGGCGTTGGTGATCCCGCTGGAGGCGTGGGAGACACCTTCGGTGCGTGGCTGGCTCGATACAATGCTGGCCAGCAACGGGCCGATCCGCCAGGTATTACCGGTCGATGTTCGTCAGTCGATGGCCAATGGTGGCGGCCCGGCCTGCCTGCGCCTGCGCGTAGTGGCCGATCCCGCCACAGTCGATCCGCGGTTCCTCCTCAATGAGGCCAAAGCGGCCCGGATTGAGCGTGTTATTGCCTCAGCCTGGCCCGAGACGATTGACCCGGCCCAGCTCGGCTCGCAGCAAGTTGCCACGCAGGTCATTCAAGCCCGCACGGCCTTGCTGGAAGAATTGGAGCTCACCGAACTGCTGTGAATTTTGTCGGGGGTGTTTACACTTGGCACATCTTCAAGTGACGACTTGCGCACATTGCTGCCAGTGGCATGATCGTTGCTAAGAGATATACCTAAGGAAAGGTTAACAATGCTCGCCAAGATCGGCCGCCTGTTCAAGATCAAGACACCCGTGGAGGCTTATCTGATCATCTTCGCCTTGGCGTTGGGTTCGGCTGAGCGCGGCAAGATTTACCTGGTCCAATACCCTGGCTTTGGTGGCAAGTTGCTGTTCCTGGCCTGTACCGGTGCGGTGTTCATGGCGGGCGCGAAGATTATCGATTGTCTCAAGCACGAAAAGCGCCTTGCGGCCGAACAAGCGGCGGCTTCCTGATAGTTAAGCAAGGTCTGGGGCTGCTGTTGCCCGCACCTGAGTCTTGATCTTGGAAGCAAGTGGGGGGCTTCTGCCCGCCCGGCGCCCGAGCATTTGTCTTGAAGGAAAGTGGGGGGCTTCTGTTGCCCGGCGCCCCCCGGGCCGCTGGAATCCGTTCTGTTGCCCGGTCGGTCCAACCGCGCTTAGCTTTGTAACTTCAGGGCGTTAGCCCCTAGAATTACGCAGCGATTGCGAGTGCTTCGTTATCGTTGGCACTTGTGGGTTTTGAGCCTTTAACGGGTTACTCAGCCCGGGCAAAAATTACACTTTTCAATACACGTCGATCCTGGTTCGGCCCCGTCAACACCCCTGCGATAACAGGGCCCGGGTCCTTGGCCAAAGCCGCCTCCCGGTTGGTGATGGTGGAGCCGCCGGGTACTGCCCCCGGGTCCGCTGCATCTATTATGCGCAACAATTTATCGCCATATCCGGCCTGAACCGGCAACAGCTAATATAGGGCGGAATTGTTAAAAGAAAAGGGCGGAGGTTACCTTTGACCCCCACCCCTTCCGTTAAGATCTTGAAATTCAGCTCTTTTTGAGCGAATCCCGGATCTGTGTAAGCAGATCTACCTCGGTTGGGCCGGGATCCGCTGCTGGCGGCGGCATCATTTTGTTGGCCTGACGGACAATCAGGAAGATCACAAATGCCAGGATCAGGAAGTTGATCACCGCGGTGATGAACGAACCCCATCCGAGCACGTTTGCGCCAGCTGCCCGCGCCGCAGCCAGCGTCGTGCCTTCGGCCACGTTGCCGCTCAATACCATGTATTTGTTGGAAAAATCCGTACCGCCCGTGACTGCTCCGATCACTGGCATCAGCACATCATCGGTGAGTGACGAAACGATCTTGCCGAAGCCCGCGCCGATAATCACACCGACCGCCAGATCCAGCACATTACCTCGTGCGATAAACGCCTTGAATTCTTGTAACATCCCGATTCCACTTTCCATTATGTTTATGGGCACGACACGGCACGCAGTTTGTCACCAAACGGATTACCACACAATAATCGATTGCCATGGCTTCATAATAACACAAGCGACTCCTTGAACGTCTGCCAGGCTTCGCTACATCCCATGACGTGCCCGCAACATTCTGCCGGGTCGTCTAAAGAGGGAACCGACGAATGTCCGCTTCGCTTAACAGTTTCGGGCGCTTTGCCCTGATCGCCGTTGCCGCTACCAGCCTTGCAGGTTGCGGTATCAACAGCGTCCCAACTGCCGAGGAAAATGCCAAAGCCAAGTGGGCCGATGTCCAGGCAGCCTTCCAGGAACGCGCGAATCTGATCCCCAACCTCGCCGCAGTCGCCAAGGGTGCCGCCGATCAGGAAAGGGGCATCCTTACTGGCGTGGTTGAAGCCCGGGCCAAGGCGACCAGCATCCAGCTTTCTGCAGGCGACCTGACCGATCCGGCCAAGGTCAAGGCCTTCCAGGATGCGCAGAACCAGTTGTCGACCTCGCTCAGCGGATTTGGCCGGTTGCTCGCGAATGTCGAGGCCTATCCCGAGATCAAGAGCATCACCAATTACCAGATGCTGCAGAGCCAGCTGGAAGGTCAGGAAAACCGCATCCGCATATCCCTGCGCGACTATAATGCCGCAGTGCAAAGCTATAACACCACGATCCGCACCTTCCCCGACGCGATCGGTGCCAAGATCATCTACGGTGCCAAGCCGATGGTCACTTATCAGGCCGCAACCCCGGGCGCAGAAGTCGCCCCCAGCCTTGAAGGCAAGCTCTGAGCAGGAGAGTGCGCGCCGTGACCCGCTCAAAGGTCGCTTGCCGGTCCCAGCGTGCGCTGACTCTGATGGTCAGCGCAGTGCTGGTTCTGGCGGCATTGCTTGCCCCTGCACTCGCCTTTGCCCAGACCTTTCCGGCGCTATCCGGCCGCGTGGTCGATGCCGCCAACATCATCCCCGATGATGTCGAGGCGCGGCTTAACCAGAAGCTCGAAGCGCTGGAGACGCAATCACAACGCCAGCTGGTCGTGGCGACACTGCCCAGTCTCGAAGGTTATGAAATCTCCGACTATGGCTATCGGCTCGGCCGGGCGTGGGGGCTTGGTGACAAGGGCCGCAACGACGGGGCGATCCTGATCATCGCTCCGGCCGATCGCAAGCTGCGGATCGAAGTAGGCTATGGGCTTGAGCCGATCGTGACCGATGGCCTTTCCTCGCTGATCATCAATCAAACTATCGTGCCGCGCTTCAAGGCTGACGACATGCCGGGCGGGATCGAGGCGGGCACCGATGCGCTGATTGCGCAGCTCACCCTGCCGCCCGAAGCAGCGCTCAAGGTGGCAGCGCAAGCGGGCAAGCAGGGCGTCAGGGCCAAACAGAGTTTCTTTCCGGCGCTGATGTGGCTGGTATTCCTGTTCTTTTTCATCATCCTTCCGATCATCCGCCGGTCACGTGGCGGACGCAAATTCTCCGGCGGGCTTGGCCCGATCATCGTCTGGGATGTCCTCAACGCCATGAGCCGCGGCGGCGGCGGGGGTGGCGGCTGGAGGGGGGGGGGCGGGGGCGGATTTTCCGGCGGTGGCGGCAGCTTCGGTGGTGGTGGCTCGTCGGGTAGCTGGTAGGGGATCGGCATGACGCAGAACACAAGTCTGAGCGAAGCGGACCGTGACAAGATCGGCGCGGCGGTGTTCGCTGCCGAGGCCGAAAGCGCGGGAGAAATTGTGACGATCATTACCGATCGCTCCGATGGCTATAGCGATATTGCGATCCTGTGGTCTGTGCTCGCGGCTTTCGCAGCCCTGATTGCCCTGACGATCGCGCCTGAGTTCACCCTTGGGCTCTATGACCGGATGACCGGCGGCTGGGCCCAGGAATGGCATCCGCGCCAGATACTTGCAGTTGCCGCACTGGTCGCCATGCTCAAGTTTTCGGCAGTGTGGCTGGTTCAGCTGTGGCAGCCACTAAAATTCGCGCTGATCCCCGGCCCGATCAAGCACGCCCGGGTCCGCGCCCGGGCCGTCACTTGCTTCAAGGTCGGAGCAGAACGTCGCACGCATGGCCGCACCGGGATCCTGATCTATTTGTCGATGCGCGAGCATCGCGCCGAGATCGTTGCTGACGCCTCGATTGCCGCCAAAGTCTCGCCCGAGGTCTGGGGAGAGGCCATGGCTGCGATGCTGGTGGAAATTCGTGCTGGGCAGATCGGTGATGGAATGGCCGCTGCGGTTGAGCGGGTCGGGGCTGTGCTGGCCGAGCACTTCCCGCGGCACGAAAACGATGTCAACGAGCTCCCCGACCGGTTGATCGAAGTGTGATCCCGCCCGAGGATGAAATCGAACAGATCGTCTGGCAGGGCCGTTTTCTTACCACCAAGGTTCGTGGCAAGTGGGAATACGTCGCCCGCGCACGGGGCATTCGCGCCGCAGTGATCCTCGCCATCGACAATGACAATCATGTGCTGCTGGTCGAGCAATTCCGCGTGCCTTTGGGGCGCGCATGCATTGAGCTACCCGCAGGCTTGATCGGCGATCACGACGAAGGCGAAGATGATACGGTGGCCGCCGCGCGCGAGCTGGAGGAAGAAACCGGCTATCGCGCCGGACGGATGGAAACTCTTGGCGAGTTCTACTCCTCCCCCGGTATGGTCAGCGAAAGCTTCACCCTTTTGCGCGCGCATGATCTTAGGCAGATCAGCCCCGGCGGCGGGCTGGACGGCGAGGATATCACCGTCCATCGTGTGCCTTTGACCGGAATCGCTGGTTTCATTGCGAAACGGCGGGCATTGGGCGATGGGATCGATGTGAAGCTGTTGATGCTGCTTGGACCGGGGTTATTGAGAGGAACATGACTATGGCAGGACGGGTTGCGGGCAAGAAAGCGCTGATCACGGGCGCGGCGCAAGGGCTTGGCGCGGCGCATGCGATGCGGCTGGCCGAAGAAGGCGCGCGGGTGCTGCTGACCGATCTGAACGATGCCGGTGCCGCCGAGCAGGCCGCTGCGATCAATGCCGCGCACGGCGCCGGCACCGCCTGTTCGATGCGCCACGATGTGACGCAGGAGGCGGAATGGCAGGCGGTGATCGCTTTCGCCCAGGACCAGCTTGGCGGGCTTTCGGTGCTGGTCAACAACGCCGGGATCGGGGTGCGCGGCAATATCGAGAACTGCACGCTGGAAGAATGGCACCGCGGTTTTGCGGTCAATGTCGATTCGGTGTTCCTGGGCTGCAAGCACGCCATCCCGCTGATGAAGGACCATCAGCCCGGCTCGATCATCAACATCTCGTCGATCGCCGGGCTAATCGCTTCGGACACCATGCCCGGCTACAACGCCTCAAAGGCGGCAGTCTGGATGCTGTCCAAATCGGTCGCGCTGCACTGCGCCAAGATGGGCTGGGACATTCGCTGCAACTCGGTTCATCCAACTTTCGTCGATACCCCGATCCTCGATGGGATGGTGCGCAGTTCAGGCCGCGAGAAGAGCGTGATCATGGACAAGCTCGCCCGCCAGATCCCGCTGAAGCGCGTCGGCGAGCCGATCGAGATTGCCAATGGCGTGCTGTACCTTGCCAGCGACGAGAGCCGCTTCATGACCGGCGCCGAACTCAAGCTTGACGGCGGTATCTCCGCAATGTGACAACGGCTCCGTGATGGATGTCAATATAATCAAACCAAGGCCGCCGCGCAGCTTCCGGGTCACGTCGTTCGATGTCGCCGCCGAGGCCGGGGTCAGCCAATCGACCGTAAGCCGGGCGCTGGCCGGCGACCCGGTGGTCAGCGAGGCGACGCGGCTGCGGGTGGCCGAGGCGGCGCGCAAACTCAACTACCATGTCGACGAGAACGCCGCGCGGCTCCGCACCGGGCGCACTGGAACACTGGCGGTGGTGGTAATCTGCCGTCCGGGCGAGGATCGCAAAGACCTCAACCCTTTCACTTTCGCCTTGCTCGGCACGATTTGCGCTGCTGCTTCGACCCGCGGCTATGAGACGCTGGTCTCGTTCCAGGACGAGCCGGCCAGCCTCAACGGGCGCTATGAGGAACAGCGCAAGGCCGATGGGCTGATCGTGATCGGCACCACTGAAAATGCCCCGGCCTGGACCTACTACCGCACGCTGGGTAGCGCGGGGATGCACTGGGTCTGCTGGGGTTCGCCGTTTGACGAGCTTGAGTGGATCCGCAGCGACAACCACGGCGGCGCGCTTCTGGCCACTGCGCATCTGCTGGCAAGCGGCGCTCGCCAGATCGCCTGCATCGCCTCCGAACATTCGCCCCAACGCCAGTTCAAGGAACGCTATGACGGCTATGCCGCAGCCATGGATGAGGCTGGCCTCACCCCCTGGCTGGTCGAGATCGAGCCGGGCTTTGCGCGTGAGGAGCAGGGCCGCCGCGCCGTCGCCGCGATTCGCTCCAGCGGCAAGCCCTGCGATGCGATCTTCGCGGTCTGCGACGAGATCGCACTGGGCGCCTTGCGCGCACTGGTCGAAGGTGGCAGCCGCGTCCCGCATGATGTCGCGCTGATCGGCTTCGACGGGATCCGCGCCGGCGCCCAGTCGATGCCGCCGCTCTCGTCGGTCGAGCCAGACTTTGCCGCGGCCGGATCGATGCTGGTCGACAAGCTGCTGGCGGTGATCGCGGGTGAGGCGAACGAGCAGCGCCGGGTGCCGGTAAAACTCGTCCCCCGCGCCAGTTCGCAGCGGTAACTGGCCTTCCCCCCATTGCGCCCCGCTCCGACTTTCGCCATGCCACCGGCAAACGACAACCCGGCGGAGATCAGCACTTGAGCGAAATGGGCATCGAACCGGCGACCTTCCGGCAAGTCCTCGGCTCTTACCCCACCGGCGTCTGCGTGGTCACTGCGCTGGACGGGGCGGGCGCGCCGATCGGGCTGGTGGTCGGCTCGTTCACTTCGGTCTCGCTCGATCCGCCGCTGGTCGGCTTCCTGCCTGACAAGAAATCGACCACCTGGCCGCTGATCGAAGCCGTCGGGCACTTCTGCGTCAACGTGCTGGCCAGCGATCAGCAAGCGCTGTGCCGCCAGATCGCCATGCCTGGGCCAGACAAGTTCGCGGGCGTCGAATATACCCTGTCCGATCATAATCTCCCGGTTCTCGGCGGATCGGTGACGCGAATCGAATGCGCGCTCCATTCGGTGACCGAGGCTGGCGATCACTACTTCGTCATGGGCCGGGTGCTAGGCCTCGAAGTGCTGCGCGACGCCGCGCCGATGCTGTTCTTCAAAGGCGGTTACGGCAGCTTCGCCAATCCGGCCTGAGAGTGGCCTGATCTTACCGCGCGAACAACTGGTCGAGGCCGGCAAAGGCCTTCATCTCGATCGCATTGCCGCTGGGATCGCGAAAGAACATCGTCGCCTGCTCGCCCGGCTGGCCTTTGAACCGGATCGTCGGCGCCATCGCAAAGTCGGTTCCCGCCGCGCTCAGCCGGTCGGCCAGCGCCTGCCAATCCTCCAGCGTCAGCACGATCCCGAAATGCGGCACCGGCACATCATGGCCATCGACCGGATTGGAGCCCGTGTCCCCCGCCTTCTCGTCCGCCACCAGATGCGCGACGAGCTGGTGGCCATAGAAATCGAAATCGATCCACTCGTCGCTGCTGCGCCCCTCGGCACAGCCGAGCAAGCCGCCATAAAACTGCCGGGTTGCAGCCAGATCTTGGACTGGAAAGGCGAGATGGAACGGTCGGAGTGACATGGCAGCTCTCCTGCGGTTGATTGCCGGGAGCGGTAACACAGGGTCGATTGTCCCTGCTAGTCCCCGCACTTGGCTCACCCTCCTCTTCAGGGGATGGGAGTGTCTCAGCCGATCACCCAGCGGAGCAAATATGGCAGCCCCAGCACGAAGCTCCAGCCCAGCTTGCCCCACAGCGCCAGCCTGGGGTTCTGATGGTTCCACAAACCCAGCGCGCCAATCGCGCCAATCGCGCCCGCCCCCGGCACCCAGAAACCGATCAGCCCGGACAGCCCAAGCAGCCCCAGAAACCGCACCCCACCGCCGCTCCGCACCTTGTCCGCCGGGTTTTTGATCCCCCACAATCCAGCAAAGCCAATCAGCCCGATCAGGCCGACAAATGGCGCAATTGTATCCAGCATAAATTCCTCTCCCCTCCCGCTTCGCGCGGCGAAGAAGCCGGGCCTGCGGGTGCGGGTATGATGGCGGAACTGGGGGGGATAGCAATGGGGAATGGTGAGTGTGGGAACGGGGGATTGAGGGGCGGGGCGGAAGCCGGGGACCATGCTATTGCGTGTCCCCGTGGACGGCGCAGGTGGGCTTGCCGCCAGTGGTGGCGGATAGTGAGGCGCTGTTCGATGGCGATCCGCTGGCCGCGCCGCTGACAGTATGGCTGACGGACAAGGCTGAAAGCACGGTCAGCGAAGCGGCAGAAGAGATTCTGGGCGATAGGGGGAAGCTGACGAACTGCTCACTTGCCCCGCGCGAGGAGCGGCCCGAGATACCCCCCGGTGAAGCTGCGCGGGTTCTTCGCGACCGCTTCGGGCGTGCCCTCCGCAACCACCTCACCCCCGCGCACGCCGCCTTCGGGGCCCAGATCGATCACCCAGTCGGCGGTTTTGATCACATCCAGGTTGTGTTCGATCACCACCACGCTGTTGCCCTGATCGACCAGCCGGTGCAGCACCTCCAGCAGCTTGCGGACATCTTCGAAATGCAGCCCGGTGGTCGGCTCATCAAGGATATACAGCGTCTGCCCGGTGGAACGCCGGCTGAGTTCCTTGGCGAGTTTGACCCGCTGCGCCTCGCCGCCCGACAGCGTGGTCGCCTGCTGGCCGACCTTGACGTAACCCAGCCCCACCTCATTCAGCATGTGCATCTTTTCGCGGATCGGGGGGACGGCCTTGAAGAAGACTTCGGCATCCTCGATCGTCATGTCGAGGACGTCGGCGATGCTGTGGCCCTTGAACTTCACTTCCAGAGTTTCGCGGTTGTAGCGTTTGCCGCCGCATTCCTCACAGGTCACGTAAACGTCGGGCAGGAAGTGCATTTCGATCTTGATCAGGCCGTCGCCGTGGCACACCTCGCAGCGCCCGCCTTTGACATTGAATGAGAATCGCCCCGGCTTGTAGCCCCGCGCTCCGCTTTCGGGCAGCCCTGCGAACCAGTCGCGGATCTGGGTGAACGCCCCGGTATAGGTCGCCGGATTCGAACGAGGGGTGCGGCCAATCGGGGATTGGTCGATCTCGATTACCTTGTCGCAGAATTCCAGCCCGGTGATCTTGTCATGCGCACCGGCGATAACCCGCGCGCCGTTCAGGGCACGGGCCGCCCCGGCGTGGAGCGTATCGATCGTGAAGCTGGACTTGCCGCTGCCCGAAACCCCGGTGATGCAGGTGAACGTGCCCAGCGGAATGCTGGCGGTGACATTGCGCAGGTTATTGGCCCGGGCATTGTGGACCGTCAGCTTGTGCCCGTTGCCCTTGCGGCGCTTGGCCGGAACCTCGATCCGGCGCGTGCCGAGAAGGTATTGTCCGGTCAGGCTTTCAGGGCTGGCGAGGATATCGGCCAAGCTGCCTTGTGCGACGATATGCCCGCCGTGAACCCCTGCCCCCGGCCCCAGATCGACGATGTGATCGGCGTGGCGGATCGCATCCTCATCGTGCTCGACCACGATCACCGTATTGCCCAGATCGCGCAGACGTTTGAGCGTTTCGAGCAGCCGGTCGTTGTCACGCTGGTGCAACCCGATGCTCGGCTCATCGAGGACATAGAGCACACCCGAGAGGCCCGAGCCAATCTGCGAGGCGAGCCGGATCCGCTGACTTTCGCCGCCAGACAGCGTACCTGAAGTACGGTCGAGGTTCAGGTAATCGAGCCCGACATTATTCAGAAACCCGAGCCGCTCGTTGATCTCTTTGAGGATACTCTTGGCAATCTGGCTTTGCTGCGCAGTAAAACTTTGATCTATTGTTGAAAACCACTCCAGCGCATCAGACACCGACAGATGCGTGCGCGAGGAGATATCGGTGCCCGCAATCTTGACCGAGAGTGCCTCGGGCTTGAGCCGCTTGCCTTCGCAGGTCTCGCAGGCTTGAGCAGTCTGGAACTTGGCCAGCTCCTCGCGCATCCAGGCGCTTTCGGTTTGCAGCATCCGGCGGTTGAGGTTGCCGATCACGCCTTCGAAGGCCTTGCGCACGGTATAGCTTTTCTTGCCGTCCACGAAGGTCAGCGGAACGGCTTTGCCGCCGGTGCCGAACAGGATCACCAGCTGCACTTCGCCCGTCAGCTCAGCCCAGGGGGTGTTCAGGTTGAAGCCGAATTCGGCAGCCAGGCTGGCCAGCACCTGCATGTAATAGGGCGACGGCGGGTTGCTCTTGGCCCAGGGCATGATCGCGCCTTGCTTGAGGCTCAGCCCCTCGTTCGGGACCACCAGCTGCGGATCGAACAGCAGCTTTTCACCCAGACCGTCGCAGGCCGGGCAAGCGCCTTGCGGGGCGTTGAACGAGAACAGCCGCGGTTCGATGCTTTCGATAGTGAAGCCGGAGACCGGGCAGGCGAACTTTTCACTGAACACGATCCGGTTGGGCGGCAGGCCTGCGCCCTTCATCGCGCCGCCCGCATCCTCCTCGTCACGGCCCGGAACATTCCCTTCCGCCAGATCGAGATAGACCAGTCCGTCGGACAGTTTCAGGGCCTGTTCAAAGCTGTCCGCGAGCCGCGTCTCGATGCCTTGTTTTACCGCGATCCGATCAACCACCACTTCGATATCGTGCTTGTATTTCTTGTCGAGCGCGGGGGTCTCTTCAATGGCGTAGAATTCCCCATCAATCCGCACCCTGATGTAACCGGCCTTCTGCCACTCGGCCAATTCCTTGCGGTATTCGCCCTTGCGGGCGCGCACGGCGGGCGCGAGCAGGTAAGCGCGGGTTCCCTCGGGCAGCGCCATCACCCGGTCGACCATCATGCTCACCGTCTGGGCGCTGATCGGCAGGCCGGTGGCCGGCGAATAGGGCACGCCGACCCGCGCCCACAGCAAGCGCATGTAATCGTAAATCTCGGTCACCGTAGCAACGGTCGAACGCGGGTTGCGGCTGGTGGTCTTCTGCTCGATCGAGATTGCAGGGGAGAGGCCGTCGATATGCTCAACATCGGGCTTCTGCATCATCTCGAGAAACTGGCGCGCATAGGCGGAGAGACTCTCGACATAGCGCCGCTGCCCCTCGGCATAGATGGTGTCAAACGCGAGGCTGCTCTTGCCCGAACCCGAAAGCCCGGTGATGACGATCAGGCTGTCGCGCGGCAGTTCGACGTCAAAGCCCTTGAGGTTATGCTCGCGGGCACCCCGGACAATTATGCTGGTCTGCATACGGCAGGCCAATGCTGACTGATTTTCGATAGTGACATGGCGCGCGCCTGTTCCACATCTGTTCAAATTGTGCAAGAGGCGCGCGCAGTTGTTTGCATGGTAACACAAGCCGTCTATGTTGGGGTCTCAACCACAGGGAGACGCCGCCCCATGACTGTTTTTTGTAACGCACTTACCCGCACTTTGGCTCTTGCCGCGATCCTCAGCCTTGCAGCCGCTCCAGCCGTTTCGCAAGTCGCCGCTCCGCAAGTTGCTGCCCCAGCGACCGCGCCGCAGCTCTCGGCTGAGCAGCAGCTCGCTCAGCTTAATGCCGAGCAAGCCGCCACCGCGCGGCTCCAACTGGACAAAAACATCGCCAACCAGAAGGCCTATGATGACGCAGTCAAAGCCCGCAACGCTGAAATCACGCGGGTACAGGCCGCTTATGACGCCGAAAACGCCCGGGTGACAGCAGAATATGAGGCCGCAATGAAGAAATGGCAGGAAAACGCCGCCGCATGCAAGGCCCGCGACAAGAAGCGGTGCGTGCCAGCGAAGTAACGCGCGACACGAAATTGGTGCCGCGTTGCGGTAAGGTTGCAGCCGCGGTTCCTCGCCGAGCCGAAGCATAGCTGACCGCAAAGCTTGGGAATGATTGGCCCAAACGCTGGCGGCTGCCTTCAACCTGACCCCGCAATAGCGACACCAAATGTTCGAAGGCGGCAGAGTTTGCGGGTTGTTAATGATATTTAGCTAGGTCCAGCCGAACGAAGTAACAGGGCCTTCCCCACATGCGGCTGTTGATTATTGATGACGAAACTGCGCTGCATGATGCATATCGTCATGCGTTGGCGCCTTCGGATAACAATGAAGCAGTCGATGAGCTGCAAAAAATGGCCAATTCGCTGTTTGCGGAACCCGGCTTCGCTGCGGATGCGGCGGATACCCCGGCACGGTCGGCTGAACCAAGCTTCGAATGCAGCTATGCGGGGCAGGGGCTGGAAGGCTATGCCATGGTCGAGCAGAGCCTGGCCGTCAGGCAGCCTTACAAAGTGGCCTTCATCGATGTGCGCATGCCGCCCGGAATTGACGGTAAGGAGACGGCACGGCGCATCCGTGCGCTGGATCCGCTGATCAATATCGTGATTGTTTCAGCCTATTCGGATCATGGCGTTACAGAAATTGCCCGGGTCGCCGGGCCCGCCGACAAGATATTCTATATTTCAAAACCCTTCACCGCTGATGAGGTGCGCCAGATGGCCACCGCGCTGACCCAGCGCTGGGACGCGGATGCACTGCTTCAGCAAAAAATGGCCGAACTCGCCGCCAGCGAGGCCCGCGCCAACCATATTGCCGAGCATGACTTTCTGACCGGCGCGGGCAACCGCCGCGCCTTCCAGAAGGAGCTGGTCACGCGGTTGCAGGATCATCCCGATGAGGTTGGCCTGGCTCTGCTTGATCTCGATCGGTTCAAGCATGTCAACGATACCTTTGGCCATGCTGCTGGCGACGAATTGATCATCTCGGTCTATGCGCGGCTGCGCGAAGCTATTCCAGCCGATGCAATGATCGCGCGACTGGGCGGCGATGAATTCGGGCTGATTTTCCGGGCCACCCAGACGAGCGAGATCGAAGAACTCTGCCGTCGGGCTTTGGCCAGTTGCACCGCCAATTTTTCCGTCCACGGCTGTGTCATAGATCTGACCAGTTCAGCTGGCTTTGTCCGTTCAGGCGATCACAAATCGCGCGATGCGGTCGAGCTTATCCGCTATGCTGACATCGCGCTTTATGCGGCCAAGCACAAAGGTCGGAATTGTGCTTGCCAGTTTGATGCCGAGATGGATGAAAGCGCCAAGTTCCGGCACCTGGTTGAATCGGGTCTCAGGGAGGCAATTGAGCGTGATGAGCTGTCGTTGCTATACCAGCCGATTGTCGATCGCAACTCGCTGAACATCGTTGGTTTCGAAGCGCTTCTGCGCTGGACCAGCCAGGAGCATGGCAGCATTTCACCGCAGGTCTTCGTGCCGATCGCAGAAGAAGGCCCGTTGATCCAGGAAATCGGCGACTGGGTGATGGACAATGCCATTGCCGAAAGTCGGTCCTGGCCGGATCACTATGTTTCGATCAATCTCTCGGTACGCCAGCTGGCCCGGACCGATCTGGTCGAGCGATTGTGCGAATTGGCCGCGCGGCATGGCGCAGCCCATGAATCAATCCAGCTGGAAGTGACCGAAACCGCGCTGTTCGAAAACGCGGGACTGGCCGCAAGCAAGCTCCAGGCGATGCGCAGCCATGGCTTTCGCATTGCTCTGGACGATTTCGGCACCGGCTATTCGACGATGTTCAACATCAAGAACTTCGCGATCGACTGTATCAAGATCGACAAAAGCTTCATCGACGATCTGGGCAATGACAGCCAGTCATCGGCAATTGTCGGATCGATCACCCATCTCGCCCGCACGCTGGGCCTGACCGTGGTGGCCGAGGGGGTCGAGACCGATCTGCAGGCCCAGGCCCTCAGAGTGTCGGGTTGCTCGCATTTGCAAGGCTATCTGTTCGGCAAGCCTGAGTCTGCGCTGCACACCAGGCATCTGGCGCGGGATCCCAATGCCGATCAGGACAGATTGGCGAATGGCTGAAGCGAAACCCAGTCGGGCGGGTAAGCTGATCCGGCGTTTGCCGCTTTGGAGCGCGCTGTCGCTGGCGCAGAAAATGGGTATCGTGTTGGCATCGGCCGGCTTCGTGATGTTCGGCGTAATCGCGCTGATCACCTCGGCAATTGTTTCCGAAAAATTCACCGCGATCGAACGGACCGAGCTCTCGACCGGCATCGCGCGAACCACCGCGTATCTCGCCGGGTTGGCCGGAGCAAGCCAGAAAAAGTCCAACGACTGGGCGCTGCGGACCGACACATTCGAGTTCATCAAGGGCCGAAATCAAGGCTTTATTGCCGAGAACATCAATTTCGCCGCGACTACCGCCACGGGCATCGACACGATCAGCTTTGTCAGATTTGACAAACGCCCGGTTATGACGGTGTTCTATAACCGGGAGTCAGGCGCGCTTGACCCGGCAATGATCCGGGGCGTGGATGCCGCGATGCAAACTGATGCAATGATCGCCCGCGTCAAAGCCGACCCCAAATCGGCTTTTTACTTGCGGGTCCGCGGCAAGCTGCTCGCTGCTGGGGCTACTCAGATTACCCGCTCGGACGGCTCGGGGACGCCAGAAGGTTTCCTGATGATGGCTCGCGAACTGCGCCCAGCCGATTTGCGCGAAGCGCTGAAAATCGATCCAGTGTTCGATGCCGCAGCCGGTCTGACTCCAGGCATTCACTTCAAGGATGAAGGCATCGCCAAGGTCCGGATTGGGTTATACGATCAGGAAAGCCGTCAGATCGGCTCGGTTACATACAATGTCGAGCGTTCGATCATGGCCGCTGGCCGGCAGCTTCAGCAAATGATGATCGCGGGGATCGCCCTGCTGATTGTAATTCTGGTTGTGGTCCTGGCCACCACGCTCAAACGGATCGTCATTGCCCCGCTGCGCAATCTCGAAGGCCATGTGACCGAAATCGGTCGGACCGGCGAATTGGCCGTGATCGGCGTCGATGGGCGGCGCGACGAGATCGGCTCGCTTACCGGCGGCTTCAACCAGATGATTACCCAGCTCGTCGATCTGCGCGCCCGGTTGGAACGTCAATCGTTCCTGATTGGCAAGAACCAGAACGCCATCGGCAGCATGCACAATGTCAAGAACGGGCTCAGCCCGGTAACCACACTGCTGTCGCTGATCCCCCAGAAGCTGGGCTTTGCCGGCAAACACGATCTGGCCCGCGCGCTGAGCGAGCTTGCTTCATCCGATACTGAGGCAGTCCGGCGCCAGCAGCTGGCGGCCTTTGCCTCTGCCACGGTCGACAACCTTACCGGCCAGATTGAAGCTGCCCGCGAAATGGCCAGCGAAGCGGCCAGATCCCTGTCACAGGTGGTTGAGACTGTTGCCCATGATCCAGCAAAGAATGAAGCTGGCATGGGTGATGCGCAGTGCGATCTGATCGCGGTGGTTGCAGCCGGGCTCTCCATCGCCACTTACAATGATCATGGCGTGGCGATTGCCGTTGATTATGTCGATGAACAAAAGCGCATGATCTGCGGAAGCCGGGTGCTGATCACCCAGATCGTCAGCAATGTGCTGACCAACGCGGTCGAGGCAATTGTTGCCAGCGGGCGCGAGGATGGCAAGATCACCGTGCGCGGTGAAACTGTGACGCATGACGGTGTGGTTATGGAGCAGGTGGTCATCACCGATAACGGCGACGGCTTTGCTGACGATGTCGCGGTCCAGCTGTTCGATCGCGGTTTTTCGACCCGCAATCACAAGGATGGCGGATTGGGACTGCACTGGTGCGCCAACACGCTTATCGCCATGGGCGGTGTCCTGTCACTGCACAGCGACGGCAAGGGCCAGGGTGCCACTGTCCGCCTGGCGATCCCCGCCGTGAGTGCAGTGCCCTCCGAAGCAGCGCAGGCGGCTGACCGATCGGGCAATACTATTCGATAATAGCAAGAGGATGCCGGTTGTGATAAAAACCACTTAGCCAGCCCACGGGAGATCCCCATGTTGCGCACCCTTGCCTTGCTCGCCCTGCTGGCCACCGCTGCATCGCCCGGTCTGTCCCGCGCCGATCAGGCTGCCGCCTTCCGCGCTGCCGGCTTCGCCCGCCTCGCCGGCAAGTGGCAGGCCTGCGGCGATCCCGGCACCGCCAGCTATACCCCGGGCACAATCGAAACCGTGCGTGACATCAACGGCGATGGCCGCCCCGATGCGGTGATTACCGAGGGTAGCGTCTTTTGCTTCGGGGGAACTGAAGCTGGCTATAGCGTGGTCAGCAAGCAGGCGAACGGTAGCTGGCGCCTGATCACCGCCGGCCCCGGGATCGCCACTTTCCTGCCGCGCCGTGCTGCAACAGGCTGGCCCGAGCTGGAAATCGGCGGCCCCGGCTTCTGCTTCCCGGTCGCGCGCTGGAACGGGCGCGAATATGTGCAAGCCCGGTTCCAGTATGAGGGAAAGCCGTGCCGACCGGCGCGGTAGTTTGCTACACTACTTGTTGCAGCATTCATGCTTTACTTACAGTTGCCCCCCGCGCACATTCGCGCCCAGCAAAGAGCCTTGCTTCCAGAGGCCGTGAACATATGTAATCGCGATGCCAGCATCGGATCGGGTCCCGGATTTCCGGAGCCGGATCTGGCCGGTTGAAGCGCACCAACAGGGTCTGCATAACAATGCCGCGACGCCGGGGTCCCCCCTCGCATCGGTACGCGGCTGCTTTGCGGACGCGGGGGGCTGTTAGGAGCTGACCCATGCCTGTCGATAGAACGCTAAGTCTTACCGCAACGCCTACCCTGATCTGGAACGGGCCAAACAACATCACCGCGACCATAGACTATAATCAGACCGCCTCGGTCCCGAATATGCCGAATGTGGTCACCAAAAAGACCGGGCAGATCGATCTCTCGCATCTGCCCAGCAACGCCAACTACACCAGCAATGTCGATATCATGATCACGCTCGATGCGTCGGCGCTGAAGGATCCAAGTGGCAATTCGGTCCCGGCGCAATGGGGCGTGGCCAATCTTGATCCGCAAAATGGCTCGCCCTGGAGCGGCGTTCCGCCGATGACACCGTGGGCCTGGTTCTGCGCCAATCCGCCGTCACCCGGCGCGCAATATAACACCACTCCGATCCTGATTCCGAACATGATCTCGATACGCAATTCCGACTCGGTGGTGTTCATCGACGATAACGCGGCGATTGGCAGCGGGAACTACACCTTCTGCCTGGGGCTGGTGTTGCTACTGCCCAGTGGTGCACGCTATTTCATCACGATTGACCCATCGATTGTGGGCAAGGGGATTACCAACTAGCAGGCTCTCCCGTCCAAGCCGAGTTTCATTTTTCGCTCAGATAGGCAGGGTGACGGTTGCCCTGCCTATCCAATTCTGCTGCCACCACTGCTGCTTCGCGAGGCCGGTCAAGGCGCTTGAGCAAGGAAAACTGCAACAGTTTGAGCTCTGTACGATCGGAAGTCAGGCCGGGCGATAGCTTGTCGAGCGCGGCTTGCCATCGGGCCTTCGCTTCAATCCTGCGGCCCAACCGCATCAGTGCATCTCCGGCAAGGACGTGTGCTCTTGTGGCGCTTACGATCCTTCGTGCTGAATCAGGACCTTGTGCCTTATCAATTCGCTGATTTATCAACCCCGCCAGCTCCAACGCCATTGCAGCTCTGCCTTGAGTCAACGCGAGTCGCCCGGTTTGGGACTCAAGCGACGAGCGCAGGTCAATCGGCCATATTGCGTTGGTCGGATCGGAAGTGATCATACGATTGACCAAGGCGGTGGCGGCCTGATTCATTGAACTGCTGGCGCCAATCTGGCCGTCATAAAACAGATTATCAACTTGCTCGATCATTCCCCGAACTTCGGTTTCCTGCCATTCGGTATTCCCCGGTTCGATCGCACGGAGCTGCTTCATCAATGCCAGCGAATTGCCAAGCGCAGCAATCGCTGCCGCGCCATGCCCTTGAGACTGTTCAAGTCCGCCGACATGCTGCCAGGCCACCGCCATCAGCCATTTGGCCCTGGTATTACCCGGATCCGCCTTGATCACATCGCCATACAGCGCGATCTCGCGGTGGTGCAGCGCCAGCGCCTCGGCGGTGCGGTGGAGTTCGCCGCGGGCTTTGCCCAGCCAGTTGATCGCTACGCCGACTTCAAGCTGCCGGGCTGGATCGCGCCTTTCCTTGGCGGCCACTGCCTCGACCATCCTGAGCGCATTGGCCAATGCCGATTCGGCTTCGGCATAACGCGCCTGATCATACAGCAGCACACCCAGATTGCTCTCGGAGAAGTGGCGCTCCATCTGCCATTCGGGCTTTTTGGGATCGAGCGCCATAAGCTGATCAGCCAGCCGCTTGTATTCGCGAAACTGCGCTTCGGCCTCTTTCGTTTCGCCGCGTTCATAGGCGATATAGCCGACCCAGAACACACTTTGCGCGTGGTCGAATATCCGCTGGGCATTGCCGGGATTGCGCGCCAGCAATTCACCGGTGGTCGCCGCCGCTTGCCGGAAAGCTTCCAGTCCGCCGACGCTGTCCCCGCGGATATTGCGGACCTCACCCACCAGATGCAGCGCGCGGGAACGCCGTCCCAGCGCATCGGCATCAAGATTTCCAGGCCGCTGCCCGGCATAGTATTTGAGCGCGCGCTGACCGACCACGTCGAGCGCATCGAGCCGGCCCACCGGCTCCAGCTTGGCGCGCAGATCGGTCAGCATGAATTCCACCAGCCCGTCAGCCTCGGACCGCTGGTGATCGGCCTCGATCCGCGCCTGCACCGCCACCCAGGCCATACCACTCATCACCAGCGCCAATGCCAGCGAGGCCCCGGTGATGATCCGTGCCCGCAGCGCCCGGCGCCGGTCATCGCGATTTACCAGCTCGTCCAGCCCGACGCCGAGCATCGCGGCTGCCAGCTTGAGCCGGGCGCGGCGCTTGCCATCGCCGCTGCTGCGGGCATCGGCGGCCAGCGGGGCATTGCCCGCAATGTCGGTGACCGAGAGATCACCGGCGATATGGTGGGTCAGCGCGCGGGGGAAACACTCGACCTCAGCGCTGCCCGGTTCGCCATCGACGATCAGCGCCAGCACCTTGGAAGGATCGCGGTGGGTCTTGAACCAGGCGACTTCGCGGTTGACCCATTCCGACTGGGCCGAGCGCGGCGAGCAGATCACGATCAGGAATTCGGAAGCTCCCAGCGCCGCTTCGACCGCCCCGCCAATGCTGGATCCGGCGGCTTCTTCCTCGCGGTCCTTGAACAGCGGATGGAGCCGGGCTGGGACCGCTCCCGAAGCAGTCTCTTTTCCGATCAATCCTTTGGGAGTGCGATAGGTCTCGATCGCTTGGTGCAGCCATTTGCCCCAGGCGGCATCGGCCCAGCTGTAGCTGACAAAGGCCTTGTAACGAAACTCCGTCAAGCCTGCCCCCACTTGCCTCAACGCGGATTGGCCATAGCGGTTTGAATCAGCCCAGACTACAGGGAATTGCAGGTTACGCAATCTCGCGCGATCCGGGCTTTTCTCCGACCAACTGCCAATCCACCTCGGCGAACGACATTGACAGCCAGCCCCCGCCGCCCGACGCCATTTCCGTTCATCATCCGCACAGCCCTGCTGGTTAAAGAGCCTGCTGAGGCGCGTTATTCCTCGGAGAAACTCATGAAATCGATCCTGCTGATTTCCGCTGCCGCGCTGGCTCTGGGTGCTGCGCCGGTGACTGCCCAAACCGCGCCGGCACCCGCCCCGGTGCAGATGCCAGTCGTTGCCCCCGCTGCGGCGAAGACGGTTTATGGCACCTGGGGCGTCGAGCTGGGCAACCGCGACGTTTCGGTCGCGCCGGGCGAAGATTTCGTCAAATATGCCTCCGGCAATTGGTTGGCGCAAAACGAGATTCCATCAGACAAGGCCGCGATTGGCAGCGGCAACGAGATCAACGACCGGGTCCAGGATCAGCTCCGCAGCCAGCTGACTTCCGGCCCGGCGGGCAACAAATATGGCGCACTCTATGCCAGCTTCATGGATGAGGCGAAGGCTGAAGCAGTGGGCCTTGCTCCGCTGAAAGCCGATCTGGACAAGATCACCGCGATCAAGACGCGGGCGCAGTTTGCCCGGTTCATGGGCGGCACCAATGGCGGCTTCGGTATCTCGCTGATCGATTTCGGGGTCGGTGCCGATACGCTCGATCCGACGATGAATGTGCTGTACCTCGGCCAGGGCGGGATCGGCCTGCCCGAGCGCGAATATTACCTTGCCCCGCAGTTCAAGCCGCAGCGCGACGCCTATCGCGCCTATATCGAACGGACGATGCACGCGATTGGCAGTCCTCAGCCAGCCGCTGCCGCCGCAGCGATCATGGCACTAGAAACCGCGATTGCCACCAAAAGCTGGAAGATTGCCGACCGCCGCGACATCGGCAAGGTCAACAACCCGATGAGCAACGCGCAGCTTGCCCGATATGCTCCGGGATTTGACTGGGCACAGTGGCTGGCTGGCGCACGAGTTCCCGTCCAAAAGCGGATGATCGTCGGTGAAAATACCGCAGTCCGCGATACCGTAAAAGTCTATGCCGCCACGCCGCTCGCCACGCTCAAGCTGTGGCAGCAGTTCCACTTCGCCGATCAGGCTGCACCTTACCTGACCAAGGCGATGGTCGACAGCCGGTTCGAATATACCAAAACGCTGTCAGGCGTTTCAACGATACGGCCGCGCTGGAAGCGGGCCGTGCAGCTGGTCGATGGTTCACTGGGCGAACTGGTCGGGCAGGACTATGTCCGGATGCACTTCCCGCCGGCGGCCAAGACCAAGATGGAAGCTTTGGTGGTCAATCTGAAACTGGCCATGGCGGACCGGATCGATACCAATGGCTGGATGTCAGCCCCAACCAAGCTGGCTGCGCTGGACAAGCTCAACAAGATGGATGTGATGGTTGGTTACCCAGACCAATTCCGCAATTATGATGCAATGCAGGTCGATGCAGGCGATCTTTACGGCAATGTCCAGCGGGCCGGGCAGTTCAACGCCGATTACGCAATGTCCGACCTTGGCAAAAAGGTCGATCGCAAGAAGTGGGGGATGAACCCGCAGACCGTAAACGCCTATAATGGTGGCCTTGAAAACAAGATCGTTTTTCCGGCCGGGATCCTTCAGGCACCGATGTTCGATCTGGCTGCCGATGATGCAGTCAACTATGGCGCGATTGGCGCGGTGATCGGCCACGAAATCATCCATGGCTTTGACGATCAGGGCCGCAAGATCGACGCCACCGGTGCCGTGCGCGATTGGTGGGCTCCCAAAGACGCCGTCCGGTTTGAGGCGCGGGCCAAGATCTTCGGCGCACAATACGCGAAGTTTGAAGCTGCCCCTGGTGCATTCATCAATCCCGAGCTGACCATGGGCGAGAACATCGCCGATCTTGCCGGACTGGAAGTGTCGCTAACTGCTTATCGCAAATCGCTTGGCGGCAAGGATGCACCGGTTATCGATGGTCTTACGGGCGATCAGCGCTTCTTCCTCGCCTTTGCCCAGGCCTGGCGGAACAAGCAGCGGCCTGATGATGTTAAAACCCAGGTGGCGACCGACCCGCACAGCCCGGCCCGCTTCCGCGTTCTTGGTCCGGTTCGCAATGTCGATGCCTGGTATGCCGCTTTCGGGATCAAACCGGGCGATGCCATGTATATCGCCCCCGAACTTCGCGCGAAAATCTGGTAAAAGGTTCAAAAGATGTACAAGCTAGCACTGGTTTCAGTTTCGGCGTTGGCCCTTGCGGGCTGCGCGACCAAGGAGGCTGCCATGGTCGAAGCGCCTGTTCCTGTTGCCAGCCCGGCACCCTATGCGCCAGTGATCCCCGCCGGCACGGGCATCTTTGCGCAAGCCTCAACCCTGCCGTTTCAGGCACCCGATTTCACCCGGATCAAGGACAGCGATTTCCAGCCCGCGATCGAGCAGGCCATCGCGATCAACATGGCTGAGATCGAGGCAATTGCGGGCAATCCGGCCGAGCCAACTTTTGAGAATACCCTTGAGGCGATGGAGCGTTCGGGCCAGCAGCTAACCCGCGTGATCTATGTCTTCAGCGCGCTGACCGCAGCCAATACCAACGATACGCTGGACGCTATCGACAGCGCGACTGCCCCGCAGCTCGCCGCGCTGCAGGATTCGATTACTCTCAACGACCGGCTGTTCGCGCGGATCAAGCACATCCGTGAAAAGATCGCCGATATGAATTACGCCCCCGATCAGGCGCGGCTGCTGTCGCTCACCTATGATCGCTTCGTCAAGAACGGCGCACTGCTCTCTCCGGGTGACAAGGAACAGCTCAAAGCGATCAACGGCAAGCTTTCGTCGCTCCAGACCGAATTCGGCCAGAAACTGACCGCCGGAACCAAGACTGCGGCGTTGGTGGTGGATCGCAAGGCGAAGCTCGACGGGCTGGATCAAGCTGGCTTGGCTGCTGCCACAAAGGCGGCGGCAGACCGGAACATGGCGGGCAAATATGTTCTACCGCTGCAGAATACCACACAGCAGCCGCTGCTGCCCGCGCTGAACAATCGCGCGACCCGCGCTGCGCTGTTCAATGCCAGCTGGACCCGCTCGGTGCGCAGTGATGCCAACGATACCCGCGCGATGATCTCGGAAATTGCCCTGCTCCGCGCGCAAAAGGCGCAGCTGCTGGGCTATCCGGACTTTGCCAGCTTGGCCCTGACCGACCAGATGGCCAAGACGCCCGCCAATGTGCAGAGTTTCCTGTCGCAGATCGTTCCGGCGCTGGCGGTGGCGGAACGGCGCGAGGCTGCGGATATCAACGTCACGATCCGCAAGAGCGGTGGCAAGTTCACGGTCAAGCCGTGGGACTGGGATTTTTACGCAGAAAAGCTCCGCCAGTCAAAATATGCGCTCGATGAAACGCAGATCAAACCTTATTTCGAAATCACTCGGGTGCTGGAAGACGGCGTGTTCTTCGCCGCCAATCAGCTTTACGGGCTGACCTTCAAAAAGCGGACCGACATCCCGGTCTATCACCCCGACGTTACCGTCTATACCGTGTTCGACAAGGACGGCAGCGAACTGGCGCTGTTCTATTTCGATCCGTGGAAGCGCGACAACAAGCAGGGCGGCGCGTGGATGTCGAACTTTGTCGATCAGAACCGGCTGACCGGGACCAAGCCGGTGATCTTCAACGTCGATAATTTCACCAAGCCCGCCCCAGGACGACCCGCTCTGGTCACTTCGGACGATGTACGGACCATGTTCCACGAATTTGGTCATGCCCTTCACGGGATGCTCTCGGACCAGAATTACCCGTCCATCTCGGGCTCCAACACGGCGCGCGATTTCGTCGAATTCCCCAGCCAGTTTAACGAGAACTGGGCCTATGAGCCGCGCGTCTTCGCCAACTTCGCCAAGCACTATAAAACCGGTGCGCCGATGCCCGCCGCGCTGGTGACCAAGATCGACAAGGCCAGCAAGTTCGGCAAGGGTTATGCGCTGGGTGAGGCAATCACTGCCGCGTTGCTCGATCTGAAATGGCATGCCTTGCCAGCCAGCGCAGGGAAACAGGATGCCGATGCGTTCGAGGCGAAATCGCTGGCCGCCAGCGGGCTCGAATACACGCTGGTCCCGCCGCGTTATCGCTCCAGCTATTTCCGCCATATCTGGGGCGGCGGCTACGCGGCAGGCTATTACGCCTATTCCTGGACCCAGATGCTGGATCACGATGCCTTTCAATGGTTCAAGGACAATGGCGGGATGACCCGTGCCAACGGCCAGCGCTTCCGCGACATGGTGTTAAGCCGGGGCAACAGCCGCGACTATGCAGTAATGTACAAGGCATTTGCCGGACGCGATCCGAGCATCGAACCGATGCTCAAGGCCAATGGGCTGAAATAGGGCGGATGGCGACGGCGGGTATCAGCCTGCCGTCGCCAGCGCTTTTGCTCCCGGCTCGCCCAGCCAGCGGGCTTTTACCCCCCAGCCAGCCGCGATAATCTGCTCAGCCAATGCCTCTTCCGGCGCGCCATCGGCCAGCACCCGGCCATCCGCCAGCACCAGCACCCGATCGGCAAAGTTCATCGCCTGGGCCAGATCATGCAGCACCAGCACCACGCCCAGCCCCTGTTCGCGGGCCAGCTTGCGCAAAGTTCCAAGCAGCGCCAGCTGATGTCCCAGATCCAGATTGGCGAGCGGCTCGTCCGCCAGCAACCAGCGCGGGCGGCCTGCCAGCACCCGCGCAACCAGCGACCGCGCCCGCTCGCCGCCCGACAGGGCCTGGACCACGCGGCGGCGCAGCGCGGCAAGGTCCATAGTCTCGATGGCCGCGTTGATCGCCGCCGTATCGTCCTCAGGCTTTGCCGCTGCGCGGCTCAGCGGCGCGCCCTGCCAGGGGATGCGGCCCAGCGCGACGAGCGTTTCGACCGTCACATCCCACGCCACTTCGGGGGTCTGCGGCAGAAAGCCAATCGCCCTTGCGCGCTCGCGGGGGTGGAGGCTCGATAGCGGCGTGCCGCCAAACGAGATGCTGCCGCTGTTCGGGGCGAGCAGGCCCGCCAGACAGGCCAGCAATGTCGATTTACCGGCACCGTTGGGTCCGCATATCGCCGTGATCTCACCGGGGCGGAGAGTGGCGGAAATACCCGCCAAGCGTTGTTCGACGATCAGGGCCTGAGCGACCAACATCACACCAGTCCTCGTTTCATCCGCAGCAGCAGCGCGAGGAAAAACGGCGCGCCCAGCAACGACAGCGCGATGCCGAGCCGAAGCTCGCTGACCGTTGGCAGCACCCGGCACAGGCAATCGGCCACCAGCAGCAGCAGCGCACCGGCCAGCGCGCTCGGCACGATCAGCGCGGATGGCCGGTGGTTGGTGAACGGGCGGACAAAATGCGGCACCATCAGCCCGACAAACCCGATGATCCCGGCCACCGCCACGCCCGCGCCGACGGTCAGCCCGACACCAGCGATCATCAGCGCCTGCAGGCGGCGCGGCTCCATCCCGAGCGAGCGGGCCGCCGCCTCGCCCAGCGTCAGTGCATCCAGACCCCGCCCTGCAAGTCGCAGCAGGACGAGCCCGGCTAGCGTCAGCGGCGCAGCAATCCATACTTCATGCCAGCCGCGATCGGTCAGCGCGCCCATCAGCCAGGTGACGATTTCGCTCATTGCAAAGGGCGTAGGGGACAGGCTGATGGCGAGGCTCATCAAGGCTCCGGCCAGACTGGCGATCATCATCCCCGCCAGCGTGAACAGCGCCACCCCGCCGCTGCGTCCGGCGATCAGTCCGAGCAGCGCCATCGCCGCAGCAGCGCCCGCCAAGGAGAACAGCGGCAGGGTCCACGGTGCGGCGGAATAACCGGTCCAGAAGCTGAGAACTGCGCCCAGCGCCGCGCCGGGGGCAATCCCGAACAGCCCGGGATCGGCCAGCGGATTGCGCAGATAGCCCTGCATCGCCGCGCCCGCAGCGCCCAGCCCGGCCCC
>JANMKT010000008.1:0-47865 GCA_031372185.1 Novosphingobium sp.
GTAATCAATCGCGTGATCATAGCCGGCTTCTTCGACCAGCCAGGCACATTTTTCGGGGCCGCCAGCGATCCCGATCACGGTGCATCCGGCGATCTTGGCCAGCTGGCCGACGATTGACCCCGTGGCCCCAGCCGCGCCGGACACCACCACCACATCGCCCGCCACCGGCTCGCCAACCTTGAACAACCCGCAATAGGCGGTGACGCCTGTTGTTCCCAGAATCGAAAGCATCGCGGTTGGTGAAAGAGCCGACTCGGCCCGGTTCAGATCGGCGCCATTGTGGATCAGATATTCGCTCCACCCGGTTGAGCCCGCCAGCAGCACGCCGACGGCAAATTTCCCGCCATTGCTGGCAACGACTTCGGTGATACCCGACCCTCGCATCACCTCGCCGATTGCCATCGGAGCGACATAATCGGCAATGTTCTCCATCCAGCCTTTTTGCGCCGGATCGAAACCCAGGTAATGCGTCTTGAGCAGCATTTCGCCCGGCCCCGGATCGGGCAAATCGGCCGTGACCAGTTTCAGATCATCATCAGCGATCGGACGGCCTCTGGGGTGTCCGTTGAGCAGCCATTGGCGGGTCTTGGTCACGCGGCGCGCTCCTGATCTGGTTTGGCCTGCTCCGGAATCGCCTGCCGATAGAGCTGATTATCCGAAGAATAATAATTGCAGTGGAACCCGCTTGGCACGCGGAACGGGATCAGCACCCGGGCTATTGGTCCGGCGGCGATGTCATCCGCCGCAAAAATGGCGAGTTCAGTGGTCGCGCTATTGGCCGGATGGACCAGCGTCATCGCATAGCCATCGGCTTCTTTGGTGCCCCCAATGCGCGGCGCAAACACCAGTTCGCCAGCCGCCGCGCCAGCGCCGAAATGCCAGATGTCCTCCTGGCCAGTCACTGTATCGAACCGCAGCACCGCATCCATTCCCTCAACCCGGCCATCGCGTGATTTAAGATTGATGTTGGCAAAGCTCTGCCGCGTCTTGCGGCTCATCAGGCGGTCATCCGGCCGGGGGAACTGAATGTCGCGATCGTTGAGCGTTTCCTCCTTCATCCAGCTGGTGTTGCCATGTGGATCGATCGTCCAGCGCCGCAAGCTTTGCGGGGTTTCACCGTGGGTGCGCCGGGCGCCGGTTTCATCGGGGAACAGCGCCGTGCCGTTGGCCGCCGCCACATCGGCGATGATCTTGCCGTCCTCTTCCCAGACATTGAGTTCATGGAACATGTGGCGCGGCTCATATTCGAACCATTTGATATCCGCCTCCGACCCTTCGCGCGGCATGATCGCGATCTTGGTCGGGCGATTGTTGACCCAAGCCGTCATCGGTCCGCCCGCCGCAAAGCGTTTCAGATCGGTATCGATCGGGATGAACGGAAATATTACCCAGTTCTCGGTCAGAAAGAATGTATGCATCAGGCTGAGATGCGGCATCTGGATAATCTCGGTCTTGCGAACCTTGCCCTCGGCGGTGATGATGTCATAGCGCATTTCGGCAGCGCCCATCGCACCATTGATCGCAGCACCGGTGTTGAACATCTCGCCGGTGGCGTAATCGACCGTCGGGTGTGCCGAAAAGGTCGAGGTTACGACCCCGCCATAGTGTTCCTCGCCAATCGTCTCGAGGCTGCGCGGATCGAGCACAACCGGTGGTGCGCCCTCCATCAGCGCCAGCAATTGCCCGCCATGCAGGATGATGTTGGTGTTGCCGGTGTTGTAGCGCTTGCCGGCAGTGACCGGATCGGCCGTCATCGGATTGCCGAACATCCCGAACAGGCGCTTGCCGGCGGCCTTTTCCATCAGGAACTTCTCGGTCCTGACCCAGCGATTGCGCATCGAAACGCGGCCATCGGCGATCTCAAAGGCGTAAACCATGCCATCGCCATCGAACCAGTGATAGTCGCCCTCGCGCGGCGGGTAGAGCGGTTCCGGGCCGTTGCGATAGAATATCCCTGCAAGATCATCGGGAATAGTGCCTTCAACGATCAGATCGGGGGCATCCGCTTCAAACCGGACTGGCGCGTGGTGCCCGGTCAGATAAGGGTGATCGAAGAAGGGTTCAGCCATGGAAGATGCCTCATTCGGAATGATCAGCGGGTTAGTGATATGGCTATAATTATGGCCCAAGCCTGTGCCGATATCAGCTATCTAAAATGAGCAGCGCATGAGCCGCTAGCTAAAACATGGGTTGTGCGGAGTGCGAAAATGGCCTGTCTTGAAGGCGGGTAAAGGAATGAAGATGGCTGAGAATGAAGATCAAGATGGCCCACAAATCCGTCACGGCGGCTGCTTGTGCGGCGCGGTGCGCTATAAAATCGAATGGCCGCCGGAGATGGTAGTGACTTGTCATTGCGGAAATTGCCAGAAACAGACGGGCACGGCATTGTCGGTTGTCGTGTTCCTGAAGCGCGGCCAGCTGGAAGTCACGGGCGAACTTTCGACCTATCAAGATACCGCAGCCTCGGGAGCGCCGGTCTATCGCAAGTTTTGCGGAAAGTGCGGCTCGCCGGTGATTACCGAGACCCCATCCGCGACCCTGCAGGGCAACATTTTCATCAAGGCAGGCACGCTCGATGATTGCTCCGGTCTTGCGCCGACCCTCCATTTCTGGACCAAAAGCGCGCAGGACTGGTTTGTCTTCCCCGAAACTGGCCAGCGTCTGGAGACGCAATAACCGGATCGATGATCGCTGCAACCACACTATCAGGGATTGAACTCTTGACACAAAATCGCCGCTTCTTGCTGGTCCGCAGACCCAATGGCACCCCCGTTGCCGAGGATTTCAAGCTGGAGATCAGTGAAGTTCCGACGCTGCAGGATGGGCAGTTCCTGATCCAGAACCGCTATGCATCGCTCGATCCGGCGATGCGCGGCTGGATGGATGATGCACCTTCCTACATGCCGCCAATCCCGCTCGGCGATGCCGTGCGGGCATCGACCGTCGGGGTCGTGGTGGAAAGCAGATCAGCGGATTTCCCGGTTGGTCAATGGGTTTCCGGATTGAACGCGATCGAGGAATATACGGTCGGCGTCGCAGGCGGATTTTCGCAGCCGATCGATATTTCGATTGTCCCTTCCCCGACCAACTTTCTATCGGTGCTGGGCGCGGTGGGGCTGACGGCCTATTTTGGCTTGCTGGAAGTGTGCAAGCCGCAGGCAGGCGATGTCGTGCTGGTTACTGGCGCTGCAGGCGCGGTTGGCTCGCTGGTGGGTCAGCTTGCCAAAATCAAGGGTGCGTCGAAAGTAATCGGTATAGCCGGCGGGCCTGAAAAATGTGCCCGCCTGATCGAACGCTACGGGTTTGATGCGGCGATCGACTATCGCGGAAAATCGGTCGATCAATTGTCGGCCGAACTGGCGGCTCTTGCGCCAGGCGGAGTCAACGTCATCTTCGAAAATGTCGGCGGGGATATCCTCGATGCGGGCCTCAATAATCTGGCAATGGGCGCGCGGATCGGGCTGTGCGGACTAATCAGCGAATACAACAATTCAGGTGCCAAGTCCGGCGCGCGCAACATCTGGCAGCTGATCGTCAGAAGGGCTTCGATAACCGGGCTGCTGGTTGCCGACTATGTCCCGCGCTTTGGCGAAGGCGCGATGGCGATGGCGGAACTGGTCCAGGCCGGCAGGCTGGTGTTTGACGAGCATATCGATGAAGGGATCGAAAATGCACTCCCCGCGTTCCTGCGGCTGTTCAGCGGCAGCAATGACGGCAAGATGATTCTCAAGATCGGTGGCTGATAGCTGGCGGCAAAACCCAAACACTACCATTTTCGCTTATCGCACCGCAGTGCGCGCCATGCCATTCACGCGATATTGGAGAAGTGCGATGAATGATTTGAGTTCCGCTCGGAGCCTTTCCGATCCGGACGTGATCCAGGACCCGTTTCCCTATTACCAATGGGCGCTGGCGCATGCACCGGTCTCGGAATTGCCGGGCACCGGGATCAAAGTAATCATGAGCTATGCCATGTGCAGCGAAGCGGCGGGGCGGGTCGAGGACTTCTCCAACGCTTTCACTGCAACACTTTCGGGCGCACTATCGGCGGATCCAGAGGTTTCAGGCATATTGGCGGAAGGCTGGCCGCAGATCGATACCTTGCTCACGGCCGATCCCCCGGTCCACACCCGTTACCGCAAGCTCGTCAACCTGGCCTTTTCGATGCCGCGGGTGAATGCGCTGGAAGCGGGAATCCGCCAAAAGGTCAGCGGGCTGATCGATGGGTTCATCGACAAGGGTGAATGCGAGTTCGTTGCTGAATATTGCGTGCCCTTGCCGGTCAAGGTGATCTGCGAACAGCTGGGCTTTGATCTTTCCTGGCACAGCGATGTCAAGCGCTGGTCAGACGCCTTTGCCGACCGCTTGGGCCATATGATATCACGCGAACGTGAGCTTGAATGCGCGGCCGAAATCGTCGAGTTTCAAAAAGCAGTCAAAGTGAAGATCGACGAACGCCGGGCCAGCCCGACTGACGACCTGCTGTCCGATGTCGTCAATGCGCGGATCGATGGCGAACGCCCCCTGGACGATGCCGAAATCCTCTCGATCGCGCAGCAGCTGATGGTCGCCGGGAATGAAACCACGACCCACGCCATCGCTGGCGGCATGGTCCATCTGGCACGGAACCCGGATCAGGTGGCCAAATTGCGGGCGGATCCCAAATTGATCCCCAATGCGATCGAGGAAATCCTCCGCCTCGAAACCCCGACTGCGGGCATGTGGCGCGTCGTCACACGCGATTGCGAGCTTGGCGGATATCAGTTCAAGGGCGGCTCGATGGTCTTGCTGCGCTATGCTGCAGCCAATCGTGATCCGGCCCAATATCCCGATCCGGACAAATTCGAGGTCGAACGCAAGAATGCGCGCACGCATATGGCATTTGGCAAGGGCACCCACATGTGCGTCGGCAATATGCTGAGCCGTAAGGAAATGACCGTTTCATTCGAGGCGCTGCTCGATCGGCTGGATGATATCCGCCTGGCTGAAGGCGTCAGGCTGGAGGTGTCGCCAAACCTGCTGCTGCGTGGCTACAAGGCAGTGCCGATCACCTTCAGGAAGCGCGGATGAATTTCGACCTCGACGAAAATCAGAGCCTGTTCAAGGCTGCAGTCGAACGATTCTCGTATGGTGCTGACGTGATTGCGCGGCATCGCACCCGCGCGCTGGCCGGAGGGTTTGATCGGACCCGCTGGACCGAGCTGGCAGAGCTTGGCCTGATTGCGCTTGCCGCTGCTGAAAAAGACGGCGGCCTGGGCGGTTCGATGCATGATTGCGCGGTTGTAGCGCAGGCTTTGGGCAAGGCCCAAACGGTCGAGCCCTGGCTCGAATGCGGGTTTCTGGGTGCGCGCTTGCTGGGCGGTACACCGTTGGTCGAAGCGATCATCAGCGGCGAGATGGTTGCTGCCTTTGCCTTTGCCGAAGCCGGGCGCCGCTATGTGCTTGATGCCGCACAGATGCGGGCGCGCCAGGCGGGCGGCGGATATGTGCTTTCGGGCGAGAAGCAATTTGTCTTGAATGGTGCCGCCGCCGATCTGTTTATCGTTACAGCCAGCCTTGATGGATCGACCGAGCTGTTCACTGTGCCGCGTGATGCCGCAGGGCTTGATCTGAAATCCTATCCGGTTGTGGATGGCAGCTTTGCAACGATCCTGACGCTGCGCGATGTCGCAGTGGATGCCCCCTTGCCCGGTGGCGCCGAACGGCTGCTGGGGGTGATTGATGACGTCCGGCTGATGGCCTCTGCAGAAATGGTCGGCCAAGCCCAGCAGCTGTTTGACGAAACGCTGAATTATGTGAAAACCCGCGAACAGTTTGGTCAGCCGCTTGGCCGCTTTCAGGTCATCCAGCACAATATGGTCGGCGGCTATGAGAAGGTGGAGCTGATGCAATCGGCGCTGTACCGCGCGCTGCTGGCCCAAGCCCCACACAGACGCCGCGAGATAAGCGGCCTCAAGGCCTTTGTCGGCGAGGCGGCGATTGCGGTCGCGCATCTGGCGGTGCAGATGCACGGGGGCATGGGCACCACCGATGAGCTGGGTATCGGACACGGCTTGAAACGCATCATGCTGCTGTCAAAGCTGTTCGGCGATCCTGCCAGCGATCTGGCCGCTTACGCAAAAGCAGCGTGATGATGGAGCCCTTGCCATGGACGTGAACTTCAGCCCCGAAGATCTGGCCTTTCAAGCCGAAGTTCGCCACTTTCTTGCTGAGAAACTCAACCCGCGGCTGAGAGAGGGCGCGGCAAATACGCCGAGCGTGTTTACCGAACCGGACATCACGCGCGAATGGCAGTCGATCCTTCATCAACAGGGCTGGCTGGCAACATCGTGGCCCAAGGAATATGGCGGCCCCGGCTGGACCCCGACCCAGAAATATCTGTTCGAAAAGGAATGCGCGATCGCTGGCGCTCCGGCTGTCCCGATCCTGGGCCTCCGCCTGGTCGGCCCGGTTATCTGCAAATTCGGCACGCCTGCGCAAAAGGCGCATTTTCTGCCGCGGATCCTGTCGGGCGAGGATTACTGGTGTCAGGGTTATTCCGAATCCGGATCGGGTTCCGATCTGGCCTCGCTTAAAACCCGGGCCGTCCGCCACGGCGATAAATATATCATCAACGGCTCCAAGATGTGGACGACCCATGCGCACCACGCCAACTGGATTTTCGCACTGGTGCGGACCGATCAAGCCGCCAAAAAGCAGGAGGGGATCAGCTTCCTGCTGATCCCGATGGAGCAGCCGGGCGTCACAGTCACGCCGATCATCACCATGGGCAACGACCATGAAGTCAACGCGACCTTCTTCGACAATGCCGAGACCGGGGTTGAAAACCGGGTGGGCGAAGAGGGGCAAGGCTGGACGATTGCCAAATATCTGCTTGAGAATGAGCGTGGCGGTTCATGCGCCGCGCCATCCTTGCTGGCCGCGCTTGATCGGATTGAGACATTGGCAGCGGGTCTTGCCTCCGGCGTCAATGGCCCACTGATTCACGATCCGATAATTGCCCAGCGGATCGCCAAGTTACGTCTGGAAACACAGGCTTTTGAAACGACCGAACTGCGGATCGTCGCCGAGCTTATCAAGGGCCGTCCCGCCGGACCCCAGACGTCGCTGGTCAAGCTGATCAGCTCAAACCTGCGTCAGGCGATCCAGGAACTTACGGTTGATCTGTTCGGCTATGACGGGCTGCAGCTTCCCGTCACCCGCCCGCTTTATGGCAATGATGCGCCCGAAGCGATTGGCAGCCGTGCCGCCCAGCTGGCAATGCCGGCCTACCTCAACGGGCGGGCCTATACGATTTTTGGCGGATCGAACGAAGTCCAGCGGACGATTATCGCCAAGCAGGTGTTGGGATTGTAACTTAGAGTATCCGTGATGATCATGCTCTAAACCCCCATCATCCCCGCCGTGCTTGCGCCATCAATCCCGTATTCCGATCCTGAAATGAACCCGGCGGCATCTGATGCCAGGAACGTCACCAGCCCCGCCACTTCGTCCACCTGCGCCATCCGGCCAAGCGGGGCCATCGCTTCAAACTGCGCCCGGGCTGCCGCTGAATCCGGCGCGCGATCGATCACGCCGCGGATCATCTCGGTTTCAACCACGCCGGGGTGAATGGTGTTGCAGCGGATTCTGGTCTGCTGATTGGCGCAATGCAGCGCGATCGATTTGGACAGCGCGATATGCGCGCCCTTGGTGGTGGAATAGGCAACATAATTGCCCATCGGGCGATATGCATTCATCGATGAATTGATGATAATCGATCCCGTCGCCCCGCCCGGATTGGCCCGCATGGCCCGCACCGCATGTTGCGCGGTGAGCATCACGCCGGTCAGATTGATGCCGATCAGGCGGGCCCAGTTTTCGTACTCGATCTCTTCAACATTGCTGTCGCCAATTTCGGTTCCGGCATTGGCAAAGGCGATATCGAGGCGTCCGAAATCGGTTTGGATCGCCTGCATCAACGGCTCCCAGCCGCCGGGCTGCTCAACCCGGTGCGCCTGAAAGACCGCTCCGGTTTCAGCACAAAGCGCGGCAGCGGCTTCGGCGTTGGAGCCGGTAAACACCACCCTGGCTCCTTCGGCAACGAACCGCCGGACTGTGCCCGCACCGATCCCCGACGTGCCGCCGGTGATCAGCGCGACTTTTCCTGCAAGTTGACCTGCCATTTAGTGTGCTCCTTGCGCTGACAATCCCGCCATCCTGACGCCGAGTGCCGGGTCCGCCGGGTCATTCCAGTCCTGCCGGGCGGCCCATGCCGCAAGCGACGTCGGCGCGTGGCGGAAATTCCGCGCCATTTCATCGACATCGGCGATCAGCGGCGAGAGTGGCTGGGCGTTATACCAGCGATAAAAGCTGGCCATGCCATCGTAGATTGAAAGGGGGGGCACCTCAGCCGAACCGGTCACCAGCAGGCTCATGGCCGAGGCAAACTGATCGGGAGACAGGTTCTTGAATGTGATTGGCCGGCCGGCAGCTTGGCTTAGCCGCGCCGCCACCTCAGCGCCGGTCAGTGCTTCAGGGCCACCGATCCGATAACGCCCGCTGGGCAAATCATCGCGTGCCAAGGCCTCGACCATATAGGCCGCAATGTCATCGAGGCAGATCCACGAGATCTTGAGATCGGGCTTCGCCGGATAGGCAAAAATCCCCTGATTGACGATCGACGGCTTGTTCCAGCTGCGGATCATGTTGTCCATGAACACCTTGGGTTCAAGAATGACATGGGCGGAACCGCTGCCGATAATCGCCTGTTCGATATCGCGGCGGCCATCATGGGCGGGGTTGCCGATGTCATGATCTTCGACATGGCAGCTGGTGTTGAACACGATTTTTCTGACTCCATTGGCGCGGGCGGCAGCGGCGATATTGGCACCCAATTGCTTGGCGAGTTCCCGGTCAAACACGAATGGCAGATGCGCGGCAATGCTGTCCATGCCATTGGCCGCAGCGATCATCGACTGGTGATCATACAGGCTGGCCTCAACCGTTTCGACAGCTGCGAACTGGGTCCCGGCAAGCGCGTTGCGATTGCGCAGTGCCGCGACGGGAACCATGCCCGCAGCGATCAGCCGCCTGAGAAGCGGATGCCCCTGATCGCCGGTTGCTCCCAACACCAATACGCGCTGCATCTTGTTCTCCTGAGGCATATGGCCACTCAATGATTGGCCAGCCGGGCGGCGGCACGGCCAGCAATATAGCCAAAGGTCAGCGCCGGGCCCAAAGTGCCGCCCGCCCCGGCATAGACGCTGCCGGTGGGGCAAGCGATGACATTGCCCGCTCCAAACAGGCCCGCGATCGGTTCGCCTTCGACATCAAGGATCTGGGCCAAGGCATTGGTCCGCGCCCCGCCATTGGTCCCCAGCGCGCCCATTTTCAGTTCGACCGCGTAAAACGGCGCGGCTTCTAATGGACCCAGGGTGGCCGCTGCACCTGGCCTTGAGCGATCGCCATAGAACCGGTCATAATCGCTGATTCCCCGGCCAAACAGCGGGTCTTCGGCGGTGCTGGCGTGGCTGTTGAAGGTGGCGACGGTGCGGGTCAACTGCGCACCGTCCACCCCAATCATTGCCGCCAGCGCAGCAAGACTATTGGCGCGGAAAATCCAGTCGGGCAAGGCTGCGCCCGGCATCACCGATGCCAGCGGATAGCGCTGGCGGTAGTGATCATCAAAGATCAGGAAGGCGGGTAAATTGGGATAATCGTAAGTCGCTGGATCAAAGGCGTGGAAAGCGCCTGCCAGCGACGAATAATTGCCCGCCTCGTTGCAAAAGCGATTGCCCGCCCGGTTGACCATGATCGTGTGCGGCAGAGTGCGTTCGATCAGGACCGGAGCCGATCTTTGCGAGCCGTTGCTCCAGGTCGCACCGTCCGCTGACAAGGTCGGCACCCACCAGGCGCTGGTCATATTGCCCAGCCCGGCCCCGGTCGCCATGGCCATTTTGAGTCCGTCGCCAGTATTGCCCGGTGGCGAGGCCGGTGCGGTAAGCGGCCCGCGCAGGAACGCGGCTTTCAGCTGCTCATTCCACTCAAACCCGCCGGTGGCGAGGATCACTCCGCGCCGCGCCCTGATCGCCTTGCGCTGGCCTGCATCGGTAAACTCGGCCCCGATCACGCGGCCATCCTCGATCAGCAGCCGGTTGCCCTTGCAGGCCAGTTGCGGCTCGATCCCGCGATCAAGACAGGCCCTGAGCAGCCGCCCGATCAGCGCCTGCCCAAAGCCGCGCAAATCCTGCTCGGTGCGGCGCTGCATTTCGGCCGGATCGATGAACCCCGAACCACCCCCCAGCGGCGTCTCGCGCAGCATCATCCGCTGGATCATGCCGTCATTGAAGATTTTGTCGGCCCAGTCGCCCAGCTCCTTGAAGTCATACAAATCATTGTCGAGCGCCCGGCCGCCGCCCGGTTTCGCGCCGGGCCGATCGAGATAATAATCCGGATAGCCCTCGAGGATACTCAGCCGAAGCGCATCCGCCTGCTCCAGAAAAGAAAGTGCCGCGGGCCCTTCCTGGACAAAGGCTGACAGCACGGCCGCATCCATTTCGCCATGGTCGAGCGAACCGAAATAGGCCAGCGCATCCTCTGCGCTATCGGCCAGCCCCGCCGCATGCATCTGGTGATTGCCCGCGATCCACACGATCCCGCCCGAAATCGCCGCAGTGCCGCCCAGCCGATCGCCCTTGTCGATGATCGCAACCTGCGCGCCGCTGTCATACGCCGCCAGCGCAGCGGTTAGCCCGGCTGCGCCCGCGCCAATGATCAGGACATCGGTTGCAGCGGAAAGTTCGGGCGAGGCCATCTGACTAGAGGCCGCCAGTCACAAACAGACATTGACCGGTCACCCAGCCGGCGGCGGGCGAGGCCAGATAGAGCGCCGCCGCCGCGATATCCTCTTCGCTGCCATAGCGTTTCAAGGGAATCTGGATCATCTCACGCAGCTGCTCGCGCTTTTCTGCGCTGTCGGTGCCCATGCAATCGTCGAAATTCTCGGTCGGGATCGGCCCTGGGGCCACCGCATTGACCCGGATTTTGGGGGCAAGTTCGCGCGAAAGCGTTGAAGTAAGGCTATTAACGCCCGCCTTGGCGGCGCCATAAGGGCCGTTCTTCACCTGCGGACCGTAAGACGCCCTCGACGAGGTGTTGATAATCACCCCCCCATGCTCTTTCATCTGCGCTGCGGCGACGACCGCGCCCATCCAGACCGACTTCAGATTGAGGTCGATCATCGCATCCCAGCTTTCCTCTGACGTTTTGGTCAAATAGCGCGGAGTGCCATCGGGTATCCCGCCGGCATTGCTGATCCAGATATTGATCGGGCCAAGCTCATCGGTTGCTTGCGCGGCCAAAGCCTTGAGCGCAGCCATGCTGGTTGAATCGGTCGGAACGGCCAGCGCACGCCGTCCGAGCGCGCGAATTTCCCCCGCGACCGTTTCCAGATCCGCCCCCGTGCGCGCGCCAATCGCCACATCTGCACCCGCTTCGGCAAGCCCGATTGCAATCGCCCGGCCGATCCCTTTGCCCGCGCCCGTGACAACCGCCACCTGACCATCGAGTCTGAATCTGTCCAATATGCTCACGCGGCTTCCTCTCGTTCCATTTGCACCATGCCAAAGTCGCCGGACTAAGCGCCGCCGACGAACCCTTCGACAACCGACTTGGCATTATCGACCCGGATCGCGGCACCATTGATGAATTTGCTTTCGTCCGAGGCCAGAAACAGCACCGTATGAGCGATGTCATCGGGTTCGCCGAGCTTGCTTGGCGGCGGCGTGTCATCTGCCGGAAGCAGGCCCAGGGCAGCAACTTTACCAGCAAATTCCATGACCATGGGGGTCAGGATTCCTGCGGGATGGACGCTGTTGCAACGAATATTGTATTTGCTGTTGGTGCAATGGACCGCGACGCTGCGGGTCAGGCTTTCGATCGCCCCTTTGGCAGCGGCATAGGCGGCTACATTTGGCTCACCCTGAATGGAAGCGATCGAGGCCATGTTGATGATCGAGCCGCCACCGGTCTGCTTCATCGCCAGAACGGCGTGTTTGCAGCCGAAGAATGTGCCATCGGCGCTGACCGCCATAATGAAGCGATAATCTGCTTCGGTCTGGGTTTCGATGGTGCCCAGCTCAACCACGCCGGCATTATTGACCAGAATGTCGAGTTTGCCGTGGCGCGCTACGACGTCTGCGATCAAGGCCTCCCATTCAGCCTCCTGGCGGACATCATGGACCAGAAATTCGGCGTTCCCGCCGATCTCGGCGGCTACCCGGGCGCCATTTTCGCGATCGACATCGGTCAGGATGACTGTTGCCCCCTCGCGCGCAAACATCCGTGCATCGGCCTCGCCCAGTCCCTTGGCTGCGCCGGTAATGATCGCCACTTTTCCTGCCAGCCTGCCCAAATTCGCGCTCCTCTCATTTATGTCATCTTCCCACTAGTTAGCTTGAGATGCTAGGCACTGAACCCTAGCAAAATGGGGGAGAGCCAGTGACTGATATGGTCGAAGAACTGTGGGCGCGAGAGCAGATCCGCGATCGCTTGCACCTCTATTGCCAAGGCATTGATCGCCGCGACTGGGCCTTGGTGCGGTCGTGCTTTGCCGATGACCACCATCATGACCATGGCGGGTTCACAGGCACGCCCGACGAATTTGTTGCTGGTGCGGCAAGCATGCTCGAAAAGTTTCCGGTAACCCACCACAGCGTTTCGAATGTCCATATCACCCTGGCAAAAGATGGGCTGAGCGCGTCAACCGAGGCCAATTTCATCGCCTATCATCGGATCGCAGCGGGGCATTATGAGGGGCTGCCCGTGCCGACCGGCGGCAAGGCAACCGATTGGATCGTCGCCGGACGCTATTGCGATCAAATGGAGCTGCGCGAGGGAAGCTGGCTGATCGTCAAGCGCCTTGGGATTCATGATTGGGAACGCTACGACGAAGCCAACCATTAGAGCGTGATGCGAAAAAGTGGGAACCGGTTTTTCGCAATAAATCACGCGACAACAAAGAATTATAGAGCATGATGCGATCCAGCTTTATCGCATCATGCTCTAAGCACACTCAGCCGCCAGAGGGGCGATGCGCCCCATCTGACCAATCCTGCCGCTTGGCCCAATCCAGCAATGTTTCAAACTCGATCTCGGGCAGCCGTTCCTGCATGTAATCGGTATTGACCTTGAACGGCTGGGTCGGCGCGGTGTTGTTGTAGTTATAGAATGCGGCGATGCCAGCCGAATAGGGCAGGCGCATTTCCTCGGGCATGCTATCACCCAGCGCTGCCACCAGCAGATCGCCAAATTCCTCGGGTGTGCAGGGATCATATTTGATCTCGCGGCCAAAGACCTGCGAGAGAGTCGCGGCCACTTCGGGCGGTTTCAGCCGCTGCGGGCCGCCGATGTTCATCCATGCCCCTTCCAGATCGGGCCGGTCGAGCGACGCCACCATGATCTTGCCGACATCGTCCAGGCTGATCCAGTTGGCTTCCAGATGGGCCTGGTGCGGATAAACATAGCGGCTTTCATGGACAATGAACGGGCGCGCCCAGTTGGTCAGCAGATTATCCATGAACAGCACCGAGCCGAACACCGTGGCAGGAACGCCAGATCGCCAAAGCTCGTTGATACCGGCAGTATTGCCGGCATAGCTATGGGCATCACCGGGCTTGTCGGGGATCCAGCTGGAGGTGTTCCAGACGAAACGCTGGGTGCCAACCTGCTTGGCTGCCCGTCCGACCGCTGCAGCCAGGATTGAACGATCCTCGCGCGCTTGCAGGGGATGGGTATAGAAAATTGCATCCGATCCTTCGAGCGCGGGGACATAGGTTGCCGGATCATACAGGTCCATCTGGCGCGTTTCGATGTCGGCGTTGGTCATTCCCAGATTGGGGTTATCGCTGCGGGACAAAGCGCGGACTTTGTGGCCAGCGGCGATCAGCTGACGAATTTGTGCCAGGCCCTGCCTGCCCGTGGCTCCAATCACCGATACCAATGCCATTGCCATCTCCCTTGGCCATAACCAGACCAGCTTGCATCCTAGCTTGACAAGGCGGCAAGGCAGCTAGTGATTATGGTAGGGCGAACCGGCAACAGAGCCGCCTATAGGATGCCCCATGGAACAATCGGACATAATCTCGATCGGCGACGTCATCCGCTTCCAGGCCAAGGAACGCGGCGACCAGGTGGCCTTCACCTTCGAGGGCGACGAGCTGACCTATGGCGAGCTCAACCGCAGCAGCAATCGCGCTGCGAATGGCCTGATCGGGCTGGGCGTGAAGCCGGGCGACCGGGTGGCCTATATGGGCAAGAACTCGCACCTCTACTTTGAGATTCTGGCTGCCGTAGCCAAGGTCGGCGCGGTGATGACCCCGATCAACTGGCGACTGGCCCCGCCCGAAGTGTCCTATATCGTCAACGACTGTCAGGCGCGGATATTGCTCATCGGGCCAGAGTTCACCGAGCTGCTGCGGCAAATCAAACCGGCGCTGACCCATGTCGAGACCATCTTCGGTTCCGAAGCAGCCGATGGCGACATTCCAGACTATCGGACCTGGCGCGATCGCTTTGCCGAGACCGATCCCGATATCGCCTGCGCCGCCGATGACGATGCGATCCAGCTTTATACCTCGGGCACCACCGGCCATCCCAAAGGCGCGATCATGACGCATGGCTCGATCCTGACCAAGCGCACGGCCGAAGAAGAAGCGGCCTTGCAAGACTGGCAGCGCTCAGAGCCAGGGGAAACCAGCCTGCTCGCCATGCCCTGTTTTCATGTCAGCGGAACCGGCTTTGGCATCAGCATCATGTACGGCGGCACCCGGGCAATTGTCGTGCGCGAATATGATCCGGCCCAGGCACTCGATTTTATCGAGCAATATGGCATATCGAAGATCTTCATGGTCCCCGCCGCAATCCAGATCATGCTCAACCATCCCCGCGTGCGCGAGATCGATTTTTCGCGGCTGAAATATATCATGTATGGTGCCTCGCCGATTCCGCTCGATCTGATGAAGCAGAGCATCGAAGTGTTCGGTTGCGGTTTTATCCAGATGTACGGGATGACCGAAACTTCGGGGACCATCGTTGCGCTCAATCCCGAAGATCATGACCCGGCCGGCAATGAGCGGATGCGTTCGGTCGGTAAGCCCTTGCTGGGCGTCGAGATCAAGGTGATCGATGAAGCGGGCAATGAAGTCTCGCCGCGCACCGTTGGCGAGATCGCGACACGGTCTGCGAAAAACATGAAAGGCTATTGGAACATGCCCGGAGCGACTGCAGCGACCATTGATCAGGACGGCTGGTTGCGCACTGGCGATGCTGGCTATCTCGATGAAGATGGCTATCTCTACATCCATGACCGGGTCAAGGACATGATCATTTCGGGCGGAGAAAACGTCTATCCGGCCGAGGTTGAAAACGCCATCTACAGCCACCCGCTGGTGGCCGATGTCGCAGTGATCGGCGTGCCGGATGAGAAATGGGGCGAGGCGGTCAAGGCCTGCGTCGTGCTGAAAGCGGGAGCCCAGATTTCGCAGACCGATATCATCGCCCACGCGCGGCAAAATATTGCCGGATATAAATGCCCCAAGTCGGTCGATTTCATCGCGGTGCTGCCCCGGAACCCATCCGGCAAGATCCTGCGCCGGGAATTGCGGGCGCCTTACTGGGTCGGCCGGGACCGCGCTATAAACTGATTATCCAGGGTCAGAGCGCATCGCCCAGCCAATCCCGCGCCGCAGCAGCTCGTAATAGACCGGATAATTCCACGAGCAGCGTTCGGGCACCGGATAGAAATCCTGCATGCCCGGCAGGTCATAATGCCCCCGGCAATGGCCCAGTGCGTTATAGACGATCCGGCCCTTGCCCATATCGCGGGTGTAGAGGATCGGTACCACGGTCTCAGGCCAGGTGTGGTCTACGAAGCCGGCAGCTTCGCCTTCAAAGCGGGTCTGGAGCAGCGTGTCGATCTTGGCAGTGGTATGCGACAGATAGAGCTCATCCTCGGTCACGAAATCGGTGATGCCGCGGGTCAGCTCGTGGTCATGGTTGGCGACTTCGACGGTGAAGGTACCGATCGGCGGGTGCGCCTTGAACTGGGTGCCAAGCATCTCCATCACGTCGGGCCGATCATCTGGTGTGTCGACACCGCCATCGGTGAACTTCAGGATCGAATTGGTGCCGTGGAGCGCAAGCCATTTTCCGCCTGCTTCCACCCATTTGCGAATGGCCACCGCCTCATCCCTGGTCGGCATGAAATCACAGGTATAGGTGATCAGCATGCTGCAAGCGTTGAGCCGCTCGATATCGGCATAGTCGCAGCCGACCGTGGTGCGGATTTCGGGATGCTCGGCGAGCAGCTTCAGCAGCTCAAGCCGGGCGTAATCAATATCGTGATACTTGCCGACAGCGACGAAATGGGCGTCAATTCTGCTAGCCATTGCCTATTCCCTGATCGCGCTGGCACCGTCGATGTTCAGATCGGTGCCGCTGGTAAAGCTTGAGTCGTCGCAAGACAGGAAAATGATCGCCTTGGCCACTTCTTCGGGCGTGCCGACCCGGCCCAGCGGATGCGCGGAAGCCATGATCGTCTCGATTTCCTCCGGGCTTGCCCCGCCTGCATTGACATAACGCTCATACATCGGGGTCCGGATGGCACCGGGATGAACCGTATTGGCGCGGATTTGCAGTCCTCTGGCGGCACAATCGAGCGCGACTGACCTGGTTAAATGGGTAACGCCGGCCTTCGAAGCGCAATAGGCCGCCATGTTCCCGCTGGCCCGGTGCGCGAGCATCGACCCGACGTTGACGATCGTGGCCGGCTCACCGGCTGCCGCCAGCGCGGGAATAGCCGCACGGCAACCATAAAAGGTGCCGTTGAGATTGATGTCGATGTGGCGGTGCCAGCTATCAAGATCCACCTCGACCGTATTGCCCGGCTCTGAAATGCCCGCGATATTGCACAGCGTGGTAAGCTTGCCGAATCGCTTGACGGTTGCCGCAACAGCCGCTTCCCATGCGCCCAGATCGCGCACATCAAGCGCAACCGCGTCGGCTTCGGGGCCGAGTTCTGCGGCCAGCGCCCTGGCTTTGTCCAGCTGGAGATCGCCCAGCATCACGCTGCCGCCTTCGGCAACGATCATCCGGGCCAGCGTGCCGCCGATGCCTTCCGCGCCGCCAGAAATAAGCGCAACTTTGCCCGACATCCGGCCCATATTATCTCTCCAAAATCGCGACGCCCGATACTCCCGGGGCGCCGTAAACGTGGCTATAGGCTGTCTTGGGTGCATCCGGAACCTGCCGCGCTCCGCCGCGCCCACGCAGCTGGACGGTGTTTTCATAAACCTGCCGCAGGCCCGATGCGCCAATCGGCTCGCCGCAGGCGAGGCAGCCGCCATCGGTGTTGACCGGCAGCTTGCCGGTGATTTGGGTGCGGCCTTCGCGGAGCCACTGCTCCTGCTCGCCATCCTTGCAGAAGCCATTTTCAGCCATATGCATGATTTCGGCGCCGGATTCGGTGTCCTGAAGCTGCGCTACATCGATATCCTCAGGGCCAATCCCGGCCAGTTCGAAAGCCGCCTTTGAGGCCAATATCGTTGGCTTGCCGCCATTGTCGATATCGACCGAGGCCGCGAAGACCTCAAACGAGCCCGGCGGCCGGGTCCGCACCGCAACGCTAGCGATCCTGACCGCATCGGCACCCAGTTCCCTGACCTTCGCCTCGCTCGCCAGGATCAGTGCGACCGCACCCTCGGCGGGCGCGCAGAACATGTATTTGGTCAGCGGATCATTGACCATCTGCGAATTCATGATCGTGTCCAGATCGACCGGCGAGCGCCGCCAGGCGTGGTCAGCGTTTTCGCCGTTGCGGTACGCTTTTTCGGCCACCCGGCCCAGTGTTTCACGGCTGATGCCGTGCAATTGCATGTAGCGCTGGATCTTGAGCGCGAAGAATTGCGTGGTCAGCATCATGCCCGTCTCGCCGTACCATTCGGGCAAGCCATAATCGCCCGGCTTGGCGTTGAATGCCCCGCGCGGGTGCTTGTCAAAACCCACCGCCAGCGCCACATCGAACTCACCTGCCGCAATCGCGTTGCGCGCCGAGGCCAGCGCGCTGCCCCCGGTGGCGCAGCCATTGCTGACGTTGATAAAGGGCAGCCCGGTAAGGCCCAGCTCGTTGACCATGATATCGGCATTGCCAGCTGCTGCCGAACCGCCATAGGCGCAGCCCACATCGCCCCATTCAAGGCCGGCATCGGCCATGGCCTGGCGCACCGCGAAAACGCCCTGATCGCGGCCCGAGCGGCCTTCTGTCCGCCCGAACGGGTGGATTCCGGCACCGATGATAAAGACGTCTCTCATGGCTTTCTCTCCGGCCGAAAGGCATAGGTGGAACGATGATCGTCGAACGGGGCGATGACAAATTCCATCGCCATGCCCAATGTCAGATCTTCCAGCCTGGCATCGACAATCCGCGTTTCGACGATCGTCTCGCCCGGCAGCTCGACATAGCCAAGCAGGAACGGCTCAAACACTTCCGGCCCGCTATACGGCTCCTTCGGCTTGAAATCCTGCCGGGTCCACGACCACAGCGTACCGGTCCGCGACAGGGGATAGACCTCCACATTCCGCGCTGCATCGCCCTGGGGGAAAGGGAACACGACCTTGCCACTTGGCAACCGCCCACCGATCAGGCGGGGCCTGGCCGCTGTGGTCCACAAGTCTGCTGCAATAGGCTGGAGGGTTTTGGTCATGCGACTCTCTCGAAAGCAATAAGAAGCTTGGTGATGCCACTCGTTCGGCGATGGCGAAATAACCATGAAACGCCCGGCCGCGCGATGAGCGAAATTGCTAGGGGGCTACCGCCGATCCACAAACCGCTCGCCATTCTGCTAGTGTCGTTTGCAGGGTGCGCGTCCTAGCCATTGCTTATGGAGATGAACGAGGGGCCGGTCGGTGAAGCCCGCCACTATCGCTATTACGTTATAGCGATACTGACGATCGGCGGGATATTGAATATCGCGGACCGGCTGATCCTGTCGATCCTGCTGGAGGATATCAAGGCCGAATTCACCCTCACCGATACCCAGATCGGGCTGATTACGGGGCTGGCCTTCACTGCCTTCTATGTGACTTTCGGCATCCCGATCGCCTGGTTGGCCGATCGCAAGAACCGCAAAACGATCGTCGCACTGTCGATTGCCACCTGGAGCCTGATGACCGCGATCTGCGGCGCAGCCACGGGTTTCTGGTCGCTGTTTATCGCCCGGATGGGGGTTGGAGTGGGCGAATCCGGCAGCGGCCCGGCCGGGCTCTCCTTGTTGTCTGACTACTTCCGCAAGCATGAGTTGGGGCGAGCCATGGGCGTCACCACGCTGGGCGCAACCATCGGCACAGCGACCGGGTTGATGGTCGGCGGGTATTTTGCCGATCTGCTGGGCTGGCGAATGGCCTTTGTCGCACTGGGCGTTCCCGGCATCGTGCTCGCCATGATCGTGTTCCTGACCGTGAAAGAGCCTGAGCGCGGCCGCTTTTATCCCAAGCATCAGTCGGCAGCCAAATCAGAAAGCTGGCGCGAAGCTCGGGCTTCGTGGCTCGCAACGCTGGGCTCGTTGCTGAGCAACCGGCTCTATATCGGGGTGACGCTTGCCTATGGCTGCATGATTGTCATCGGCTATGCCTTCGCCACCTGGCTCGCCTCGATCATGCTGCGTAACTTCACTGTTTCGACCGCCGATGTCGGGTTCTACCTTGGGCTGGCCTTCATTCTCGGCGGCATTCCCGGACCGGTTCTGGGCGGCATTCTGACCGACCGGCTGGTCAGCCTCAACCCGAAGTGGCGCGCCTGGTTGCCGGCGCTGGCGACGCTGCTGTGCTTGCCAATCTTCTATCTATGCCTGACCACCGCAAGCTTCTGGTGGTTCCTGGGCATCTTCTCACTCGGTTACCTGATTTTTCTGATCGCCCAGCCACCAACCCTCTCGCTGTTGCAATTGGCAGTGAAGCCGGATGAGCGGGCCATGGCAGTGGCGATCGCGATGCTGTTCAACAATCTGATCGGTCAGGCGCTGGGCGGGTTTTTGATTGGCCTGGCCAGCACCAATCTCGCCCCCAGTCTGGGCAGCATGTCGCTAAACTATGCTGTTCTGGCGGTAAGCGTATGTTTTGGCATTCCCGCCGCCATACTTTATGTCTGGACAGCAAGGGCGATCAAACCTGATTTCGAAACCGGCTGAGCCCCCTCAAAATGACCAATGGTCTTCGCATCCTGCGCAGTTACCTTGCACCCACATTGATGGGAGATTCCGCGCGTGGTTGAAACGATAACCGGTCACAACAGATCGAACGGAATCACCTATGATGAGGTTGTGCTCGGCGACACTGTAAAGCCGCCCGCCGTCTACCTCGAAAACTCGCCGATGAAGCCCGGCGTGACCAAGGTCGAGGTCAGTCGTTACTGGACCCGCGCAGAACATGACCGCGAGGTTGAGCATCTGTGGAAGCGGGTGTGGCAAATGGCCTGCCACGAGGATGACATCCCCAATGTAGGCGACACCCATGTCTATGACATTGCCGGGCTGTCGTTTATCATCGTGCGGGTCTCTGCCGATGAGGTGAAGGCCTATCCCAATGCTTGCCTCCACCGCGGGCGGGCGCTGTGCGATAATCACCGCAAGGGTCTGAAGGTGCTGCGCTGCCCGTTCCACGGCTGGTCCTGGGAACTGGGCGGCGGGCTGAAGGAAGTGCCGGGACATTGGGATTTTCCGACGGTGACCGCTAAGGAATATTCGCTGACCGAAGTTCGCGTGGACCACTGGGGCGGGTTTGTGTTCATCAATCCTGATCCCGATTGCGAACCGCTGGAGGACTATCTGGGAGACATCGACCGTCATTTCTCGCGCCCGTTCGAGCGGCGTTACAAGGCGGCGCACATGGTCAAGCGGCTACCGTGCAACTGGAAGGTAGCGCAGGAAGCCTTTATGGAATCCTATCACGTCGTCGGCACCCATCCCGAGCTGCTGCCGACGTTTTGCGACACCAGTTCCAAATACGATGTCTGGCCAAATATCTCGCGCGCGATGTCTGCGTCCGGCCCGCCGAGCCCCCACACCGATCTGATCAACCCCGATCCAACCGCATTCCCCGATGGCAAGGCCTTTGCCAGCTTCAAGCATCCGATCAGCGGGCACGTCTATCGGCGGCTGGAGGAAAACCGGGCCGAAGTAACCGTGCCAGGTGGCAAGACCGGCATCTTCGATATGCAGGCCAATCATATCGAGGGTGAAGTCCAGTCAGCCGATCCGCATCTGTGCAACTGGATCGCCGGCAAGATCGCGCCGGGCGAGGAAGACACCCCGGTCGATTTTGCGACTGAATCACCCCATGCTTATCGCGACAAGATCGCCATGGCCCGCCGTGCGGAGCTGCGCCCGCAATTTGGCGATTATGTTGACAGGATCAGCGATGCCGATCTGATCGACGCCATCTTCTACAGCGTGTTCCCCAATCTCAGCCCGTGGGGTGATTTCAATCCGATCTTCTATCGTTTCCGTCCCGACGGGACCAATCCCGAACAGTCGCTGCATGAGGTGATGTTCATGATGCCGGTGCCCGACGGGGCCGACCGCCCGCCGCCCGCCAAATGCACTTTCCTCGATCTGGATGACGATTACACTCAGGCGACCGAATTCGGCAGCTATCTCAACAAGGTGTTCAACCAGGATGGCCTCAACCACCGGGCGGTCCAGAAAGGCCTGCACAACCATCCCAAAGGCGAGGTCATTTTTGCCAGCTATCAGGAAAGCAAGCTGCGCCATTTCCATGAGACGCTGAACACATGGCTGAATAGCGACGTCGCCCCGAAAAGCAGCCAGACCGGGAAGCTCGGGAACTCCGCCGACATGCGATCGGACCGCTCAATTCCGTAACGTTTGCTGCACCGACCAACCAATTCATTTTGATAGTGGTGACTGCAGAGCATTTGCTTAGGCTGCCAGCTTGAGGACAAAGCTAGCTACGCAACAGCGTCGGCCGGACTGCAAACCATACGCTTGGGAGGGCACCATGAAAAAATCGCTGATTTCTGGCATCAAATTGAATCTGCTGGTCGGAGCAGCCGCTGGCTGCCTGGTGATGCCTGGTGCCGCTTTTGCCCAGGCTGCACCTGCTGATCAGGACAAGCTCAATGACATCGCCGTCATCACCGTGATCGCGCGCAAGGCGACGGAATCGTTGCAGGAAGTACCGGTCACCGTCACGGCGATCGGCGGCGATACGATCGCCCGTGATCAGACGACCAAGATCGAGCAGATCGCCAATCACGTCCCAACCCTCAGCATCCAATCGGGTGGATCGGGTTCCGGCGGCACGATTGCGCTGCGCGGGGTCGGCTCCTCAGCCATTTCCGCTGCGTTCGATTCGGCCGTAGCGCTAGATTTTGACGGAGTTCAACTCAGCTCGATGCGACTGGTCCAGGCCGGCTTCTTCGATGTAAAGCAGATCGACGTGCTCAAGGGGCCGCAATCGCTGTTCTTCGGCAAAAGCGCCTCGGGCGGTGTACTCTCCATGCGCTCGAACGAGCCGACCAAAGTCTGGGAAGTGGGCGGCAAGGGATCGTATGAATTCGAAGAGCAAGGCTATGTCGTTGGCGGCTATATTTCCGGTCCGCTGAGCGACACGCTGGGTATCCGCATTGCCGCGCAATATAATGACATCAAGAAATATACCGAAATCCAGCCCGGCATTCCGGCCCTGATCCGCAATCGCGGCTTGCGCGATTTCGTCAGCCGGGTGACGTTGAACTGGGAACCGACGGATCGCTTTTCGGCCAATTTCAAATTCAACTATGTGACCGATCGCAATGATGGCGCGATCGGCCACCAGGATATCGATTGCGGCGCGAATGGCCGTGCTGACGAGGTTGTGCTGTTCCAAGGCGTTATTGCGGTCCCTTCAGGCGCAAACTGCAACACCCGTGACAAATATTTTGCGATCTCCGATCCATCGCCGACCCAGGCCGGCGGTTATCCGACGGGTAGCGCCGCTGGCGATGGGAAGTATCCCGGGCATCCGTTCGGCAAGACTGACATGATCCTGAGCCGGTTGCGCTGGGACCTGGATTTGACCGACAGTCTAAAGTTCACCTCAGTTTCTGGATATTTCCACCTCAATTCGATCGATTCCGATACCTACAGTTCTGTTGGTGTAGGCCCGGCCTTCGCTCCTTTGGCGTTTGTTCCTGGCTTAGACCTTGCCAGTTTCGCGCCGCGTCTGAACGCAGTCAACACGCCCGGTTCAGCCCAAGGTTTCGGATCAAGCGATCCGCAGAACAAGACCGAGCAATATACCCAGGAACTCCGCATCGCGAGTGACTTCTCCGGCCCATTCAACTTTGTGCTTGGCGGATTTTGGGAAGATCGCGACATCAATTTCAACACCTCTCAGCAGGCGCTCAATCTCTCGGTAATTGCGCTTGACCCTGTAACCGGCAGCGCGTTTGACTGGTTCAAGAAGCACCGGACCACGACCAATACCATATCGCTGTTTGGCAGCGGAACTCTCGATCTGTCGGAACAGTTGGAACTGGCGGGCGGATTGCGCTGGACCAAGGAAAACAAGATCAACACGATCTCGGTCCCCTATGTGCACGCCTTGCTCAATGTGCTTGCGCCTGGCGCGTTCATAACGAGCGGCTTCTTTTCCGGCCCGATCAAGTTTTCAGATACGAATGTCTCGCCAGAAATATCGCTGCGCTACAAGGCAACTGATGACATAAACATCTATGCTGCTTACAAGACCGGCTTCAAGTCTGGCGGTGTCGATAACAGCGCCTTGCCATCATCAAACCTGGCAGGCTTTGCCAGTCCGGATCCGTTGGTCAGGCAGGCGACGGCGGATGGCTTGATCTACAAGTCCGAGACCGGCAAGGGCGGGGAAATCGGCGTCAAGGCGCAGTTTGCCAATCGCACTTTGACCCTGAACACATCGGCCTTCTATTATGTCTACACGAATCTGCAGCAGCAAGCATTCAACGCTGTGACGATCCAGTTCGTGACATTCAATGCCAGCCAGCTGACCACCAAGGGGGTCGATGTCGATATGTCTTGGCGGACCCCGGTTGAAGGTCTGCGGTTCAACGGCGCTCTTGCCTATACCGATGCCCACTTCACCAAGGACCTGATCTCGGACATTTCCGGACAAAATCTCAAAGGCCGGGCGGCGGCAAGAGCGCCGAAGTTTTCCGGTAATGTCGGCTTTGACTGGAACGCTCCGATCAATGATTCAATGGAATTGGGTTTGAACGGCAATTTCCAGTTTTCAAGCTCATACTTTACAGCAGTAACCAGTCTTACCGATCTGAAGCAGGGATCCTATTCAACAGTCGATGGCGGGATTTCGATCGGCGCTCCCGATGGCAAATGGAAGCTGGCGCTGGTTGGCATCAACGTCACAAACAAGATCTATGCCACAACCAGCGGCGGTCGTCCGTTCTTGGCCGGGCCAGGAGGGGTTGGCATACCCGGTTCGGCCACCTACGTGCCTGCCGGTGACGATCTCAACGTAAACTACAACCGCGGTCGTCAGGTGTTCGTGGAAGCCAGCTTCAAGTTCTGATCAGCCACAAAACGCCAAACAATAAGTGCCGCCCCTATCAAGGGCGGCACTTATTGTTTGGGCGGGTGCGAGCGGAGCGGTTAGCCCGGCCCCAAACTCATCCCGCCGAGATCCGCACCGGTATCGCGCTTTGCACCACCATGCCGGTGATCGGATCCATGCCCGAAACATCATCGAGCAGGCGGTTGGTCGATCCGCCCTTCTCACGGACATCGTCCTTGCCGGCATCATCATCGCCCCAGGCGTGGGACATCGAGATCACCCCGCGCCGGACTTTGTCGCTGGCCTGGGTGACCGCAAAGATCGAGGCCACGCGTGAGGTGATTTCGATCACCGCGCCGTCGGCAATCGACAGCGCCGCCAGATCGTCCGGGTGAATGAACGCCGGATTGGTTGGCATCTTCTTGCGTAAATGCGGGAAGGTGTGACCATTGCTGTTGTAGCGGTGCTTTGAGCGGCGTGAGATCAGGCGGAAATCAAACCCGTCTGCTTCCGCTTCGCTCGCCACATATTGCGTGAACGCAGCGGGCATTGCGCCTGCCTCCAGATGGAACTTATGCGCTGCATCGGGATCGGCCGGCGCAATGGTCTGATGCTGGTCAGGATAGAGTAACGCACTGCCCGGTCGCTCTGCTGCCAAGGCATCGGCCTTGGCCACGCTGGGCTTCACCAGCGAGCCGTAGGAGATCAGATCGAGGATGACCGACTTTTCCGGACAAACTTCCATCGAGCAATCGCCACCGGGGAACGACAGCTGGAGCCCCATGTGCTTGGCCAGCCACCACAACATCTCATATTCGTCCATCGTGTCGCCCGGCGGCGGGACCATCGCCTCGGTATAATGGGCATAGGGCTCTTCGCAGAACGGCTGCGAGACATTGTTGATATCCTCGCGTTCCAGGCACATGCTGGGCGCAAGGATGATATCGGCCCGCTTGGCACTGGCCGACATCCACGGATCAACCTGGACGAACAGCTCAACCGCGTCGAGCGCTTTGCGCACCTTGCGCTGGTTCGGGAACGCGATCTCGGGATTGCCGCCGATCGAGATCAGAACTTTCACTTGTCCCTCACCCGGCATCAGGATCTCATCCGCCAGCACCTGGCAGGGCATCTCCTGCCCCAGCTTGCCAATCCCGCGAATGCGTGACTGGGCAAAGCCTTCCCCGAACATCGGGACAGGCGGCGCGACTTGCGCCTTTTTGGGACCGCCGGCAAAGCTCATGAACACCATCGGGTTAGCAACCTTGTCACCCTCCTGATTGAACCGCGCGCAGACGATATTGAGCGCCGACACCAGATATTCGGTGAGCACGCCGTTACCCGCCATTTCGGGGCCAGTCCCGGTCACCACCCGGCCCTTGGTGGCACTTGCGAACAGCCGCGCCGCCTTCACCAGCTGCTCGGCATCGATGCCGGCGCGGGCCGCAGCCACCGTGGGTTCAAAGTCCTTCACCGCGTCTGCCAGCTCATCGAAGCCATCGACATGAGCCGCGACGAAATTGCGATCATACAGCCCTTCCTTGATAATCACATGCAGCATCCCGCCAAGCAACGCCGGATCCTCTCCGGGTTTCACTTGCAGGTAAATGTCAGCCAGCGAGCCAATGTCGCTCTCGCGCGGGTCGGCCACGATCACTTTCAGACCGCGGGCCTTGGCATCGCGTAGTCGCCGCGAGGGCGAAAAGGGCGGCAGACCACCAGGAGGCGAGTAATGCGAGACCAGCGGATTGTTGCCAACGAACATCACTACATCGGACTCGGCGAAATTGTTCGCACCGCCCATCCACTGGCCGTAACGTGCGGTGGTAAAAACCTTGGCGGGTTGATCAACCGTGACGCTGGTATAATAATTGCGCGATCCGATGGCTTGGGCCAGCGCGAATGATGTGCCGAGCACGGCGCTGTTCTGAAACGCGTTGGTGCCGCAATAAAGCGCGATGCTGTGCGGCCCGAATTCCTCGACGATCTGCTTCATCCGCGCGCCAAGTTCGGCCAGCACGGTTGCCGTCGAAGTCTCGACGAATTCGCCGTCGCGCCGGATTAGCGGCTTAAGCCTCCGTTCGGGCAGATTGTGCATATCGGTCATTTGCCGACCCTTGACACAGGTATAGCCATTGAAGACCTCGTCATCGGGATCTCCCCGGACCGCCTTTACCTTGTTGTTTTCGACATCGACCAACATCGCGCAGCTTGCATGGCAAAATCGGCAAAAGGTGCGAAGCGTTTCCTGACCCATACTATCTCTCCAAGTTATGCCAGCAGACTACCAAGCCTGATGGCTGCTTGACACTGATTATAAAGATGGGACCGATCTGGACAAAATCGCCCGGCAGGCGAGCGCAGCCGCTACCGAAAGGGCTCGCTAATACTGCTTCAACATAGTGCCGCGAGGTCGGTAATTCGCGCCCTGGAAATTGCCTGTCCGATCTAACAAAATAACTAATTAGTCTATTTTAATCAGTTTATTAAGTCTTCCGATGCGACCAATATCCAGACGCTTGCGTTGTTGATGAAACATCCTGTTTCCAGCGGCAGCAGTCCTGCGATCCGGCTGCACCCATAGCATCCGCCACCCTTGCGTTTCGCCCGCCAGAAAAGACAATACGATCATTCTCTATAGCAAGGCGTTCCACAATACGGTAGCGGGCCTGGAACGCATGGTCGCATCGATTCATGATTAATGTTCGGGCTGCCAATGGCACTTTCTACTGCCCGGAAATTGGTTTAATTGAACCGGAGCGGATTGTGCCGATATGACCCATCTGAGGCCTTAACACCGGAATCAGCCAAGTTTTCCTTGCAGTTGGTCAACTACAGGGTGATCCTCATTCATTCGTCAAACACTGATTCGCGATTCTTTGGGGCCTCCGACATGGTAAACACTGGCATAGTCATTTGCGGCATGCTGCAGCCTGATTCAGCACATGCTTTGGGGTTATTTACGGTTTGCGCCGTCTCCAACTTTACGGCGGGGTTGAAGAAGTTGGGAGATCACGGCCGATATTCCGAGGCAGCTGGCAAAGAAGTAGCCCCCACAGATGATCGCCAAAGACGCAGCGTAATATTTTTCCCGCCAGCTCGTGGAAAATATGATTCAGTGGATACGCCATCTATAAAACCAAATAATTACCAAAATAACACATCGGGTCTGCTGTATCTGATAAAAAACGGCAGTTCGGAATTGCTGCAAAGTTCAACTTCCACGCTGGCTTCAAAGCCATTGGGTAGTTATAATTTTGATGTCTGGAACAGTTATTTTAAGCGTATTTTTGATGTATGCTCAAGTCTGTTCACTCTACTGATTCTATCCCCCCTGTTGTTGACGGTAATACTGCTGCTCAAGATATTCGATCCCGGCCCAGTGTTTTTCTCGCAACCGCGGATCGGCAAGAATAGGCGCTCGTTTCCGTGTTACAAATTCCGCACGATGACGATGAATGCCGACAAGATTCTTGAAACAATCCTGGCAAACGATCCGGCTGCACGTTCTGAATGGGATAGCATCCAGAAGCTGACCATTGATCCGCGCGTGACCAGGCTGGGCAAGTTTTTGCGGGTCAGCAGCATCGATGAGCTACCGCAATTACTCAACGTGCTGAAGGGTGATATGAGTTTTATCGGCCCTCGCCCGATTGTCGATAGCGAGAGCACCCGCTATGGCCGCTACTTCAACCACTATTGTGTTGTAAAACCGGGACTAACTGGTTTATGGCAAGTGAGCGGCAGGAACCTTACGACATATCGGCGGCGGGTCGCCTTGGATACGTACTATGCCAAGCACGTTTCTCTGAAGCTGGATATGTTGATTGTTTTGAAGACTTTCCCGGCGGTACTGTTCCAACGGGGAGTGTCTTGAGCCGGGACGCCTGGCGTCGGGTTGATGGACGGGGCCGGGAACACTTTATGTTGGAGATCAAGCGGTGCTAAATAAGACTGCTCTGCTGGTAATCTGTATTTCGCTGACCTGCGGTGCCTGCAGCGTGCGCAGCGACCTCCCGCTTGGACCACAGGCTTACGCAGTTATTCCGGCTGATGAAGCTGCGCCGGGAAAATACCTGATCGGCCCACTCGATACGGTGAGCGTCACGGTCTTTCGTGAACCCCAGTTGAGCGTGGCCGATGCCCATGTTGATGCTGGCGGTGAAATTGTCCTGCCGCTGGTTGGCGTGGTCAAAGCCTCAGGCAAGACTGCCGGCGAGCTTTCCGAACAGATCCAGGCCGAAATGAAGCGCTATCTGACTGATCCGCATGTGTCGGTCACAGTCGCATCGGTCAGCCAGACAATTGCCGTTGAAGGCGGGGTGAATCAGCCGGGTGTCTATGCGATTCCGGGCAAGTCATCGCTTATCGAAGCATTGGCTCTGGCGCGCAGCCCCACGCAATTGGCGGCCAACGATCAGGTAATCGTGTTCCGCAAGATCAACGGACAACGGGCCGGCGCGCGGTTTGATATCAGACGGGTGCGCATGGGGCTGGATCCCGATCCCGTGATTTACCCCGGAGATCGCATTGTCGTTGGCTTCGATGCTTTGAAGCAATCGTGGGAATTCTATTTCAAAGCACCTATTTTCAATCTTTTCCGTATCTTATGATGGTGTTTCAATGCAGGTTTCTGATATTTAAGGATCAGGAAATTTGGGTTGAGCAGATAGTGCCATTTGAATGGCAGCGGGTTTCCAGGGGGTTTTCATGAGTACGTCAGCAACTGTTGAGGCAGCTGGATCCTCAGCGCACCGCGAAGATACCCGGGGCTACAGGGATCAACCAACCGCCGGCGCGACCCCCATCCAGCAAATCACGGCGACACTTTATCGGCAGCGTTATCCGGTGCTGGCCGCAATCTTGCTGGCGCTGATCGCCGGAGCCCTCATCACCGCGCTCAGCCCGCCGAAATACACCGCAGTTGCGTCGGTCCAGCTGGAACAGCAAGCCTCGCAGGTGATTGCTGCACCCGATCTTGATCCGCAGCGGAACCCGCAGGATTCCGAACGCTTCCTTCAGACCCAGATCGATCTTGTCCGCAGTCGCAGTATGGCTGAGGCGGTGGCCAAGCAGCTCAACGCCACCCGGACCCCCAGCATTGTCGATGCGCTCGGAGCTGACGGGTCAAACGATGACGAGGGCGTGATCCGGGCACTCCAGGAAAATGTTCTGGTCGAGCGGGGGTTGAATACCCGCCTGGCCACCATTTCCTATACCAGCCGCGATGCCGAAGTGTCGGCGAAAGTCGCCAATGCTTTTGCCGAGCAACTGGTTGCTGAAAACCTTACCGGCAAGGCTGATATTTCTTCCCGCGCCGCCACCTATCTGACGACCCAGCTGGCCGAGGCGAAGAGCAAGCTGGAGGATTCGGAACGCCGCATGCTGGGCTTTGCCAAAGCGGCGGATTTGTCTGGCGCCGTTTCATCGCAATCGGGCAAGGATGGCGGGCTGGATTCGCTTCGCGCCCAGCAACTGGGGGTGCTCACGACGTCGCTTGCCGAGGCAACCGCGCGCCGCATCGATGCCGAGCAGCAGTGGCAGCAGATCAAGAACAGTTCTGCGATGGCCTTGCCGCAAGTGCAACAAAATGGCGCTATTCAGGACCTTATTGCACAGCGTGCCAAAGCATCGGCTGCGCTGGCTGAAGAGCGCAAGCGCTACACTTCCGAATATCCATCGGAGGCGTCAGCGCAAATTGGCAAGCTCGACGCGGAAATTCAGGCTGTTGCCGGCAATATCAAGCGTTCGTTCTATGACAGTTATCAAACTGCCGCGAAGCAGGAAGCTGCCCTTCGCGGCACGGCCAGCGGACTGGGCGGCGCCGTTATGGACGAGCGCTTCCGGGGCGTTGAATACAATGCGCTTCAACGCGAAGTGGAAACCAACAAGGCCTTCTACGACGGGCTTTTGCAACGCTACAAGGAAGTAACCGCCGCGTCGGGCGCTCCGTCGATCAACGTCACGATCATCGACAAGGCCAATGCCCCACGCCAGCCCAGCTCTCCCGATGTCAAGAGCAACATGGCCCTGGCCCTGATCGCAGGCCTGATCATCGCGATGGCGATTGCGCTGCTGCGTGAGAAGATGAACGAGGTGATCCGCTCGGCCCACGATCTGGAAGCAATCGGCAATCTGCCATTCCTCGGGGCAATTCCGGTAACCGCCAATAAAGTGCGGATTGAAGATGCCGTTGCCGATCCGCGATCGCCCCAATCGGAAGCCTATAACTCGGTTGCCGTTGCGATTCGGCAGCTGAATTTGGGCAATCTACCAAAATCCATACTGGTGACGAGCAGCACTATCGGTGAAGGCAAATCGACCAGCGCAGTCAATATTGCCCGCAGCCTCTTCAGAATTGGCCAGCGGGTGCTGCTGATCGACGGCGACTTGCGCCGCCCTTCGATCAAAGATCTGGTCGGACTGGCAGATGGTCCAGGCTTTGCCGAGGCGCTCGCCGGGGCGGTTCCGCTGCAGCAAGTCGTTCGCCGACTTGGCGAGATGGGCTTTGACGTGATCTGCGCTGGCGAAAAGCGCGACGGGTCGGTCAGCCTGCTTACCAGCGAACACCTGGCGCGGGTTCTGGGGCAATTGGCTGGGCCCTACGATGTCGTGATTATCGATGGTCCGCCGATCATGGGGCTGGCCGACGCGATCATGCTAGCAGACAGTGTCGAGGCGGTTATCATGGTGGTCGAAGCCAACCGGATCAGCACCAGCCAGCTTGGACTGGCAATTGCGCGCCTGCCTTCGAACAAGACTGTCGGCAGCGTGATTACCAAATTTAACGCAAAGAAGGCTGGCGTCGGCTATGGCAACGAGAAGTATTATACATACTGATCGTCTCCCGATCGCTCAACGGCATGAGTAGTGGAGGTTAAAGGTGGCCTGGTTGTTCTGAACAACCAGGCCACCTCTGACGAACGGGGCGGGTCTCGATAGGCCTTTCACTCAGCAGACCCAAAGCCGCCTGGATGATCGTCCGAGGATTGTAACGCAACCCTTGGCTGCTCGCTCCGATCCGTATATAGCTTGATACAACGTCGGACTATGAAAGCCAGATATGCCAAGCGAGCTCAAGCGTCCGATTATCCTGCTCGGCAATTTTCGCTCCGGCACGACGATGCTTCAACGTATCCTTGCCACTCACCCCGACGTGGTCGAATTATATGAACCTGTTGGGATGTGGTTGTACGCCGACCCGTTGCGCGACCATGACGAGTTCGATGCAAGCGACGCGACGGAGCGGGTGAAAAAGTATATCAGGGGTCAGTTTCTTAAATTCCAGACCGAACATGGTGGTCGCACCATCATCGAGAAGACGCCCCACAACATCCTCAGAATTCCGTATGTGCGGGAAATTTTCCCGGATGCTCACTTCCTCTACATCGTGCGCAATCCCCTTGCGTTCGTAAGTTCGGTCGAGCTGAAGTGGCAACGGCCGGCGGGCAGCAAGAGAATCTTGAAAAGAGTCAAGTCGACCCCACTCATCCAAATACCTTTGTACTTGAAGCGATTCCTTAGCCAACAATGGAACAATCGAATTTTGCGGCGGAAATATCTTTCAATATGGGGACCACGGTACAAGGGCATCCAGAACGACGTTAAAGTTGAAGATATTCTGACTGTGATTGCGCGGCAGTGGGCGCGTGCGACGAGCAAGGCCGAACGGGATCTCGCTAGCTTCGAGGACGGTCAGGTGTTGAGGTTGCGGTACGAGGACTTCGTCGAAAACCCCGTCGAGCACTTGCAACGCATCTGCCTGCATTGCGGTCTAGATATGACCGACGAGATGGCGGAGTATGTGCGTCGAACGGTAAGAACCGACCGACAGGATAAATGGCAACGGATTGACACTCAGCAACTCACCAAAATCATCCCGGAGATCTCCCGAGAGATGATTCGAAACGGATATGAAGTCCCAGAGGAGATTGCGCGGCTGGTGCAGCGTTGAGCTTGGAAAATGCGTTCCGAACTGCTTGACTCGCTGTTCGAGCTGGACTGGCATAGCAAGCTGCTGGGCGTTTCGCCGCGCTTTGCCAGAGCCGCCGGGGGAAGTCCCGCGGCGCTCGAAGGACGCGAATTTGAATTGCTGTTTGCCCCGGGTCACAATTGATGTGACCCCCAACCTTCATCCAGCCCTGATTAGGTGTATGGTCCCGGCATTTGATGGTGCGGATTTAAGCTGAAGCGTTCAGGCTCGTTTGTCTAGAATTTGCAGATGTATTCGTAGGGAGTGAGGCCGCGCAGCAACCGGCTCCCGGCAAAGGGAAACTCTATGTGCAACTCATCAATCCGCCGCATGACGGCGAGATCGGCGGGCGACACAGGCTTGGGCAGGTAATAGATGCTGCCCCGGCTGATCCCCAGCTCCCGGGCTTGCCGCGTCAGCGGCAGTTTGTGCTTGCGGTCAATCATCGTCTTGCGCCCGGCAACAGTCCCGCCTTCCCGAGCGCTCCGGCCAAAAAATCGTTCACCAGCGTAAGCTCGCCAATCTTGGCGTACAGCGCCTTTACATCAATCGTCGGCTCCGCAGCTTGGGCGCTTTCTGAGCCAAGAACACCAGCAGCCCCTTCGAGCAGCTGGGTGCGCCAGGTCGTGATCTGGTTCGGGTGAACATCAAACTGCTGCGCCAACTCCGCCAGCGTCTGCTCGCCCCTCACGGCAGCCAACGCCACCTTCGCTTTGAATGCCGGACTGTGGTTCCGGCGTGGTCGTCTGCTCATATGCTCTACTGTCATGCAGCCCCAATGGCCGCCGTCAGGCAGAAAATCCACTTAGCCCACTGTCCAGTTTTGCCAGGCCACCTCTACATCAAGGTTCGCGAACCAATCAATCTCCGTGTCGTATTGGAGTGCACCTCTTGCCCTTGATTTGTTGCCGCAATAGTAGCGATGACAAACCAGATCACATTATCATTGTAGAAAGGACCAGAATTGTGAAAAATAATATGCACAACATACGGTATGAAGAATATTAAAGACGTTTTAGAATGCCACAGCAACCTTGCTACAATAGGCGTCAACAGCAGGAGCCCAATTCCGTATATGTTCAGCATGCTTACTAAATAGTTATGGAGATCATTTACGCGTACACCTCTGGGAGCCTGCATCACATACAATTCCGGCCAGTAGCTATGCCAAAGTGTCATCGGCGCAAACGTCAGACCGTACCCGAGGGGATTGTCCGCGAAAAGCCTGAGTCCGTAGTAAACCAGGGTTGACCGGGCGGCCGCGGAATTGTCGTCGGTCTCTAGGACGCGGGGCGCATTGGTTTCGACGACGCCCATCAGCAGCGGCCAAACAAAATAGGCAGCGACTGCCGCAAGTATCAGGAACAGCGGCAGCCATGAGGTCCGCCGTTGCACGGCATAGACCGCAATAAAGACCAGGCCGCCCAAAATGGGTGATCGGGTGGCGCTGGCGATGGATGCCGCAAAGAGTACCAGCAGAGCAGGCACAACGAGCGGATCGGCTCCGTTCGTGGCACTCCGCAGCCTGCCTCGTACCGCGAGAAAGGTCGCGAAGGCGAGGCATAGGTGCGTCGAGAGATGGATCGGCGAGTAGGACAAGCCGGGAGGCCGACGCTCCAGGAGGTTCAGCCCTTCAAGCTCTTCGCTTGCTAGTGGCCCGAGCGCAAGCCGCAAAGCCCAAGCACCCTGGATGTCCATCATCTGCGCCACGGCAACGCAGACGCTCGCTCCGATCACCGCGATGATCGCAATCGCACATGCCCTGGCTCCCGCGACCTGCGCGAGGATCGCCGCGACCATGATTGTCGCCGCCGCTTGCAGGTGAACCTCGGCCACGCTCCGCAAAACAGCGGAGGCAGGAGCTCCATTCGCTACGCTGACGAAGACGCCCAGGACCGCGAGACCGGCCGCCAAGCCAAGCAAAAGAAGATTCTTCTCAAACACCCTTTTCGCAACGTCAAAGTAAAAAAGGACGGCTAGGACCATAGCTCCTACGGTGGCAATGCCACGGATCGGAACCCCCCCGATCTTGAACGCATTCAGCGCTACAGGACCCGCCAGCAGCGCCGCGAACATAATCACTGCAACGCCTTGCCCGACCGCGTGGGCCGGACGGTTCAAATTTGGAACACTGCCATAATCTAAGGCACTATTGGTATCGCGCCTCAGTATAAAAGACATTTGCTGGCCCTTCACGCTTTTCGGTCAGGCTCGGACAAAATTAGCGAATGTTCTTGAGCAGTTGATAAGGCTTTATCCTGTCGGTCGCCGGACAAGTCAAGCCCCATAACGGGGTTATGAGACCTGTGCGCGGGTAGTTCTGGGGCGGCAGTTTTCGCCACGTTTTGAGCAGGCTGGAGAGAGACGAGTGTGGGACCCTTGTTCCGCCGTATCTCAATGCCTCGCCCCTTCAGCGGGGGCAGCGAAGCCCGCACTTCGATCGGTCGGTATCTGAACTTCTACAACAGCCACAGACCGCATTCGAGCCTCGCGGCGAAGACGCCGGACCAAGCGTACTTTGACAACCTGCCGGTGATAGTGGCAGCATGAGTTTGGCAACCGATATGGGGCGTCACTCCGGTCGGGCACGCCCTCCATGCATGACGCCCCATATCGGCAGTTCGAGGAAACAACCGGCAGACGATCCACTTATCCGTTGCCGATCCCTGTCCAGAAAAACCAGTCCACCTCTCAAATCCGCGATCAGCGCGCCGTGTGAAAGCTGTGAAGAACTGGATCCAGCCTAAGCCGGCCGTAGACTGATCGTCACGACTTCGATTTCAGGATCGAACGAAACCGGGTCCTTGCCAGTTCGTGTAGCCAGTCACCATCTTCGCCCAGGATGCTGCGAAAGCGGAACCACACAATGCTTCCGGCGATGGCCGCCGTCAGGCTTCCAATACCAAGCACTGCGACTGCACCGAAATGATTGTGGCGCGCTGCTTCGGTAGCAAGCCACACCGGCAGCGATATCACGCAGGCGATCGCAAACTGCCGGAGGTGGACCCGGATAATCGGCCCGATGGTCAACGAAGTAACGCGCTGCGCCAGCTGCAACATCAGCAGGAAATTGAGGACTACTGCCGCGCCAACCCCTATCGCGACACCGGCAATGCCCCATCGTGTTCCAACCAGCGCGCCCGCCGCAACCGCGCCCGCATAAATCCATTGCCGCCATGCGCGCTGATACATCGAACCCATCGCAAGGGTGACGGCATCGCTGATCTTGTAGCTCGTCCGGAACAGCAGTGTTGTGATGAGTATCTGGAAGGGGACAATCATCTCGATCCATTCCTTGCCCAATAAAAACCTGATGAGTTCAGGCGCAAGGATGATCATGACACCGCTTACCGGCAGGGTGATCATGGCAATTACGCCCAACGCCCGCAGATAAGCCCGCGCTATACGGTCAGGATGATCCTGGATCGAGGCGACCGAAGGAAACAACACCATGGATACAGCCGCTCCGAACAGCTGGGTCGGCAGCATGAGAAACTGGTAAGCGCGATTATAGAAGCCCAATGCTTCAGCGCCCAGCCACCGCCCCACGATCAGGTAATCGACCTGGGTGGCAACGAAATTGCCAACCTGTCCAGCCGAAAATCCAGACCCGACATTCAGCAATCCACTGGCGGAACTTCGGCTTGGCCATAACCTCATCGCGGTTCTGCGCATCATAAACAGGGCGACAGTTCGCGAGGTTACTTGCACCATCTGTGCGATCGCGAGCGACCATGTGCCAAACCCCAGCTGCGCCAGCGGCAAAGCCACCAGGCCGAACCCGAACACATAACTGCCCAGCTCGACCATGCCCATGGCCTTGAAGCGTCGGTCCCGCTGCAAGAGCGCGGCAGGAATGGTGGCAACATTTTTGAGGAGCAAGGTGAAGGCAAGAAATTGGACAAACGGGGCAAGGCCGTCAATCCTGAACAGCGATGACCACAGCTGAGCGGAGAGAAATATCATCACCGTCGCCGCCAATCCCGTGTAGAGTGATATCGCAAAGGCGCTCTTCACATCTTCGTCGGTCAGGGTGAGGCGCTGAACCAGAACGCGGGCTACACCGATCTGGCTTAATTTCTCGGCGATGTTGATCAACACCGTTGCTGCAGCGATAACTCCAAACTCCGCTGCGCCGATGCTGCGCGCCAGTAGAATCAGGATCGTCGCTCTCAAAAAGACATTGGCACCCACGGCCAGACCCTGCCAGGCGACGCCGTCGACAGCTTCGTCAGTGAGCGATTTCTTCCCCTTGTTGGAAGAGGGCTCTTCGATCAAAGTCATGGCTTCGCCTTCCCGATTGTTCCTGGTGCGCGCGCTGCCAGGGCCGCCTGCCATGCGGCCACGTACTCACCCATGCTCAGCTGATTGGAAAAGCGCTGGGCGATCAGCGCCCGTGCCCGGTCCCGGCGCAGGACGGCCTGCTCCTCCGTTTCCCGAAGGACGGCCTGCGCCGCAGCGGTTCGCGCGGCCGTATCATCTGGATCGATGACCAGGCCAATCCGGCGATCCGGCACCAGCTCCTCGATGCCCTCCGACTTCGAGGAGATGATCGCGCAGCCTGCCCACAGCGCTTCCTTGACGACATTGGGCAGCCGTTCGGAGGGCTTTTTCGATAGCAGCAGAAACACGGCTGCGCGTTGCATATGGCCGAACAGGACCTCCCGCTCGACGTGGCCGTGGAACTTTACTGCATCGGCGCAGCCCAATTGCTGGCTGCATTGCTCCAGCCGCCGGCGATCCGGCCCATCGCCAAAAATCTCGAGTTTTAGGTCTGGGCGGGAGCTGCGGGCAGAGGCGAATGTCTGCAGCACCGCCGCGACGTTCTTGGGCACCGAGAGCGCTGACGCGGTCACCCACAGTGCCGGGTCGCGCACCGTCGCCGGATCGGGCGTCATCAGCGGGATCCCGCGCAGAATAATCCGCACCGGGGTCCCGGCAGGTGCCTTGGCTTCAAGATAAGTCCGGTTGGTCTCGGCATGCGAATAGACCACCTCAGACCAGCCGAGCGCCAGATCAACCAGGAAATCATCGGCGATCAAGTCATAGGCCCCGACAAAGGCGCTGCGCAAGCCCCGCGAGCGGCGCTGGCCCAGCACCGAAAGGACCATGCCGGCATGCCTTGACCAGAATACATGAACGATGTCCGGATCGAACTTGCCAATCTCATCGGCCATTTCAAGCACCCGGGGGATGCACAGCAGGGCGGTGACCCGCGGGCCGAGCGGCTTCAGCGTGCCGCTGGCGATCTGCCTGACCAGATATACCGCCTGGGCCCGCATCTTCCAGAGCAGCACTGGCCACTGCAAGACGCCGCGCAGGCTGGCCCGGTGTATCGCCAGATCAGCGGGCACGTTGCAACTGCGCAGATATTCGGGCTCTCCCGAGCGTTTGGCCTTGATGGTATGGACCACAACCTGGTGGCCCAGTGCGCGCAATGCGCCGATGTCGGAGACAGCGAAGGCTTCGGTCGAGATCGGAAATTGCGGAAACAGATAGCTGATCCGGAGCGAAGACTGATCTGGCGATCCGGCTTTGGACAGGCCGGCTGTGGGCAGGTTCATCGTGATTTCGCTGGCGACCAGGTCGCGACGGTCCGGCCGCGCATGCCTTGAATAACGCCGAACAGGGTGGCGAAGGTGGACAACAGGATTTCGCCAACCGTCGAAATGATCCCGGCACGAAACCGGATAGAAATTATCAGGGCCAATGCTCCCAGACACGCAACGATGGCCGCCGCGCCAGGCGATACCAGCGCGATCGCAGTCAAGGCAAACACTGCACCCAGCGCAAATGACACCCCGCCAAACCATCTAAGCAGCTTGTGCGATACGTATTTCACACGGTTGCGCACCGACATCTGGCGGAGCTGGCCGCGCAGACAAGCGTGGGTGTGGTAAGCGCGCGCGCCAATCCGCATTTTGCGCCGGACCTCTTCATCCCGGTGCGAAACGCTGTTTTCGAACGCAAGCACATCCGCTGCCTTGATCAACCGCTTCCCGGCGAAGATCACGCTCATCGACACGGTGAAATCGTCAAGCACAGTATCGGGGAAGGTCGGATAGAGCGACTTTCTGACGCTGAAGATCGAACCATCGGCACCCATCACGTCGCCGCTCGCGGATTCGAGTGAGCGGATCGCTTCCTCAAGCCGCCAATAGGCTGAACCGACTTCCGAGGTGGTGCTCGATTGGGGGCTGACATAGCGCAGCATGCCGCAGACCCCGCCGACTTCCGGATCAGCGTAATAGGGCATCAACCGCTCGATCGCGTCGGGAGCAAGCTGGACGTTCGCATCGGTGAACACCAGAATTTCCCCGCTTGCCGCGGCCGCAAGACGCTTCATTCCGGCCGCCTTGCCGGTGCGGCCGGCGCCCTGGATTACGGTGACAAGGTCTCCCGCAGTGGCGAGCAATTCGGAGGTGCCGTCGCTTGAGCTGTCATCATAAACCAGTATTTCCAGCCCGGGACGGCTGGCCTTGAGCTGGCGCAAATTCGCAATCTTATCAGGCAGCGCTTCGATTTCATTGTAGGCGCTAAACAACAGCGAGACGCGAAAATTGGCCGGTGCGGCATTCACCGGTTTGCCGCTGAACAGGCGCAGAACTAGCGGGTAGATCAGATAAGGATAGATGAACAAGAACCAGCAAAAAGCTGAGAGCAGCACAAATATCCACACAGACGACACTCTTCGGTTACTCCTCGACGATTACCTTTCGTTTTTTGGCATAGTCGATCGATTTCGGCCAGACCTTTCGCGGTCAATCCGGTGCAATCACCATCATGCGTGCCAATTCAGCACGTTCCGCTTGAGGTCTGGCCGCGGGTAATCTGGTCGCTGATTCAGAGCCAGGCCGGAGCAGTATTAGATTTTACCACGCTGGACGCGAAGTAACCCGGCCGAGCAGCGAAGTCTGGGCCGGATACGCCATGTTGCCGTACTCGGCGGCGATCGGGCAGGCGATTCCGCCTGAGAAATACGCTCCAAAGTTGAAATAGCTTTCTGCGTAGTGGCTGCCAATCGAAACATTCGCAACATCGACGACCTTGACGCCGTCCAGCCACACTTTCAGGCTGCCATTTACCGGATCAAGAACGACGTTGTAAACCAGATCATGCACTTGGCCGAAGCTCAGCGGAGCCTCATACCGGATGGTCGATGCCGTGCTCAGCTCGCCCCTTGTAGTGATGCGTATCTTGCCAGTTTTTGAACGCCTGAAAGCTACGGCGGGTGATCCGCCGAATTTCGAGCCAATGTGAATCTGACCATAGACGCCACCCAATTTGTTCGCCATGCCGACTGGATCCGACCATGGAAGATGGTTGAAGGACATTGCGCCCCAGAGCGAAACCCCATTGGGCAACCGGGTCGGATCGCCATAAAGGCTGCCACTGAATTCGGCGCGGCGGTTCCCGGTTGAGTCTCCAGCGCCCTTGTCAGTTTCGGTATTGTGGAGTTCGACGCGAACTTTGCTGGCGGTCGAATTCATCCGCACCGAATAATCTAGATTGGAGGTCCAGGTCGTTCCGGCGTTGATGCGCCAGGGGCGTCCCGCAAATTTTAGCGAGGCCGGCGTATAGCCATTCACCAGGGTCGAGTTGTAGCCCTGCGTGGCAGTTGTGGTTGTGCTTGTCGTGGTGGTGGGGACCACGGCTGTAGTGGTAACGGTACTCGATGATCCGTCACTCATTACGCTGATCCTGCGCGGAGCAGCGCTCAGCGGCATTGAGAGCAGTCCGAGGGTGACAATTGCGGCGAGTCCATGGTGAAAGTTGATTGAACGCATGATCAGCTCCTTAAAACACTGTTGCTGGATATGCGCCGGTGGTTAAGTTGGCCTGTATAGCCAACCTAAACAAATTCTTAACATGAGATGCACAAAATGATCGTCGGCATGGCGGTTTTTCGTCGGTTTGAGCAAGTCACTCGACTGGAAATGGAAAACCAAGCGTCGGAATATTCATGGAACGCAGTCACCCGGCAGCTAACCCGATCCCCCGCTGCGAGAAAATCTATGGTTAACGATTTCTGAATGCTGAATGAACGGAAAGGGCTGACCAGACGCGTTGTGACAGATCTCGGGTGACCTGCTGCATGGCCTGCCGGCTATCGACAATTACGATCGCCGAATCGCGTTTGCGCATCTCTTGCATCAAGGCAAGGCGCAGCTCGAAATCGGCTTCCTCGATGTCTCCAGGCTTGCGGGCGTATGATGTTGCGAAGTCTGCATCGAGGTGGATCGTCAGGTTTGGCTGGTACTGTTCCATTCGGTGGTAAAAGCTTCGTTCGATCCGCCAGACGAAAAAAGCGAGGCGCATCGTCTGCGGGGGGGGCACCGATGGACCATCCAGCATCCCGAACTCCAGGTTCTGCGGCCACCGGTCGGTGATTACGATCGCACCCGCCCCGGCCAATCGCACCGCCTTCCTGATCGCTGCATAACGCTGCACCGCAATAACCAGGCGCCACAACTTAGAACCGAGCAAGCGATACTTCCCGCGGTCCATCCCGCGCCGTGGTGGCTTCTCAGCACCGGGGTTCAGTGATCCCGCCGCTTTGGTCTGGGCCGAAGACCGCCGAAACTTGGCCCGCATTTTGCCCCGTAGCTTCATCCAGCTACCATCATTCGAGCCCAGATAGACTGAGGTACACCTGAACTTCTTCTGGAATGAGGAAACCAGCAAGCGAGTCTGGGTTGATTTACCAACGCCGTCGGGGCCGATCAGGGAGATAACAATTCCGGTTGGCTGGATCGTCCGCTTCGCAACTGTCCTGCCTGGGCTGGATCGCGTCAGCCGGGCGGCCAATGCGTAGATGCTCCGCCGGCCCTGGTGGACGATGAAATCAGCGGGGCCAGCCAAACGGCGATAGCCGCATTGGGCGCGAACAGCGGTGCGCAGCGCGCGTATGGCGCTGCTCTCCAGCTCGAATACCCCAGCACTTTGCCGGGCCTGGCAAATAATCGCTTCCCGGCCGAGCTGGTACTTCAGCGTATAATGGGTCCGCCCATCGCGATGGGCGGCTTTCAGCAACGCGGCGCTATCCCGGTCCGCTCTAACCCAATAGCGGCCTGGCAATAGTGTCAGTCTGAATATTGACCGCAAGACTGCAATCCGCGCCTCTTCTTGCTGCGATACAAACGGAAGTGGGGGGGCGGATGAGCCCATGACCTGCCATTCAGTAACATCACTGTAATCAAGCGCGCAGTATCGCTTCCTGAACTTCAAACCGATCCGCAACCCGAAGGAGGCATCAAGATGGAGATAGCCTCCATCCGAGTCCGGAACGAACCAGTCCTCCCGTCCTTCTACAGCATTGTCGTAAAACCGGTTCGGTACACCGCAGATGCCACGCAATTCGATGATGACCGCACGAAACCGTTCCGCATCAGCCTCCGCGACCAGCAGATCCAGATCGGTAATTCCCGCAATTCCATCGCCAATCAAATTGGTGTTCTTGTAAACACCATAGCGAATGCCTGCCTCGGCAAGGCAGCGGATCAATGTTTCGGCCACAGCCAACGGATCTGCCTGCTCGCTTCTGCTTTCAATTTCGAACAGGAGAAGATCCTCTATAAAAATCTATGATCGCTTTGGTCTGAGACGCGGTTATCCACCTCCCGTGATTACATTTGGTTAAGTGTGTCGAGCCGGAATGCAATTGAAGCAATATCCCGCTGATGGCTGTCCAAAAGTTCCTGCAGTTTTTCGGCTAGCACCGATGTCGGTTCAGAGCCATTGAACGTCCGAACATCAATTCCAGCGACCCGTGCCGCCTCGATGATCGTGTAAACCAATGAAGTTGAGAGCGCGATTTGGGAGTCAACGCGCTCTAAGGGCAAACCATCGAAACGACTGCTCCCGTTCGTCCTGGCGATTATCCGTCTTGCTGCGACTTTCTTGTCCACTTCGATCAGGATGATCTGGGTGCGCATACCTTCAAAGAACAAGCGCACGAGCGGAGAGATAACTTTCGGATTAGGCTGGGTGCGTCCCGATGTATAAAGCACCGACCAAAGGCTTTGCAGGGCGCCTTGATCGAACAGCAGTAGCCCTGGTCGCGTCAGCCACCAATGCTTCATGATTACCAGTCGAATCAGTCGCCAAAGACTTTCGGGATTGGTCAGCCGGGCACCAATCGCGAGCCTGACGGCGGATACAACCAACGGCAAATCGACCAGTGTCCGGACAACATATCCAGACTGTCGCCAATATGACTGTGCTGCCCACTCGTCCGCAATGTTGAAGCGTGTTTTCAGGTATGGAGCTTCGCCTACAGCGTCGGTGAGGGTTGTCTTCCCCGCTCCTGGCAGGCCAAACAATTCGACAAAAATTGTTATGGGTGGGGCCGGTTTGAACTTGGCCTTTCCGATGCACCCTTGCGAAACCCCGAGAAGCCGACCCTCCTCCGGACGATCTTTTTCCGCAGTTTGAGATGGTATGCTCTCGCTTACCATACGATGCTCGAAGTCCTTCTTCCACTCCTCCACTTCGCGAAAGGATCTAAGTTCAACGATGTTGAGGTCGGAATAGTTCGAAGAGTGCAAGAGCGATCCAAATTCCTTGCGTTCTCGCAATGTCTTCTTAACACGGGGCCATCGCATCCGCCAACTGGCACTCTTGACGTCTCCCGTACTTGCGGCGGTGATTGAAGTTGCTGGTTGTCCGGAGCTGGCGGTCAGGCGAGCAAGCTTCTTGCGCAAATTGCGGCGGATCAGTCGCCAGCCGACAATGAGTGGCGGGTAATTCAGCCAGATCACGGTTTGAGCCCGGCCCCAGATCAAGTGACGGACATCCCGGTAATGGCCATCAATGACCCATTCGTCGCCCGCTGCAATCTCGCTCACTGCGGCGATGAACTCTTGCTGTGAAAGTTCGCATCCGGACGGGCCGAGCTGCAGCTGGTCAAGCTGATAGAGCGGCAACCCCAGGAGCCGGGCCAAAGTCTGGGAAAGTTGGCTCTTGCCACTTCCGCTCGGACCGACAACCGAAATCCGCCGAGTTGTTGCTAAAACTGGCAAATTCTGCTCCTGCTGGAAAAATCCATGATAGCATCCGCATGGCGCATTCAACCAGCCTCAATTTTTGCACGGTCCAACCTCGATTTTCCACCGGCCAACCTCGATTTTCCACCGGCCAGCTTCGATTTTGCACGATATTGCCTTGATTCGGGCTTTGCCGAGCCAATCCCGTCAACAAACCCTGACACACTAAATAGTCGCACAGGCCATTTTGGTATGGTAGACCTGTTAGCGACAGTGGTTCGCTAGCAGCGGATCAACATGTGAACAATAACGGGATACGGGTTGCGAAAGGTTCCAAATGCCGGGATTCGGCTGGGTCATATGCAGATTGCGCGATATTCTTGATCGCCGAGTCTTGGTTTCATTCAAACCTTTGAATTTGCACGCCTATGCAGGTTTGCTTCACAAGGTTGGGTGGTCCGCCAAGGCCGACTATGCTGGCCGCCCAAGGCCGCTCGCAGCGGCGCTGACGAATTGCCTGCATTTAATCAAATTGCAACAAAATCGCGTCAGGACAGGGTCATGCTAGCCATGACCGCTCGCCATGAAATTGCCAACTGGGTCGATCGTCGGACAGCGATTCGGCACAAGCTGCGGCTGTCTGTGCCCGAGACTTCACCAGTCTCAGGTGCCCCAGTCTCAGGTGCACCAGTCTCAGGTGCCGCAGTCTCAGGTGCCAACGCCTTGGTTCGCAGCCTTTCCACCAATGGCGCATTGATCGAATGTGCGGCAAGACTTGCGGTTGGCGAGATGCTGGAAGTGGGACTTCCCGGTGCAGTCACGGTCAAGTCGCGAATCGTCTGGTCTGATGGCAAGCTTGTCGGCTGCAGGTTCGAACCACCAATCTCGCGAGCAATGTTGAATGCGGCGTTGCTCAAGGGTGTCAACCTGAGCAAAGTCGCGGCGCCACGCTGGAGTGACGGCGCAATCGAGCGGCCGCCGGGCAAACGCGAAGGCGAAATCTGGCCACGATCGCTGCGAATCGCGATGATCTTCGGCGTTTCGTTGAGTATGTGGGCGGGAATCGCATTCTCGCTGGGCGTTATCCCAGGCTGAGCTGCAGCCCCTGCGTCCAGAAATTCCTGAATTTCCGCACTGGTTGTGCAGCGCAACACTTGTGCTCATTGCCACATCGCAGCATGGCCAGCGCGCGGCTGTTTGCAGCACAACTCTCTGATAGTATTCGAGTATTACCCGATCAGGCATGCTGACGGATCCGGCCAGCGATCTCGGGAATCTGGCTCACTCAACGGGCTTTGCCGAACGTGATTACTATCGCGCCTATCCTCGAATTCTGAAGCAGTTTCAGATCGGGACATTTTTCCGATGAATACAGCTTACTTTCAATCCGATTCCATAGTATTCTTCGGCCTTCGCGAAGAGTCGGCTTTTTAACTTAACGTGATCATTGGTCTTAGGCCTTTTGGTTAACGCATCGAGTTAAAATGAGAATTTGGTTCAGGAAAGAATGTATGGCGACCATTAATGGCACCTCTCAATCCGAGCTGATTGATTCGACTGGCCGATACGTCTGGAACGGCACTGCGTGGATCCTCGCCTCGGCTGCGGAACAGACGACTGTTCTGGCCGATACTGTGCGGGGCGGTGACGGGGACGACGTGATTTTCGGTGGGGGCGGCAATGATCAGCTGTTTGGAGATAATGGCAACGACCGGCTGATCGGCGGAGCTGGCGCCGATACCCTCGATGGCGGGGCCGGCGCAGATATCTTTGCCTATTCTGCGATCACCGATTCACCCGCCACATCAACTTACGCATATGACACCGCAAATGGCGACCAGATTGTTTCTTTTACATCTGTTTCTGATACTGCCGTAATTACAGACAGGGACAAAATTGATCTTTCCGCACTCTCTGCAAGCATTGGCCATAGTCTTACGTGGACGAATATTGACAATACGGCCTGGGGCGTCTGGTATTCAGTTTCATCGGGGAGAACTCTTGTCAGAATAGATACTGATGGTGACAGGCGTGCCAATGTTGTTATCAAGATAAATACAACTGAAATATTGAGTGACGCCGACTTTATTGGCCTTGGTATTACCGATTTCATTTCGCCTAGCGTCAGCTCTGTCGCATACGGGTCCAATGACGGGTCGTTGAGAGCTGGCGAAAGTGTTACTATTCTCGTCAAATTCTCGGAAGTTGTTCTCGTTTCGGGCGGTTCCCCCAGCCTGTCCCTCAGCAGCGGCGGCGTTGCGAGTCTGATCGGCGGCTCGGGCACGGACACGCTAAGCTTCTCCTATGTCGTTGGTTCCGGTGAGAACAGTCCGGATCTGACTGTTTCAGGCCTCGTCCTGAGCGGTGCAAGCATCAGGGATGCGGCGGGCAATGCTGCCATTGTCACTGGTGCGGCAGTGAATCCGGCTGGCGTTCTGGTTGTCGATACCGTTGGCCCGGCGGCACCGGCGGTTGCACTTATCGCGGACACCGGCAGCTCGCCGACGGACCGGGTGACCAACAATGGCAGTCTGGTGGTAACCCCCGCCGAAGCTGGCGGAACGATCGAATATTCGATCAATGGCGGGACGAGTTGGACTGCCAGCTTCAGCGCGGTTGCGGGACCAAACAATGTTCAGGTCCGCCAGATTGATGGCGCCGGCAATGGTGGCGCAGTAATGAGTTTCGCCTTTTTCCTCGACGGGGCAGCGCCCACCATCTCCTCCGGCGCCACCGCAACCACGATTGGCGAGAACAGCGGCGCAGGCCAGGTGATCTACACCGCCGCCGCCACCGACAGTAGCAGCGTGACCTACAGCCTCAAGCCGGGCAGCGATGCGGGGCTGAGCATCAACAGCGTGACCGGCGCGGTAATCCTGACGGGCAACCCGGACTTCGAGACCAAGCCCAGCTACAGCTTTACGGTTGTGGCCACCGATGCCGCCGCCAACGCGAGCGAGCAAGCGGTGAGCCTGGCGATCGGCAACCGCGACGAGGTGGCCCCGGCGATCACGTCCGGCGCCACGGTACCAGCGATTAACGAGAACAGCGGTGCCGGTCAGGTGATCTACACCGCCACCGCCACCGACAGCGGCGACATCAGCGGCGGTGTGACTTTCACCCTCAAGCCGGGCAGCGATGCAGGCCTGACGATCAACAGCGCAACCGGCGCGGTCACGCTGACCGGGAACCCGGATTACGAGACCAAGCCGAGCTACAGCTTTACCGTTGTCGCCACCGACGCCGCCGCCAATGCCAGCGAGCAGGCGGTAAGCCTGGCGATAAGTGACCTCGACGATACCGCGCCGGTAATCACTTCCGGCGCTACCGCAACCATGATTGGCGAGAACAGCGGCGCAGGCCAGGTGATCTACACCGCCGCCGCCACCGACAGCAGCAGCGTGACCTACAGCCTCAAGCCGGGCAGCGATGCGGGCCTGAGCATCGACAGCGTGACCGGCGCGGTAACCCTGACGGGCAACCCGGACTTCGAGACCAAGCCCAGCTACAGCTTTACGGTTGTGGCCACCGATGCCGCCGCCAACGCGAGCGAGCAGGCGGTGAGCCTGGCAATCGGCAACCGTGACGAGGTGGCCCCCGCGATTACCTCCGGTGCCACGGCAGCGGCAATCAACGAGAACAGCGGTGCCGGCCAGGTGATCTACACCGCCTCAGCCACCGACAGCGGCGACATCAGCGGCGGCGTGACGTTCAGCCTCAAGCCCGGCAGCGATGCGGGGCTGACGATCAACAGCGTAACCGGTGCGGTGACCCTGACCGGCAATCCCGATTATGAGACCAAGCCGAGCTATAGCTTCACCGTTGTGGCAACCGATGCCGCGGCCAATACGAGCGAGCGGGCGGTAAGCTTGGCGATCGGCGACCTCGACGATACCGCGCCGGTTATCACCTCGGGCGCGACCGCAACCGCGATCGGCGAGAACAGCGGCGCAGGCCAGGTGATCTACACCGCCGCCGCTGCCGATAGCAGCAGCGTAACCTACAGCCTCAAGCCCGGCAGCGATGCGGGCCTGACCATCGACAGCGCGACCGGTGCTGTGACCCTGACCGGCAACCCCGATTTTGAGACCAAGCCGAGCTATAGCTTTACCGTGGTGGCCACCGATGCCGCCGCCAACGCGAGCGAGCAGGCGGTGAGTCTGGCAATCGGCAATTTAGACGACTCCGCGCCGACGATCACCTCGGGCGCAACCGCAGCGGCAATTGGCGAGAACACCGGCCCGGGCCAGGTGATCTACACCGCCACAGCCACCGACAGCGGTGACATCAGCGGCGGCGTGACCTTCGACCTCAAACCGGGCAGCG
>JANMKT010000018.1:0-10855 GCA_031372185.1 Novosphingobium sp.
GTCAACGCCGCTGAATCGAGCGGAAGGTCTGGCAGACCGGTGTTAGGCGTGCCGATGACATGACATCCGGCTGCCAGTGCTTCCAGATAAACCAGGCCGAAACCTTCGATCAGTGACGGCATTACGAAAACGTCATGCGCCGCATAAAGCCGTTCCAGATCACTGCGTTCCTGCCGCGCTAGCAGTCTGACGCCCGGCTGCTTGGCCATGTCGGCAAACGCCGGGTCGATTGCGTAACAGACCAGCGTTAGTTCCGCGCTGGTTGCTGCGATCTTTGGCCAGGCCCGAAGCAAATGGTGCAGTCCTTTGCGCTGGATGCCCTGGCCAACAAACAGAAAGCGGCATGCTCCTGGTAGTCGCGGTCCTGCTAGCGCCTTAGACGGAGGCGGCGCCCCATAGGGAATTACTGTGATCTTGGCAGGATTGCAGCCGGCATGTTCGAGTGAACGCCGGGTCATAGAACTAGCACAGACAACTGCATCAGCCAGGTGCCAGCCGTGCCGACGATCAATCCGCTCGGCCAGTAGCTCTCGTGCGAACGATTGTGCACATTCAGGATAGGCTGCCGCATCATCACGGAGAATGTCCAGCGACAGCGCTGCATCGGGATGAAATTCAAAGTCAATCACCGGACGGCCGGGTTGGCGCTCGGAGGATTCGGGAAGATAATACGAGTAGCAGTAGAGCGCAGCTCGGCTCTGACGGGCGCTTTTTGCTGCCGTCTTCGCAAGAATGCGTCCGTTTAATGGCCACATCCAGTCGGGCGGGTTCCCCCAAAGTGAAAGTGCTGCCTGGAGCAGGAAGGATCGCCAGACTGACTTTGACTTAGCGGCGGGCAACCCCTGCATTGCCCGCCTCTGCAAGGGCCCCGACCACCACGGTTTTGGTGATTCGCCGAGGTAGAAATCTGTCACGAAGCATTCAAGCAAACCCGCTTCGGCCAATGCCAGCGGGACCTGGTAATCGTCGCGGCGGCGATTGAAAACACAGACGAAGCGTGAGGGTTTTGGGACATCTGTAGGCGGGCTTTTGATCATTCGGACAACCTTAACCGCGAGCCACGGCCACGACCACAGAAAACATTTTCCTACACGAACCAATATGGTTATTTATCTTGTTCACTCTAACCGGAGGAACATATGCCCTCGACTCCCATCCTTAATCCGGCTGGCTACGTGCCGACCGTCGCGATCGGCTTTGCTGATATTACCAATTCACTCGCGGCAGTCACCGCCGCCAATCCGCTGCCGATCGTGCAACAGCCGATCAACGCCTCAGCAGCACTTGCCGGTTCGACTGCCGCAACCGGCATTCTTGGACCATTCGTGCCAGTGCTCGACCGCCCCGTCATGCTGCTGCTTTCTGGCACCTGGACGGGCAGTGTGCGAGTTCTTCGCTCAACCGACGCTGGCACTACAAAACTGCCTCTGACGCTGGGCGGGATCGGCTGGGCTCAGTTCACCGGCAATTGCTGCGAGCCGGTGTGGGACGAATCAAGCGTAGGCGCCCTGCTCTACCTCGATGTAACCTACGCCAGTGGCACGATCGTCTACCGGATGGAGCAATAGACATGGCCGCAGACATGATCGCACGCGGGATTGGCCTGGCCGAAGTTGCCCGCCAGAAACGCCTTCGGATTCTCAATATGCTGCGCACTTCGATCGAGCGAGTCGGCTTCAGGCTCCCTCAGCTTGACACCGCCTTGCCAACCATCGGTCTTGCGACTGCCGCGACAGCGATCGCCACCGGAACCAGCTGGCAGGTTTCGGTCAGTGGCACTCCGGCCCTTCATGCTGCCAAATACACCTTCCTTGGCGGCACCTGGGCAAACAACAGCGCAGTATTTCCTGATACTGACGCCTACCGCCCGTTCACTTACCATGCCGGCAACGGCACCGACCCCACGACCAACTTCGTGCAGGGCGTCGGCCGGGTGCGCTTTTCCACTGCGGCACCAAAGCTCGAACTATGGGTCAAGGAAGGCGCGACCGGCGGTGGTCACGGCTTTCGGATGCAGGTTGATGGCAAGCTTGCCAAGGCCGGATTGATCGGCCTCGGTAGCTCCAGCTTCCGCTATATTCCTGTGACTTGGGGTGATGGCACGGCAACATTTCGCAAGAACCGAAATTATGAGCTTGAATTTGGTCCGGTCGGCCAGTTCTGCGGAATCCGCACCGAACCGATCTATTCGCCTGAGCCCTGGCCGCAGGCCGATGGTATGCGCGTTGTCGTTCATGGCGACAGCCTGTTGCAGACAATTGTCGACACCGGCAGCCTCGATACTCCGACCTGGGGCGCGATGGGCGCGGTGATCGGCAATCTGATCGGACAGGCGGACACCTGGGTTTCGGGCGTTGGCGGGACCGGCTGGTTCAACAGCGCCGTCAACACCAAGAGTACTTTCAACCAGCGAGTCACGCTCGACGTGGTTGCACCTGCCCCGGATGTAGTGATCGAGATGGGCGGCGGCAACGACTTTGCGCTCGCCACCCAGAGCCAGCTTCAAGCCGCCGTGGAAAGCTGGCTGGCAACCGTAGTCGGCGCAAATCCGAATATCATTATCTTCATGATCGGTCCGGTGACCTGCGCAGCCTGGTCGGCGGCCAACAACTGGGCCCGCGATGCCAAAAAGGCAGCGGCGGCCAAATACCCCCGAAACGTTGCCTTCATTGATAGCCCTGCCGAGGGGTGGACGTTTGGCACGGGCAAACAGGGCACTGTCAATACCTCGGGCAATACGGACTGGGTTCTGGGCAGCGATGCCGCCCATCCGACGATTGAGGGTCATGTTCATCTGGCCGGACGGATCGCAAAAGCAGTGGCCAAGGCCATCCCCGGCCTAATCGCCGCACAATGATCCATACTTCGGAGGGGCGCGGCGCATTTCGCGGCACCCCTTCAGAGACCTTCCCACCGCAGGAACCAGCAGGAGGCTTGATGGCCGATTTCCTTTTTTCACAATTTGCAGTGCAGCTTATCAAGATCGGAACTGACATTGTCACCACAACCGGTCACAATGAGATCGGCAAAGGTGGGGCAAGCTATGTCGCCGATGCGCTGGCGAACGCCGCATTTCAGGCGGCGCATCCTCGCTTCGTCGGCAAGAGCTCAAATTCCCGTTACTTCCGCGCCTTGCCGGTAAACGGCGTGCTGACGGTTGAGATTGGCGGCGCGATTGGCGATGATACCGCCAACGATCAACCCGCGATCCAGGCGGCCGTCGTCTACGCCGAAGCAATCGGCTGTCGCTCCATTGTCTTTACCAAGCCAGCATATCGCCTGTTCTGTCCGATCCGCACCAGCGATCCGGGCGGGACTATCGGCCAGCACGCCTATGATGGGCGGCCGCTGGTAATTTCTTCGATGATGACACTCTCGTCCTCCAGCACCGGCGGAACCACGCTCAATTTCCGCAATAGCGCTGGCAATCCGCGTGAAACCGGTTGGCAAGTGGTTTTTTCTCCCTCGGTTGCGCAGAATCAGCTCTGGCGCGGCGGCGGCTTGTTTCTGCGCTGCCCATCCAGCCTACCAGTAGCTCCGGCCGAGCGTCCGGGCATCTCGCTGATCGACATCACGCTCAACGGCGGGATCCCGCGCGGCAGCTATTTCGAGTTCCCGGCGCGCCAGTCCGATGGCGATGGCTGGGATGTGACCGACAAGGGCATCGAAGTTGAACCAGATCGCTTCTCAGGCGATATTCGTCTGATCCGTTCCGCAGTGAAGGGCTTCCGCGGCGAGCTGATCTTCCAGGCCGGGGAGAATAATGGCGAGCTTTATATGCGCTCGGCAGTCCTTGCCGAAACCAATGGCGATATGTTCCAGTCATGCGGAACCAATGTCGATATCGACGGGCTGTTCGTTACGCGGGGCTACGCTACGTTTGAAGGCTGGGCGGGGCGGCGTGGCCGGATCGTCAACGCCGTATTCGAGGATTGCATCAGCACCGGCGGAATGCAGGGCGGGCGGCTCAACACCGTATCAGCCAACCGCAATGCACCGCTGCGCTTCTCCGATGGTCTGGTCCCATGGCTGAACATTGACGCAGAGTTTCGCAACTGCGGCAATGTGAAGCTGGGCAGTTGGACTCGCGGCCGACTGAAGCTGACTGATTCGCCAATGCTGATCGATGCCAGCGACCTCTATTCTGAGGGTCTGCATGACATCGATCTCGATGTGCTCTCCCAAGTTGATCAACTCACTGATATTATGGCGGTTGCATTGACCGGCGGGGTGACGGCGGGCTCGAAGACTCTGACCGACATTCGCCTGCGGCTGACATGCTCACGCACGGAATTGGCGCGGCTCAATGGGCGGATGCACACCCAGCCCGTTGCTTATTCCGGCTCAATCGGCCCCAACGTCCTGATCGAACAGTCAAGCGGCCAAACCAGGCGATACAGTGCCCCTACTGCGGGTATAACCGACTTCCATCCTTGCTTCCGCGGCAACAGCTGGACGCGGATCATCAACGACTGGTCGGGTGCCTATCAGGATATCGCCGCCACACCCCTGCTTTCGGTTACCGGGGATACCATGGCAATTTTCGCCAATGGCGCGGGCAATTTCGCCTTCACCCTGCCGACCGCCGGGATCAACGACGGGCATCAACTGACACTGGTGAACGGCAGCAGCAGTGCGTGTTGCACGCTTGCCGCCAGCGGTGCCGGGGCGAAGCTCCCGGCGCGGCGGGTAATCGCTCCCGGCTCCATGATACGTCTGCGCTTTGCCGGGCTTGATGTGGTGTGGCAGGAGGAAATAGCTCCGCCAGCCCTGGTCGCAAGCGCTGCGCTTGCCGCGCAGCCTATGCTGGCGGCAGGCGCAGTTTCGGCGGAAATCTCGGTACCACTATCTGGGGCCATCGAGGGAATGGCGGCAACTGCGACACCGCAAAACGACCTCGGAAGCGACCTTGAAGTGTGCCAGCTGCGCAGCCGAAATGGTGCGGTCACCTGGCGCCTGCGCAACCTTGGCAATGGATCAGCGACACCGCCAGCAGCCACTTGGGCGGTCAGCGCGCTTCATCTGACCTGAAGGATCACGAAAAGAACTTGTCAGCCCCGGCAAACTGTCGCTTCTAGCAAGCGCATGATTGCCGGGGCTGAAACTTTGGATGAGATTGACCCCATTCGGCGCGGCGCCCGCGTGGTCTGGGTTTCGCCGAGCTATGGCTACGCTGGCAAGCTGATGTACTTTGAGGATATTTTCCGAAAGTTCACCGCGCGATTTCCGCTCACCCTGGTCCCTGTAGCTCCTGAAGATGCGGATAGCGCAGTAGCCGGCGTCAATCTCCTGCCAATCCTGCGGCTGCGCTATCTGAGCTGGCAGCGCCAGGTCGGCGAGGCAGACTATCTAGCCCGCATGGCGCTGCCCTCGCCGGCAACCATGCTCGCCCTGCACCGGCTCAAGCCCAATGTTATTATCACGATCGAGTTCACTCCCCTGGCTCTGGCCGCAACACTGCTGTTCAGCCTGTCCGCGAAAATCGCGCGGGTTCAACTGATCGAATCTGATCCGGCGGCACGCGGCGGATCGCGAATCTGGCTGGCACTGGCGCTCAAGCGCTGGGCTTGTCGGCGCGCGGACGTAATATTGGCCAACAACGAAGCCGGTCGCCGTTTTGCGATTGAGGATCTTCGGGCCGATCCCGCCAAGGTTTTGGTCGCTCCCTATCTTACTTCACATCCGCCGGGACCGCCTCCTGATCATCATGCGGCCCCGGGCGGCATTGTGCGTTTGCTGTTTGTCAATTCGCTAACCGAACGAAAAGGCCTCAGCCAATTGCTCGCTGCGCTGGCGTTGCTGAGCGAGGAGCAGCGCAAGAAGCTTAGCTTGACTGTCGTCGGCGACGGGCCGCAGCGCGCGAGGCTTGAAGCGCAAACAATCGAGTTGGGTCTGACGGCGCAAGTCGAATTTGTTGGCGCCAAACCCTATGATTGCGTCGGTGTATTCTACGCCAGCGCCGATGTGCTGGTTGCGCCCAGCCTTGCTGACTATCGCTCGCTGGCCAGTTTTGAAGGGCTTGCCTACGGGCTTGCCCTGATCGTTTCCCGCTTCGATGGCGCCGCTGCGGAAACCGTGATTGAAGGTGTCACTGGATATAGCGTAGTGCCGCATGATCATGCCGCACTGGCAATGCGCATCGCGAGCCTGATCGAAAATCATGCGCGATTGGCCGCGATGCGCAAAGCCGCGCAGGCCCTGTTTGAGGAACGTTTCTCGGTTGACCGCGTTATTACCAATCTGGAAACAAGCGTCTTGCTGGCGTTAAACAAGCGCAGGGAAGGCTGAGAGTGTCCCGGGTCATCATCATCCAGCGGCTCGTGCCGCATTATCGAATTCCGGTATTTGCGCAGCTTCATCGCGAACTTGGCTGGGAAGTTGTTACAAGTGATCGCCCGGTCGCCAACGGGCTCAAGCTTGCCCGGCCGGAAGATCACGCATGGCTCCACCCGGTGCCGATCCGGATGAGCCGCAACAACTTCTACCGCGCCTATGTGCCGCTGGGCCGGATCATACGCACGTTCAAACCCGCAGCACTGGTGGCAGAATTCTCGCTCCAGCTCAGCTCAAGCTGGCAACTTGCCCTGGGCCCGAAGCGGGTTCCATTTGCCTTCTGGTCGCAAGGCTGGAACCTCGAACGCGGTTTCGACTTTTGGCGTGACCGGCTGGTTCAAAAGACCCGGCTGATGCTTCAGCAGCGCGCCGATGCCCAGCTCTGCTACTCAGACCAAGGCGCTGCCTATTTGCGCAGTCAGTTGCCGTCCGGAATGCCGATTTGCGTCGCGCATAACACCATCGAAATTGATCAGCACGATGGCGCTCCGAGCGGTCGCAAGCCGGGATATCAGCTCCTCTATGTTGGCCGACTCAATGCCGACAAGCGCGTAGACGTCTTGATAGAGGCATTTGTGCGGCTGAAGCAGCGAGGTCTGGTTGAACGGTTGGTGATCGTGGGCGACGGCCCGGAACGCGAAGTCTTGCGCCGACAGGCCGGCGCAATCGATGGTATAACACTGACCGGAGCGATCTATGACGAGGCCAAGCTGGCCGGGTTCTTTGCGGCAAGCGACTTGTTCGTGGTGCCAGGCAGTGCCGGTCTGAGCGTAAACCACGCGCTGGCCTACGCCTTGCCGGTACTCTTGTTCGATGATGCTGGCGCCATGCGGCACCACCCCGAACACAGCACCGTTATCAACAGCGTCAGTGGCTATCGCATCCCTGGCGCCGGGGCTGAGGCATTGGCGCAAGGAATTGCGGCGGCCTTTTCGGGTCCGACTTCGCCCAAAGTGCAGCTTTCCGAGAACATCCGCGCCCTAGTTGCCGACACCATCTCTCTTGATCGCATGATCATGGGCTTTCGCGAAGTTGACAAAATCTTGACCCGGCAAGCCGCGCGAATGCAGCACCGGCACAATGGCTGAGCCTAACCTGCAATGGTTCAGTGGTTCAGGACCTTTGCAATTGCGCCGCGATTGGGGCAGGCTGACGCCGTTCGCATAGCACCAATCGACGTCCGGGTTTTCGAAAGCTGCGCCCATGTATGAATTTCTGTTGCTGGCCAGCACCGGGGTCTGGGCCATCACTGCGCTGGTTTACCTCCAGCGGCCTTGCGCATCGATGTACCACCCGCTCACCTATTATCTTGCCTTCCACTTCCTGATCTTTGTGTTCCGGCCTCCGCTGGTTTATTTCCGCGAATACAATGTGATATACCGCGTCTACGAGTTCCAGCCATCGATGGAGGACAAGTCTACAGTCCTTATCGCAGCCAATCTGGGACTGATCGCTTTTGCGGTCATGGTCCTGCGCAAGGGCAGTGCAGCATTCCAGTTCAAACGCACGCAATTCGATGAAGCGCAGCGGACTCTATTGTGGAAGCCCTTCATGATTTCGGCATTGGTCCTGTTTCCCATCGCCGCCCTCTCGCTGGTAAGCGACATTTCCAGCAAGGCTCTGGATTCAACGACCATGGTGCGCGACGCCGCCACCGGCATTGCGGTCAACACCTCCGGAAATGGTTACTTCGTCGATGCCCAGATGATGATGGCTCCGCTCGCTTTGATGTTCGCCTGGCTGCTGCGATTCCGCTGGTGGTCGCTGATGCCGCTGCTGGTGTTCATCGTCTTGCGCGGGATGACCGGCGGACGCGGGGTATTCGTGCTAAGTGCGGTCGCTCTGGCCCTGTTGTTCCTTTATGAGCAGCGGCGAAAATGGCCGGTTCCCAGAGTTCTGCTTGGCTTGGCTGCGCTGGTCGCCATGTTCAATATTGTGGGCCAAGATCGCGGCGCGGCGATCCGCGCGCTGGTTATGGACGATTATAGTGTGCAGGGCCTGAATGGTGCCGACGAACTTCGCTTCCTGGAAGGAATGGACGCCGGAAACCTCGAGTATTTCGAGTTCCTGGTTTATGCCGTTCCTCAGCGGAGCGGTACCTACGGCTATTTCCTCAACAATTTGCAGATTCTGACCGAACCAATCCCGCGCGGATTGTGGCCAAACAAGCCGATCGGCCCACCAATCCAGATGTATAAGCTGTTCGATTATGGCTACCCGATCGGCATGACCAATTCTCTGCCCGGCGAAGGCTGGGCCCAGCTCGGCTACCTTGGCGTAGCACTGTGGTGTGGGTTGTTCGGGTATCTTTGGGGTGTGGCCTTCAATAGCTATGTCAAAGGGCCGCAGACGAATTTTCAGACTGTCACCTATATGTTTGCCCTGCCAATCTCGATCCTGTTCTTCCGCGATGGCACCGTCCTGACCTTTCTGAAAGCCGGCTTTTACCTGTTCCTGCCACTGCTGATTATGCGGGGCATGGCCGGGCTGCTGGCGATCCCTTCGGCCGACGCGTTGGCGGGTGCAGCCTTGCGCAAGCGGCAGCGCCAACAAGCCATGCAAACGGGAAAGATCCTGCCCGGAGCGGGGGCCCGGGCGCTGGGGATGCGCAAGACCATGCCCCGGCGATGAACGCCAACTCATACAATTTCAGCGCCAGCCACTCCCTCACCGGTCAGCGCATCGGATTGCTGACCGCCTCGGCCTCGCGGCTGGGTGGCGGCGTGTCCGAGGCGGTGGTCGCACAGGCGCAGCTATTGGCAGAGCTGGGTGCGGAGCCGCAGGTCTTTGCCTTGGAAGACCATTTCAGCGCAGCCGACCGCCCCCGGTTCGGGAAAGTGGCGGTCGAACTGCACCGGGTCACCGGACCGGCCCAGATCGGCTTCGCCCCAAGCCTGGTACAAGGGCTTATGGCGGCAAAGCTAGACTGCCTGCACCTGCATGGCATCTGGATGTATCCATCGGCTGCAGCGGCGCAGTGGGCCCGGCAATCTGGCGGCGCCTATCTCATCAGCCCGCATGGTATGCTCGATCCCTGGATCACCTCGCGCGGGCGCTGGAAAAAGGCGCTGGCGCGGATCGGCTATGAACGGCGCAGTTGGCGGCGGGCGACCCGCTGGCATGCCCTGACCGAGGCTGAAGCAGCCGATATCGCGGCGGAAAGCGGGCGCAGCGCAGACATCATCCCGAACTGGGCTCCGCCGCCATCCCTGCCAACCCGGACGGATCATGGCAGTTTCATCTATCTTGGACGGATCCATCCCAAGAAAAATCTGGCCGCACTGATCGATGCATGGGCTGAGCTGGACCGCAAGGGAGCGCTTGGCCCGGCCCGGTTGACGATTGCCGGCTGGGGGGAGGAGCGCGATGTTGCCGCGCTGAAATCGGCACTGGGGAGCGCACCACCTTCGGTATCGTTCATCGGACCGGTCCATGGTGAGCACAAGCAGGCCCTGCTGGACCGGGCACACCACTTGATTCTGCCGTCGCTCAGTGAAGGATTGCCGATGGTGATTCTCGAAGCATGGGCCAGTGGCACCCCGACGATAATGACCCCGCATTGCCACCTGGACGATGGCATCGCCGCCGGGGCCGCTTTGCGCTGCGGGACCGATCAGCATTCAATCGCCGCCGCCATTCTGCAGGCGCTTAGCCTGAACGAGGCGCAATGGGGGGCGATGGCGAAGGCTGCACGGCAGCTGGCCGCCGGCCCGTTTGCCCGCGCCACCATTGCCGGGCAATGGGCGGCTGCCTATGCCAAGGCTATCGAGCAGGTTCGGCAAGAGACCCCGGACCGCAAGGCGAGGATGTGAAATGAGTACGCCGCTGAATGCCCACAGCGCGCGCCCGCTTGAGGGCGGAGCGAGCTTTTCACTGGGCAACCGCGTGCTGCGGCTGGTCTGGGGCATGGCCTGGCTGCTGCTGGCCCGCTTCACCCCGCCGCCCCTGTACGGTTGGCGCCGCCTTATTCTGCGCAGTTTTGGAGCGACGATTGCTCCGGGGGCAAGGGTGCATGCCAGCGCGGTAATCTGGCTACCCGCCAATCTGGAGCTTGGCCCCAACTGTCTGATCGGCCCGCGGGTCAGGCTGTATAATCAAGGCCGGATCACCGTAGGCGCGCGCAGTGTCATCTCGCAAGGGGCGCATTTATGCGCGAGTAGCCATGATGTGTCCGATCCGGATTTCCAGCTTGTGCTGCGTCCGATCACAATCGGGTCGGGGTGCTGGGTTGCTGCGGAGGCCTATGTCGGCCCAGGGGTAACCATGGCTGACGGATCAGTTTTGGGCGCGCGCGGCGCCTTGTTCGGAAGCGCCGAGGCCAACGGGATTTATCAAGGCAATCCGGCGGTCTGGATCAAACTGCGCCAATTACGGGGCGTAGGCTAAGTGTTTAGTCCCGGCATTTGATGGGTTGGATTGATTGTAAATCTGTCTGGCTCGATTGTCCATATTTTGCAGATGTATTCGAAGGGCGTGAGGCCCTTGAGTGTCTTCAGCCTCCGCCCGTAATTGTAGGCATCGA
>JANMKT010000026.1:0-3801 GCA_031372185.1 Novosphingobium sp.
GAACTCGATGTCGTTGAAGGCATGCAGTTCGATCGCGGTTATCTGTCGCCCTACTTCATCACCAACCCTGACAAGATGACCGTGGAACTGGAAAATCCCTACATCCTGATCCACGAGAAGAAGCTGTCGAACCTGCAGGCAATGCTGCCGATCCTCGAAGCGGTTGTTCAGAGCGGCCGTCCGCTGCTGATCATCGCCGAAGACATCGAAGGCGAAGCTTTGGCGACGCTGGTGGTAAACAAGCTGCGCGGCGGCCTCAAGGTTGCAGCGGTCAAGGCACCGGGCTTCGGCGATCGCCGCAAGGCCATGCTGGGTGACATCGCCACGCTGACTGCGGGCGAGATGATCTCCGAAGACCTCGGCATCAAGCTGGAAACCGTCACTATCGCCATGCTCGGCCAGGCCAAGCGCATCACCATCGACAAGGACAACACCACCATCGTCGATGGCGCCGGTGCGGCTGACGAGATCAAGGCGCGGGTCGAACAGATCCGTTCACAGATCGAGACCACCACCAGCGATTATGACCGTGAGAAGCTGCAGGAACGTCTGGCGAAACTGGCCGGCGGGGTTGCCGTGATCAAGGTTGGCGGCGCCTCTGAAATCGAAGTTAAGGAACGCAAGGACCGCGTCGACGATGCGCTCCACGCGACCCGCGCTGCGGTCGAAGAAGGCATCGTCCCCGGCGGCGGTACCGCTCTGCTTTATGCCACCAAGGCACTTGAGGGCATGAAGGGTGCGAACGACGACCAGACCAAGGGCATCGATATCGTCCGCAAGGCGATCCAGACCCCGCTGCGCCAGATCGCCCAGAATGCGGGCCATGATGGCGCTGTGGTTGCGGGCAATCTGCTGCGCGAGAACGATGAGACGCAGGGCTTCAATGCGGCAACCGACGTCTACGAAAACCTGGTTGCGACTGGCGTGATCGATCCGACCAAGGTTGTCCGGATCGCGCTGCAGGATGCAGCCTCGGTGGCAGGGCTCCTGATCACGACCGAAGCCGCGATCGCCGAGAAGCCTGACGACAAGCCTGCCATGGGCGGCATGCCCGGTGGCGGCATGGGCGGCATGGGCGGGATGGACTTCTAAAGTTCGGCTACCTGCCAAACCGAAACGGGGCCGGGGGAGCAATCCTCCGGCCCTTTTTTACCTTTGGCAAATATGGATTGACATAGTCACACCGGTGTTCTCCGTCATCTACAATTGCATGATATGCAACTTCTGTTGCATCAAATGCAATTGAGTGCGCCGAAAAAAGGCGTAGCCGCCCGCTCCCCGGCTATGACGCCGGAGCAAGGACGCGCTCGATGCAATCAGCCAGCATTGCAGCGGAAAATCCGCCAAAGAAAGTCATCCAACCCCACCCGACCACGCCCCAGACAAGCTCCAGCCTCTCATAAGCTCCTGCCACTCACCATCGGCGGCGCGATCCTGCTGGTGATCTGGACCCGGGTCCGCGGGCGCAGCATTACCGCCCGGATGGAAGCCGAAGATTCGGTTCCCCTGGCGGAGATGGCCGCCGCGCTGGCCAAGCGGCCTCCGGTGCGGGTCGAAGGCACCGCGATCTATCTGACTGCGATGAACGAACTGACACCGCATGCCCTGCTGCATAACCTCAAGCACAATCAGGTCCTGCACCGGCACAGCTATGTGACCACGGTAAAAACGCAGCAAACGCCGTATTGCGACCCTGGCGAGCGGTTGCGGATGATTCGGATGGACGATAACTTCACCCGGCTTGAGCTGCGCTATGGCTTCATGGAAACGCCGGAGGTGCACGAGGACCTGATCAGGGCTGGATCGCTGATCCCGCATGCGGCCACGGCCAGCTTCTTCATCGGCCGCAACAATTTTGCCTTTTCGGCGGAAGTCGGCATGCCGATCTGGCAGGATGTACTGTTCATTGCGCTGCACCGGAATGCGGCGGACCCGACCGACTATTTCAACATTCCTCCGGGGCGGGTGATCGAACTGGGCGCACAATATGCGATTTAAACCCCGTATTATCCGCTATTTGTCGTTTGCCCGCGCGCCAGAGGCAGTTCGTCGCGCGCCTATATGAGCAAATGATGGTGCTCGTTAGAGAATTATAAAGCATGGCAGGGATAGTTTGCACTTGGTGAAGAAGATACTTTTCTTGCGCGTGACCGGAATTCTGGGTTTGGCCAGTGCTTTCGTTGCACCTGCCGCTTCCGCCAGTGCCGATTCGATTGAACGCCAATTCGATCGGGCTTTCGGCACCGAGCTTCGCGCGCCAGCACCCCAGATCCTGCTGCCGCAAGTCCGGCCCGCAACAATCCAGCCATGGTCCAGCCAGACTTCCACGCCGCGCAGCTATGCCAGCGGTCTGGAGGCCCAGCTCGCTTCGATCGCCAGCGCCGAGCGCGGTCGCATCGGCGTTGCGGCAGTTGATCTGACCAGCGGCCGGAGCATTGCGGTTCTGGGCGACCAGGCCTTCCCGCTTGCCAGCACCAGCAAGATCGCGATTGTTGCCACCTTCCTGCAAGGCGTTGATGATGGTCGCTATCGGTTAAACGCCCAGTACCCGCTGATGGTTCCGGTTGCTTCGGCGAAACTGTCTTCTGCTGTCGCCCCGGTCCGTCCCGGCCAGATGGTCTCGGCGCTCGGGCTGATCGAACTCGCGCTGACCCGCAGCGACAATCAGGCAACCGATGCCTTGCTCGCGGCGGTCGGCGGACCGCAAGTGGTCAATCGCTGGCTGCGGACGGCGGGGCTCACCGGCCAGCGGCTCGATCGCGATATCGCCACGCTGGTTCGCGATGATGGCGTGATCAATCCGGCAACTTCGGTTGATCTGCGCGACAGCACCACTCCGCAGACCATGGTCCGCCTGCTCAGCGGATTGTACCGGGGTGAATGGCTCAGCCAATCAAGCCGCGCGGTCCTGCTGGGTGCGATGCAACGCTGCGTCACGGGTAAACACCGGATGCGCGCACTGCTGCCCGAAGGGACCATGGTCGCGCATAAAACCGGCACGCTCAGCAACACGTCCAGCGACGTTGGGATCATCACCACTCCCGATGGCCGCACCATTGCGGTGGCAATTTATGTTACCGGACAAGGCAGCAAGCCGGGCCGCGACGCCCGGATCGCCAGCATCGCCCGGACAATCTACGACGGTTATCTGGCCGAAGCCCCCAGCTTGCGCCGCACCGCTTCGCGCTAGAGCATGATGCGATAAAACTGAATCGCCTCATGCTCTACAATTCTTTGTTGCGCGTGATTTATTACGAAAAACCGGTTCCCACTTTTTCGCATCACGCTCTAAAGCCGGATTAACTCCCGAACATTCCTGTTCGGGGCCCAAGATAGCCAAACAGATAGGCGCCAACCTTGCGCATCTGAATTTCCTCTGCGCCCTCGGTGATCCGATAGCGGCGGTGGTGGCGATAGATATGCTCGAACGGCTTGTGGCGTGAATAGCCGATCCCGCCGTGAACCTGCATCGCCCGGTCGGCCGCCTCACAGACCAGCCGGTTGGCCCAGTAATTGCACATCGAGACCTTGTCCGACAGCTCGCGCTCGATTGCGGCGTGGGGCAGGCGGTCCATGTCCCAGGCGGTCTTGTAAATCAGCAGGCGAAGCATTTCGCATTGGGTAGCAAGTTCGACCAGCGGAAACTGGATCGCCTGATTACGCGCCAGTTCCTCGCCAAACGGCTTGCGTTCCCGGGCATAGCGCACGCTTTCCTCGACGCAATAGGTGGCCGCGCCAAGCGACGAGGCGGCCTGGCGGATCCGGTTCTGGTGAACGAAGCTTTGCGCCAGTGAAAGCCCG
>JANMKT010000041.1:0-13147 GCA_031372185.1 Novosphingobium sp.
CGACCGGCCCGCTGGCAATGCGGATCGGGGTATTACCCAGCCGCCCGGCAAGATTGAGCGCAGAGACCCCGGCGGCAAACCGGGTCCCTTTGCGATCAATCCGCAGCATCGCACCATTCCGGGTTGGGCAGAGCGTCAGACCGCGCTTTTCCAGAGTCAGATTGGCATAGACCAGCCGATCGAATTGTACCGGCACGCAGCCGCGCCAAGCGGCAAGTCCGCCGCTGGATGACCAGTTGCCATCCAGCGGAATGACCAGATTCTGCGCGCTCCCGCCGGGCAGTGCACCGCTCATCCGGGCGACGCCAGAATAGCCCAGCGCACCATTGGCCAGCTGCGCCACGGTCAATTGCGGGATCGCCAGCCGGCCGCCCTTGGCGCTGTATTCGGCCATAGTCAGCCGGGCTAGAGCCGAGCGGTTCGGGCGGCGTTCAATCCGTCCGGAAATCTGGGGTAAACCTGCTCCGCCGGTGGTAAAATTGCCCGAAAAGCGGGGCGACCCTGCACTGCTGCTGCTCAAATCAAGGCGCGACACGGCCAGCAATAGTTGCCCGCTGCCGCCATGCAATTCTCCACGCGGAACGACCAGATCGAAACCGTCTCCAGTCTTGCGCAGCACATAGCTGGCCGAAAGCTGGCTATTGCGGCTTTCGCGCTGCAATGCGCCGCGCATAGTTTGAATCATCGGGGCCACGAAGCTGGCTTTTGCAGCGTTTTGTGCTTGCAATAGGGTTCGTTCGAATTCGCTTCCCAGCCGCAGCCCGCTCGCACCAAGCGTCCCCTCGCTTTCGATCCGGGCGAAGCGGCCATGCCCGCGAAATATGCCTTCAAGGCTCAGCGCTGCTGCGCCAGCCTCGGCGCTTTGGATCGCGGTTCCACGCAAGGTATAGCGCGCAGTCAGCTCTGCGCCGCGCAGGGCGAAATTGCTTTGCCCGCCAAGCGCAGCTGCTGTGCGGCCCTGCCATGCTGCAGTGCCAGCGGAAAGTCCCGCTGTGCCCTCTATTCCATCCATTGCAGAATCGAACTTCGCATCAAGTTGCAGCCCGACATTGCCGAGGGCCAGCGCCGATTTGGTGCAGTTCAACCGCGCCAGTCGCAACGGACCGACAAAATGCGGTCGCTCGGCAGTGATCTTGACCTTGCCATACAGACTGGCTCCGGTGCCCTTGCAATCCCCCCCATCGACTTGCGGGGCGACCGCTGCCAGCGTTCCGGCAAAGCCACCACGCAAGGGTCCACGCCCTTCGGCTTTGATCCCGATCGGGCCGTAATCACTTGCGATCCTTGCCCGGCCATCAACCAGAGTCAGGCCCAGCGCCGGCCAGCGGAACGGCTTCTTTGTGCCAGTGAACAGCAATTTGTCTAGGCTGCCAAAGCTGAATTCGCCACCGCGGTAGCTGCCATAAAGCCGGGGCCGGATCAGCGTGACCTTGCTGACCACCGGCATCCCCAGCGTCGGCTCAATCTCGATCGCTGCGCGTTCAATGGTAAGATCTGGATGGGCCGGATCGCCGACTACCACATCGCGCAGAACCTGCTCGCCCGCACTGATCGACTCGATCCGGTAAGTCACGGGAAGCCCGTGCGATTCGATCTGTCCGGCGATAATCCGGTCTGCCAACCGCTCGCGCGTCAGCCACAGCCCGCCGAGCCCCAGCACGAACATGCCGAGCAGCACGAATGCGATCCGCCAGCGCCGTTTGGCGCGCGGTCCCACGCCAGCATCAGCAGCGGCATCCGGTTCCAGGTCCGGCACATCCTGTTCGCTGTCGGGCATCACTGGCACACTTGCGCGTTTGGCCCGCGAAAGGCAATGCGGTGCAAGTTCAAACGGATGAACCGAGGGGAAGTTGCGGGTGGCGGATGCGGAGGCCCTAGGGCAAGCGACACCGAACGAGCCCGACAATGACGCAAAGGGCCATCGCGCCCGGCTGCGTACCCGGATGCTGGATGGTGGGGCTGAGGCGCTGGGTGATCATGAGGTGATCGAATATCTGCTGATGACCGCGATTCCGCGCCGCGATGTAAAACCACTGGCTCGCACACTGCTCAAGCGCTTTGGCAGCCTTGCCGGAGTGTTCAACGCCGATCCTCGCGCGCTGGCCCAGCATCCCGGGATGGGTGAGACCAGCGCGGCGGCGATCAAGATCGTGGCGCTGGCCGCCCGTCGCCTCGCCCGTCAGGTGGTGCGCGAAAAGCCGGTTCTGGGCAGCTGGCAGGCGCTGATCGATTATCTCCATATCGACATGGCGCATCTGACTGTCGAGCGGGTGCGGGTGCTGTATCTCAACGCCCAGAACATGTTGATCCATGATGACCACGTCGGCGACGGCTCGATTGACGAGGCCGCGATTCACCCCCGCGAAGTAATCCGCCGCGCGCTGGACCTTGGCTCTACCGCGCTGATCCTGGTCCACAATCACCCGAGCGGCTCGCCCGAACCGAGCCGCGCCGATATCCAGATTACCAACAAGATCGCCGAGGCCGGACGGCTGCTGGGCATCACGGTGCATGATCATGTGATCATCGGGCGCGAGGGACATGTGAGCCTGAAGGCCAAGGGGCTGATATGATGATGTTTCACGCGGAGACGCGAAGAAGCAAGGGAAAGCTTGGCTCGCACAAAGCCACAAAGGCGCAAAGTAGAGCCGCCGGGCCGCAGGCCCTTCAATAGTTCTGGAGTTCAGTCCTATATGCGACGCAGGATTGGAGAGCGGCTTCGCCGCAAGCGAAACATCTTTGCGCCTTTGTGGCTTTGTGCGAGCCAAAATTTCTCCGCGTCTCCGCGCCTCCGCGTGAACAATTCTTCATGTGCGTAGCCGCCCTCGCCTGGAACGCCCACCGCGACTGGCAACTGGTCGCGATTGGCAACCGTGATGAGTATCACCAGCGGCCCGCCGCACCTTTGGCAGTCTGGGAAGAGGGCATCATCGCCGGGCGCGATCTGCAATCGGGCGGGACATGGCTTGGGGTCACTGGTCAGCGGTTCGCCCTCATCACCAATCTGCGCGGACATGGCCTGCCCGATCCGGCCAAAGCCTCACGCGGGGCCCTGGTGACGGATTTGCTGAGCGGCAATGGAATTTACTCCGATCCCACGACGGCCCCGCTGGACGCATTCAACCCGTTCAACCTGCTGCTTGTCGCAGGAAAGACGCTGCACTTTCTCTCAAGTCACCCCTCCTCTTCAGGGGAGGGGCCGGGGGTGGGGGCAATCCACTTGGCACCGCGCTTGAGGACAGACCCCGCCCCAACCCAGTTTCGGGTCGTCCAGTCCCCCGGACTGGACTTGGACTGCCGGGGGCAGTCCACCCCGAAGCTCCTGAAGAGGAGGGGCTTAAGGACAACTCTCACCCATGGCATCTATGGCCTGTCCAACGGCGCGCTGGACGAGCCGTGGCCCAAGACGCTGCAACTCAAAGCCGCGCTGAGCGACTGGCTGGTGAGTGAAAACCCTGAGGTGGAACTGCTGTTCGCCGCGCTCCGCAACGAGCAGATCGAGCCAATCGGGCTCGTCCCGGATGAGCCTTCAGACATAACCGACGAAGCCGCGCTAACCCCGGTCTTCATCCGCCGCCCGGTTTACGGAACGCGCTGTTCCACCGTTGTGCTGGTCGACCGCGCTGGCCTTGGCCAGATTGTGGAGCGCAGTTTTGATCAGAATGGCCTGGTGACCGGCGAAACCGCAGTGTCATTTGTCTGGCCGGGTTGATTTCCCCGCCCCCCCGCCCTAGCGGCTCCACAATACCTCAACCCCGGAGTCGAACATGATCCCCCGCTATTCCCGCCCCGCGATGGCTGCGATCTGGGAACCGGAGGCGCGGCTGGCGATCTGGTTCGAGATCGAGGCCCATGCGACTGACAGGCTGGGCCAACTGGGCGTCGTGCCCGCCAGCGCGGGCAAGGCGCTGTGGGATTGGTGGGCGACCAAGCCCAGGATCGACGTCGCCGCGATCGATGCGATCGAAGCGGTTACCAAGCATGACGTGATCGCGTTCCTGACTTGGGTGGCCGAGCAAGTGGGTGATGAGGCGCGTTTCATGCATCAGGGCATGACCAGCAGCGATGTGCTCGACACCACGTTGAGCCTCCAGCTGGTCAAGGCTAGTGACATTCTGCTCGATGATCTCGACGCGCTGCTCGCGGCGATCAAGCGCCGCGCGCTGGAGCACAAATACACGCCGACCATCGGCCGCAGCCACGGTATCCATGCCGAGCCGACCACTTTCGGGCTCAAGCTGGCGCAGGCCTATGCCGAGTTTTCGCGGGCCAAGACGCGGTTGATCGATGCGCGGGCCGAGATCGCCACTTGCGCCATTTCCGGTGCAGTCGGCACCTTTGCCAATATCGATCCGGCGGTTGAGGAATATGTCGCCGAGAAACTTGGGCTGAGCGTAGAGCCGGTTTCTACCCAGGTGATCCCGCGTGATCGCCATGCGATGTATTTTGCCACGCTGGGCGTGATCGCCAGCTCGATCGAACGGCTGGCGACCGAGATCCGCCATCTCCAACGCACCGAAGTGCTGGAGGCAGAGGAATATTTCTCGCCCGGTCAGAAGGGCTCGTCCGCCATGCCGCACAAGCGCAACCCGATCCTGACCGAAAACCTCACTGGCCTCGCCCGGGTCGTCCGCGCTGCAGTGATCCCCGCGCTGGAAAATGTCGCGCTGTGGCACGAGCGCGATATTTCGCACTCATCGGTGGAACGCTATTTCGGGCCTGATGCAACGATCACGCTGGACTTTGCGCTGGGGCGACTGACAGGTGTGATCGACAAGCTGCTGATTTACCCGGAACGGATGCAGAAGAATCTCGACCGGATGGGTGGTCTGGTCCATTCGCAGCGGGTGCTGCTGGCGCTCACCCAAGCCGGGATCAGCCGCGAGGACAGCTACCGACTGGTGCAGCGCAATGCGATGAAAGTGTGGGAATCGGATGGCGCTCTGTCGCTGCTGGAACTGCTTAAGGCCGATCCGGAAATTTCCGGTGCTGTCCCGGCCGCGCAGCTTGAAGCGAGCTTCGGGCTGGAATACCACTTCGCCCAGGTCGACCGGATTTTCGCCCGGGTGTTTGGCGAATAACCGTCGTCCCAGGCTTGACCGGGGACCGCTGGCCTCGTCGATGCGAGGGCGGAATGATGAGTCAGCGGTCCCGGATCAAGTCCGGGACGGCGCGAACGCCGCCCTTCCCATGATCGCTTTTCCCGCCTAGCATTGGCCCAACTGCTTCAAAGGGAAGAAGGCCGTAGTATGCAGATCATACGGACAATCATCTGGGTGATAGTGCTAATCGCACTAATGTTATTTTCAATTAACAATTGGGAAGTGGTCAATATCAAAATCTGGGAAGGCCTGATCCTCCAAACGAAGTTACCAGCTCTGGTGATAGCCTCGTTCCTGCTCGGGATGATGCCGATGTGGCTGCTCCACAAGGCCGGACGCTGGCGGATGACCCGGCGGATCAACGCGCTGGAGAATACCGTCCGCGCCACTTCCACGCCGCCCCCTGTTGCGACCACCACCCAGCTTGAAGCCAACTCAGCAGAAACTCCAGCAGCCTGATATGCACACCAATCCGATTTATCTCGCGCTCGACGTTCCCCGGCTTGAGGCTGCCGAAGAGCTTGCGCGCAAGGTCAAAGGCCATGTTGGCGGGTTAAAGCTGGGCCTTGAATTCTTCAATGCCCATGGCCACCACGGAGTGCACGAGATCGCCAAGATCGGCCTGCCGATTTTCCTGGATCTGAAGCTCCACGATATTCCCAATACTGTCGCTGCCGCGATGCAGGCGATCCATGTGCTCGAACCGGCGATCATCACCGTCCACGCCAGCGGCGGGCAGGCGATGATGGAAGACGCCAAGGCGGCGGCAAGCGAACATTGCAAAGTGGTGGGTGTGACCTTGCTGACCAGCCTGGATGAGACCGACATGGCCCGCACCGGGATCAGCGGCACCCCGCACGATCACGTGATGCGGCTGGCCGAGCTGGCGGAAAAGTCGGGCCTCGACGGAATCGTCTGCTCGGGCCACGAAATCGCTGCCGTCCACCGCCAATGGAAAAAAGGTTTTTTCGTCGTTCCCGGTCTGCGTCCGGCAGATGGCAAGGCTGGCGATCAGAAACGCACCGTCACGCCGCGTGATGCGCGCAACAGCGGGGCCAGCGTCCTGGTGATCGGACGGCCAATCAGCCGCGCGGATGACCCGGTGGCGGCCGCGCGGGCGATCGAGGCGACGCTTTAGTTCAGCCGCCAGACAGACTGCCCGCGCCACTGCGGTGCGATGAATTGAAGGAGATCATCGATGAAGCGCCTTACCCTTGCTCTTGTACTTGCTGCCCTTGCTGCGCCGCTTGCCGCGCAGGCCCATGAAAGCAGCTCTGGGCCGGTGGTTGCGCCAGGCAATACGATGCTCTCGCTATCGGCTGAGGGCCGCTCAAACAAAACCCCTGATCTGGCAGTATTCAGCGCCGGAGTGAGCAATCAGGGCAAGACCGCAGGAGAGGCGCTTTCCGCTAATTCGGCCGATATGAACAAAGTGATCGCCGCGCTCAAGAAGGCCGGGATCGCCGATCGCGATATCCAGACCAGCAATCTGAACCTCAATCCGATTTACCAGCCGCAGCGTCCGATGCCCGATGGCACGGTTGAACCTGCCCAGCCAAAAATCATCGGCTATCAGGTGTACAACACGGTCAATGTTCGCCAGCGCAATCTGGCCCAGTTCGGGCGCGTGCTCGATACGCTCGTCGCCGCCGGAGCCAATCAGATCAATGGCCCCAGCTTCCAGATGGACGATCCCGATGCGGCAACCGATGAAGCCCGCACCCAGGCGATGAAAAAGGCCCGCGCCCGAGCCAATCTTTATGCCAGCGCTGCCGGGCTAAAGGTATTGCGGATGCTGACGATCAGCGAAAGCGGCGGCTATATGCCCCAACCGCAGGTGATGTACACCAGGGCAGCAATGGCGGACGGAATGGAAAAAGCCACGCCAGTTGCTGCGGGCGAAGTCTCGCTGACGTCTACTGTTACGGTGCTGTTCGAACTGACGCCTTGACCTTGGTCACGGGCGCGTTAATCCCGCGCCCGTGACCGCCCCCCAAATCAAAATCTGCGGATTGACAACCGCGGCAACGCTTGAAGCCGCCATCGCGGCGCGTGCCGATTATGCCGGGTTTATGTTCTATCCGCCGTCCCCCCGGAATGCCTCATTTGCCCTCGCTGCGGAACTGGGAAACCGGGCAGCGGGGCGAATTGGAAAGGTTGGGGTTTTCGTTGATCCAGACGACGCATTGCTAGCCGAGGCCATTGAAGCGGCAGGGCTTGATGCTGTTCAGTTGCACCATGTCACGGCAGCCCGCCGCGCCAATATCATGGCACAATTCGGCAAGCCGGTTTGGGCAGTGGCAGAGATTCGCAAGCGCGGAGATCTCGCCGTCAGAAGTCATATCGACTCGGCAGACCGGCTGCTCTTCGATGCCAAGACGCCAGCTGGTGCGCTTCCCGGCGGTATGGGACTGGCGTTCGACTGGTCTTGGCTAATCGGCCTCGAACAGCCCCTGCCCTGGGGCCTCGCGGGTGGACTCAATCCGGAAAACATTGCCGAGGCCGTCCGGCTAACCGCTGCGCCGCTGGTCGATACTTCATCGGGCGTCGAATCCGCGCCCGGTGTGAAAGATACCGCCAGGATCGCTGCCTTCTGTAAAGCCGCGCGCCCTGCTTGACTTGTGGGCATAAGAAAAGGGCGGCCCGTTGCCGGACCGCCCTTCACTCGGTGGCAGGTTAATTCAGATCAGAACTTCATCCCAACGCCGGCCAGCACGGAATTGGCATCCGGCAATCCGTTCCGGGTGAAATAGTGACGATATTCGACCTTGCCATACAGCTTGTTGCCAAAGCCCTGCTCATAGCCGGCTCCGGCGTGATAGGCGCCTTCGCACAGATCGCACGGCTTGGTGGTGTAGCCGCCCGCTACGAACAGCTTGCTGCGCTCAGACATCTTGGCGCCAACCCGGCCGGTAAAGCCGAATGCAACCTTGGTGCCAGTGTCGGCAATCTTGTCGCCCGAAACTTCAAAGCCAGCAAATGTCTTGGCCCCCAGATCATAGTCATACCCTGCTGCGACGCCGTAGGCATCCTGCGTGTAGCCGTCGTTCCAATAGACGCCGCCGCGTGCTTCAACACGCGCTTCATTGGCGAGGGCCGGTGAGGCAACTGCAACCGAAGCTGCGAGTGCCAGAAGAACCTTACGCATAAATAACTCCTTGATGTTCAGCCCAATGACAGGGGCTGAGCGGCAAGTACGAAGCGCTACCTTGCGCCGCCATGAATAGTTTGTTCATTTAAATCCACAGAATGTTATACTGTTGCTGTAAAGCAACATTAATAAATAGTAGAACGACTAATTATTTCAGCGACGTTAACCGCGCTCCGCCCCTGAAATGCTGGACTTCGCGGCGCTGCTCTGCCAATCGCGCTGGCGTGATGACCACGAACACTTCTGCTCCGAACAGTTTTCGCACCCAGCCTGATGAACGCGGCCATTTCGGCCAGTTTGGCGGGCGTTATGTCGCTGAAACGCTGATGCCGCTGATTCTCGAGCTTGAGGCTGAGTATGATCGCGCCAAGGCCGATCCAGCATTCAAGGCCGAGTTTGACGACCTTTTGGAGCATTATGTCGGCCGCCCCAGCCCGCTCTATTTCGCGCCGCGCCTGACCGCCGAGCTGGCCAAAACTGCCCCGCCAGGAAAAGGCGCGCAAGTGTGGTTCAAACGCGACGAGCTCAACCACACCGGCGCGCACAAGATCAACAATTGCATCGGCCAGATCCTGCTGGCGATCCGCATGGGCAAAACCCGGATCATCGCCGAGACCGGCGCGGGCCAGCACGGCGTTGCCACCGCCACGGTTTGCGCGCGATTTGGTCTGCCCTGCGTGATCTTCATGGGCGCGACCGACGTAGCCCGCCAATCGCCCAATGTGTTCCGGATGAAGCTGCTCGGCGCCGAAGTGGTGTCGGTGACCGCCGGCGCAGCCACGCTGAAAGACGCGATGAACGAGGCGCTGCGCGATTGGGTCGCCAATGTCCATGACACCTTCTACATCATCGGCACCGTCGCCGGGCCCCACCCCTATCCGGCAATGGTCCGCGATTTCCAAAGCGTGATCGGCAAGGAAGCCCGCGCCCAGATGCTGGCCCGGACCGGGCGTTTGCCCGATGTGCTGGTGGCAGCAATCGGCGGCGGATCGAACGCCATCGGACTGTTCCACCCGTTCCTCGATGATTCCAGCGTCAAGATGCTCGGCGTCGAAGCGGCAGGACACGGGCTCGACAAGGAACACGCCGCATCGCTGGCGGGCGGTGCGCCGGGGATCCTGCACGGCAACAAGACCTATCTGCTACAAGACGCCGACGGCCAGATAATCGAGGGCCACTCGATCAGCGCCGGCCTCGATTATCCCGGCATCGGCCCCGAACACGCCTGGCTGCGCGATGTCGGGCGGGTGGAATATACTTCGGTGACCGACATTGAAGCTCTCGCCGCCTTCCAGCTGCTGTGCCGCACCGAAGGGATCATCCCCGCACTAGAACCCGCCCACGCGATTGCCGCAGTGACCAAGCTGGCGCCGACCATGCCGAAGGATGCTATCATTCTCCTCAATCTATGCGGACGCGGGGACAAGGATATTTTCACCGTGGCCGATGCGCTGGGGGTTGGGCTGTGAGCAAAAACCCTCTCTCCTTCAGGGGAGAGGGGAATGCGTGACCCACGCCTAACCGGCTACGCCAAGGAAATGCGCAAGCAGATGACCGGGCCTGAGACTCGCTTCTGGCTGCAAGTCCGCGCCGCCGCCTTCGCCAAGGGCCACCTCGCGTTCTTCAACTCGGGTTGCGTCGGAAATCGAGCAATCAATTCAATTGGGCGTGAATCTCGCGACAAGCTGTGTTAGGTTCAATTCAATGAATGCTTATAACCCTCTATCATCTGCCCAGAGGCTCGAAGCTTCGGGCATGTCGCGCAAGCAGGCCGAAGCTGTCGCCAGCGAGATCGGCAACGGGACAAATGACCTTGTAACCAAGGATCAGCTCGAAGCTGCGCTCGACAAGCAGACCATCCGCGTGAGCATCATAAATGCTGGAATGCTGACGCTTGCTTGTACGATCTTGGGCACGTTAATCGCCGCACTGCTTCGCTAAGTGACCCGCCTCTCCTCCGCTTTCGCCAAAGGCCCCGCGCTCGTCACGTTCGTCACCGGCGGCGACGGGCCGACCGCCGCGATCCTCGATGCGCTGGTCGCAGGCGGGGCTGACGTTATCGAGCTGGGGATGCCGTTCACCGATCCGATGGCCGATGGTCCGGCGATCCAGCAGGCCAATATCCGCTCGCTGGCTGCGGGCACGGCCACGGCAGATATATTCGCCATCGCCGCCGCCTTTCGCGCGCGGCATCCAGAGGTGCCGCTGGTGCTGATGGGCTATGCCAACCCGATGGTGCGGCGCGGGGCCGAGTGGTTTGCTACTGAGGCTGCCAAGGCCGGGGTCGACGGCGTGATCTGCGTTGATATTCCGCCCGAAGAGGACGATTCGCTGGGGCTTCAGCTGCGCGCCGCCGGGATTGCCCTGATCCGTCTCGCCACCCCGACCAGCGATGCTGCGCGGCTCCCGGCGATTCTCGATGGTTCGTCAGGGTTTCTCTATTACGTCTCGGTGGCCGGGATCACCGGCAAGCAGCAGGCGGCGCAAACCTCGATTACGGAAGCCGTCGCCCGGCTCAAAGCCGCGACCAACCTGCCCGTGGCGGTTGGCTTCGGGGTGCGGACCCCCGAGCAGGCGAGCGCCATTGCCAAGGTGGCTGACGGCGTGGTGGTTGGTTCGGCTTTGGTCGAACTGATCAGCCAGCACGGCGCAAATGCGGCCGGACCTGTGCGGGAATTGACGGCTGCCCTTGCCGATGCAGTGCATTCTGCGCGATAAGCCCGCATGAGCTGGATCAACCGCGTTCGCAATTCGCTCCCCTTCACGCAGAAGCGGGATACGCCCGACAATTTATGGATCAAATGCCCCTCGTGCAGCGAAATGCTGTTCACCAAGGAGTATGAGGAAAACCTCTCCGTCTGTCCGCGCTGCGAACATCATGGCCGGATCGGTGCCAATGCGCGGCTGGCTCAGCTGATGGACGCGGGTTTTGAGCTGCTAGCTGCCCCGAGCGTCAAGGAAGACCCGCTCAAATTCCGCGATAGCAAGAAATACACCGACCGGCTCAAGCTCGCCCGTGCCGCCAATCCGCATGCCGATGCCCTGACCAATGCTTATGGCGCGATCGACGGCCATAAGGCGGTCGTCGGTGTGCAGGAATTCGCCTTCATGGGCGGATCGATGGGCATGGCCGTGGGATCCGCCTTCGTTGCCGGGGTGGACCGGGCAATCCGGGAAAAATGTGCCTATGTGATCTGCACGGCGGCGGGCGGCGCGCGGATGCAGGAGGGCATCCTCAGCCTGATGCAGATGCCCAAGACCACGGTGGCGATCCGCCGATTGAAGGCTGCGGGCCTGCCCTATATCGTGGTGCTGACCGATCCCACCACTGGCGGCGTCACCGCCAGCTACGCCATGCTGGGCGATGTCCACATTGCCGAACCGGGCGCGCTGATTGGCTTTGCCGGGCAGCGGGTGATCCAGGACACGATCCGCGAAAAACTGCCCGAAGGCTTTCAGCGCGCCGAATATCTCCACGCCCACGGGATGGTTGATATGGTCGTGGCGCGGAAGGATCTGCGGGCAATGCTGGCAAATGTGCTGGGGTATCTGAGCCCAGCGAAGGCGGCCTAAATCCTCCCCGAACCGGGGAGGGGGACCATGCGCAGCATGGTGGAGGGGGCTGGCCTCTTGGCGCGTCCTCTCGCCGGTTCAATCCCGCCGGCCGCCCCCACCACCACCTTCGGCGGTCCCCCTCCCCGGTTCGGGGAGGATTTGTGAGAGACTTCGCCACTTCGGATTCCCCCGCAGTTCAAGCCCAACTCGATCGTCTAGGCGCATTGTCGCTGCCAGCAGGGCGGTTCGGGCTGGAGACGATCCGCGCGATCCTCGCCCGGCTGGGCGATCCGCAGCTGCATCTGCCGCCCGTGTTTCATGTCGCGGGGACCAATGGCAAAGGCTCGACCTGTGCTTATCTGCGCGCCATGCTGGAGGCGCAGGGCTTGAGCGTTCACGCTGCGACCAAGCCGCATCTGGTGCGCTATAATGAACGCATCCGGATCGCCGGAAAGCTGATTGAGGATGATCTGCTGGCACAGCTGCTGAAGGAGGTGCTCGACCAATCCGAGGATCTTTGTCCCAGCTTTTTCGAAGTTACCACCGCCGCTACCTTCCTCGCCTTCGCGCGGTTTCCGGCCGATGTCTGTGTGATCGAGGTGGGCCTGGGCGGGCGCTTCGATGCTACCAATGTGATGGACCAGCCCGCTGCCTGCGGGATCGCCACTTTGGGGATCGACCATGAGGCCTTCCTGCTGGTGCCCGAAGAGGGCGTGCCGCAAGTACCTTTGTGCCGGATCGCGTTTGAAAAAGCGAGCATCGCCCGGCCCGTCGTGCCGCTGGTGACCCAGGCCTATCCGCTGGATGTTGCCAAAACGGTGATCGAAACTGCCATGCAGATCGGTGCACGCCCGGCGATGCGCGGACTGGACTGGTGGGCCGAAATTTCCGGCGACGGGATCGCCTATCGTGACCGGCTGGGCGAGCTGGCGCTGCCCCTGCCCGCGCTGGCCGGGGTCCATCAGGCCGATAATGCCGCGCTGGCGGTGGCGATGCTGCGGCACCAGTCGCTGGTTGAGGTTTCGCCTGAAGCGATAGCGGCAGGAATTCGCGCAGCGCGCTGGCCAGCGCGGTTACAGTTGCTGGGCGATGGGCCGCTGACGGCATTGGCACCGGGGCGCAAGATCTGGCTCGATGGCGGGCATAATCCCGACGCGGGCCTTGCGATTGCGCATTTTTTTGAACCTCGTCGTCCCCGGCTTGACCGGGGACCGCTGGCCTCATCGATGCAACCTCGCGTCGACGAGGCCAGCGGTCCCGGATCAAGTCCGGGACGACGTATCCACCTGATCATCGGAATGCTGTCCGCCAAAAACCCCGCCGCGATCGTTGCCCCGCT
>JANMKT010000052.1:0-60278 GCA_031372185.1 Novosphingobium sp.
CAAAGGCGATGCCGAACACCATAAAGGCGGCAATCGTCTGCGTTTCGGGCGCAGATCCGGGGAAGAACAGCATCCCGAAGACCAGTGCCGTCGCGGTGGCGAAGACATAAAAATCATAGAATTCGACCGCCGTGCCGACCAATGCGGCAGCGAGGATGCGGGAATGGGCGCGGATGGCATGCATGGGCGCTGCGTTCGGTTGGGCGTGACGCTCTGTCAACCAAAACGGTGGAGCGACGACAAACGCTCTTGGTTTGTTCCGCGCTGCATGGTAACTTACGGATATGGGAAAGCTCGATCCGATCATCTCCGAATTCGAAACCGAGGAACAGGCTGCGGCTTATGATGTGTGGTTTCGCGCGCAGGTGGAGGAAGGTCTGGCCGAAAAGGGCCCGGGCATCCCCCATGCTGAGGCAATGGCCCGGATTCGCAAGACGATAGAAGAACGAAGCCGTGCGAACCCTGATCTGGCGGCCTAGGGCGCTCGATCAACTCGATTCGCTGGTTGGTTATATCGCCGAACGAGACAAGGCCGCAGCCGAGCGTATTGAAGCGATGGTTCACCACAGCTGCGAGACTTTTGTCAAATTGCCAATGGCTGGAAGACCCGGGAGGGTCGCAGGAACGCACGAATGGGTCGTCCATCCCAATTACATTCTGATCTATCGCCTCTCCAGAACGCAAATCATCATTCTGCGCTTCGTCCACGCCCGTCAGCAATATCCCTGATGCCGGACGCGATTGTCTCTCAGACCGATCCCCTGCTGGCGGGCCTCAACCCACCCCAGCGTGAGGCGGTGCAGACCGCAGATGGCCCGGTGCTGATGCTGGCCGGGGCTGGCACTGGCAAGACCGCGGCGCTGACCGCGCGGCTGGCCTATCTGGTCCACACCCGCCGGGCCTGGCCGTCCGAAATCCTCTGCGTCACCTTCACCAATCGCGCTGCCCGGGAAATGCGTGAACGGGTTGGCCAGCTGATCGGCCCCGCAGTGGAAGGAATGCCGTGGCTCGGCACTTTCCACGCGATCGCCGCCAAGATGCTGCGCCGCCATGCCGAGCTGGTCGGCCTGCAAAGCAATTACACGATCATCGATACGGACGATCAGCTGCGCCTGATCAAACAGCTGATCCGGGCCGAGGGGGTGGATGACAAGCGGTTCCCGCCGCGCCTGCTGGCAGCGTGCATCGACCGGTGGAAGAACAAGGGCCTCAATCCAGCCGATCTCGATGCGATTGAGAACGAGGCCTATGCCAACGGCAAGGGTACGAGGTTCTATCAACTCTATCAGGACCGGTTGAAGGCGCTCAATGCCTGCGATTTTGGTGATCTGACGCTGCATATGCTCAACATCTTCCGCCGCGATCGCGCGGTGTTGGAGCAGTATCAGCAGCGCTTCAAATTCATCATGGTCGATGAATATCAGGACACCAACCAGGTCCAGTATCTGTGGCTGCGCCTGCTCGCCCAGACCCATCGCAATATCTGCGTGGTGGGTGACGATGATCAGTCGATTTATTCATGGCGCGGCGCAGAAGTTGCCAATATCCTGCGGTTTGAAAAGGATTTTCCGGGCACGAAGGTCATTCGCCTTGAACAGAACTACCGCTCCACCCCGGATATTCTCGCCGCCGCATCCGGGCTGATCGATGCCAACAGCCAGCGGCTCGGCAAAACCTTGTGGACGGAGCGCAACGATGGCGAGAAAGTCCGCGTCATCGGTGTGTGGGATGGCCCCGAAGAAGCGCGCCGGGTCGGCGAAGAAGCCGAACGGCTGGAACGCGAGGGCGCCTCGCTCAACAGTGTTGCGATCCTCGTGCGCGCTCAATTTCAAACCCGCGAGTTTGAAGACCGATTCATAGCTATTGGCCTCAACTACCGGATTATCGGTGGTTTTCGTTTTTACGAGCGCGCCGAAATACGCGATGCTCTGGCCTATCTGCGGGTTGTCTCGCAGCCGTCGGACGATCTGGCGTTTGAACGGATCTACAACGCCCCCAAGCGCGGGCTGGGTGACAAGACGCTGGAAAAGCTCCACCGCCATGCCCGGGCGCGCGGCGTGCCGCTGGCGTTGGCCGCAAGCGAGATCGCCGATACCGACGAGCTTCCCGCCCGCGCCCGCAACACGCTGCTGGCGCTGATGCGCGATTTTGCCCGCTGGCGCGATCTGGCCAAGGTGGCATCACCGGCCGAGCTGGTCCGCACCATCCTCGACGAATCGGGCTACACCACTGCCCTGCAGGCCGAAAAGAGCGTTGAGAGCGCCGGGCGGCTGGAGAATTTGGCTGAATTGTCGCGGGCGATCGAAGAATATGAAACGCTTGGCGATTTCCTTGAGCACGTCAGCCTGGTCATGGATAATGAGGCCAGGAACGACGCCGAGAAGCTGACAATCATGACCATCCACGCCGCCAAGGGCTTGGAATTCGATCATCTGTTCCTGGTCGGCTGGGAAGAAGGGGTCTTCCCCTCGCAGCGCGCGCTCGATGAAGGTGGCCTTGCCAGTCTGGAAGAGGAACGCCGCCTCGCCTATGTCGCGATCACCCGCGCACGGCGGCGCTGCACCATCCTGCATGCGGCCAACCGGCGGATTTATGGCCAGTGGACCAGCTCGATCCCCAGCCGCTTCATCGCCGAACTGCCCGAGGCGCACATCGCGCAGGAAACTACGCTGACTGGCGGAGCTTCGATGTGGAAAGCGAGCTGGTCGGAACGGGACGATCCGTTTGCCCATGTCGCGCGTGATGCGACTGCCCGAGGGCAAGCGCGCGGCCCCGGCTGGCAGCGCGCGGCAGCCGCTGCCTATGACCCGACCCCGCGCCGTCTGGCCGAGCCAGGCCGCAACGCCGCCAGCTTCGCCGCCAAGCCGCGCGCGGATATTGTGCTGGGCGCACGGGTGTTCCACGACAAATTCGGCTACGGCGTGATCGCCGCGCAGGAGGGCAACAAGCTCGAGATCGATTTCGACAGCGCCGGGCGCAAGCGGGTGATCGACAGCTTCGTCAAGCTGGCGGAGTGAGAGTTAGACTTAGAGTCGTTCTGTAATTTATTGAATTACCCATCGAATCCTCCTCCCCGTTGGGGAGGGGTTAAGTGGCTCGATATAAAACGGAAAAAATCTAGGCCTTAAAGCGCTGACATTCCAAGAAAACCTGGAACCGGACCGTTCCATTCGCCTTCCTCCGGCGCAGCAGCTTTTGAAGCGCGACGCGGAGCGGATTTTGCCGGTGCCGCGCTTGGCGCTTCGGCCAGCATCGGTTCGGCTTCGCGCACGGCAACCGGCGCTTCACTGCGCGGTTTGCGCGGCGCGCGAGCGGGCCTTGGTTCGCGAGCGGGCCGTTCTTCGCGGGCTGGCTTGGCCTCATGGGCAGGCCGCTCTGCGCGCGCTGCAGGTTCAGGCCTAGCTTCGCCGCCGATCTCGAACAGCGGAATCTTGCCGCCAGTCAGCTTTTCGACATTGTCGATCGCTTCGGCATCTTCGTCGGTGAAGAAGGTGAAGGCGCGGCCCGTGGCGCCTGCGCGGCCGGTGCGGCCGATCCGGTGGACATAATCATCGGGGTGCCACGGGGTGTCATAGTTGAACACGTGGCTGACTCCCTTAACGTCGAGCCCGCGCGCCGCAACGTCCGAGGCGACCAGAATATTGATCGAGCCGTCCTTGAAGCGGTTAAGCTCGGCAATGCGTGAGGCCTGATCCATATCACCATGGATTTCGCCCGCGGAAAAGCCGCTTTGCTTGAGGCTTTTGGCCAGTTCGCGGACCGTGGTCTTGCGGTTGGCAAAGACGATCGCGGTGGTGACATTGTCAATCTTGAGCAGGCTGCGCAGCGCATCCTTCTTGCCGCGCGAGGTGACTTTCACCTTATGCTGGACGATATTGAGGTTCGAGCTGGCCGGGCGCGAAACCTCAATATATTTGGGATTGCTGAGGAATTTATCCGCCAGCTTCTTGATCGGCGGCGGCATGGTGGCCGAGAACAGCAGCGTCTGGCGCTGGGCGGGCAGCTTGGCGCAAATCGTCTCGATATCGGGAATGAAGCCCATGTCGAGCATCCGGTCGGCCTCATCGATCACCAGCAGATCGCAGCCCGTAAGCAGGATCTTGCCGCGTTCGAACAGATCCATCAACCGGCCCGGCGTGGCGATCAGCACATCGACACCGTCGGACAGCGCCTTGACCTGATCGCCCATCTGGACGCCGCCAATCAACAGCGCCATCTTGAGATCGTGGTTCTTGCCGTATTTCTCAAAATTCTCGGCCACTTGTGCAGCGAGTTCGCGGGTCGGTTCAAGGATCAGCGAACGTGGCATCAGCGCGCGGCGGCGGCCATGGGCGAGAATGTCGATCATCGGCAGCACAAAACTGGCGGTCTTGCCGGTGCCGGTTTGGGCAATGCCGATGATGTCCCGCATCATCAGGACGCTGGGAATTGCCTGGGCCTGAATCGGGGTCGGTTCATCATAACCGGCCGTGGTGACGGACTGGAGCAATTCGTCGGAGAGGCCGAGATCGGCGAATTTCATAGGCTTATCAGTTTTCCGGAAAAATCTTGCAGACCGAATGGGCCTGCCCCTGCCCCGGCATCCCGCGTGGGGGTGGCGAAGCTGCCGCGCCCCCTAGGCGCAAGACCCCGGCAAAGTCAAGAAAATGCGCTCAATCATCCTGTTCGATCAGCTGCTTCATGCCCTTCAGCTGGCAATTCGAGCCAGAGCGCGATTGCAGCACGTCCCGCCCGGTACAGAGCATCCCATCAGAATTGCGGGCGACATAAAAGCCCGAATAGAAATCGCGGGCACGGCAAGCCTTTTCCAGCGTCGCACTGACGATGCGCCGATCACGCATGAACAGGATCAGCTTGTTGTCGCCGCTCGCTTGCACTCCGGCGATCGATGCAATCGGCAGGCAGCGGCCTATCTTGCGTTCGACAACCCGCCGGTCCAGACCATTGGCCGGTAAATCATCCAGCATCTCAGGCATCACCGGCAGTCGCGGCGCGATCCGGATGGTGAGCCGCTGCTCGATCCGGACCTGCTGTTGCACTGGCGCGCGGAAACTTTGGGCAATGGCGCTGAACGCTCCCTCATCGCGGGCTTGGTCGCGGATCGCAGGCTCACGCGGCAGGGATAACTGCCCTGACGGAATTCGAGTTCTGGCCGCTGCCCGCTCTGGCATGTCGCGTGACCCTTCGACGCCAGCCGCTCCGGGAAGCAGCAATACCAGCGGGGCAAGCAGTTGGAGCGAGGGGTTCATCGGCTTTGCAGAACGTCCAGTGAACGAGGGTGAAAGAAGGGCTGTGAATGGGGCCGGATTGCTCCGCACTAGTTTCACAATACCGCCCCCGGTTGAACAACCGCTTAACCCGGCTGCCAGCGGTTTCAAGTCTTGATTCTGCAGCGGGGGCTGGCGAAATGGCCCGGCCCTGTGGCATAACCCCGGCGATGACCAAAACTGCCAAGCCATTCCTTGCCGCAGAGCCATTTCTTGCCGACGCCGTCGCCTTGCTTGGCCCGCGCGGGTTAACCCGCGACATCGATCTGGTGACCCCATGGCTGACCGATTGGCGCGGCCGGTTTACGGGCGCGGCAGTGGCCCTTGCCTCGCCCGCCAACGCGCAGGAACTGGCTAGCCTGGTCAAGCTATGCGCCGCTCACGGGGTGCCGATCGTGCCGCAAGGCGGCAACAGCGGAATGTCTGGCGGCGCAACGCCGGACCCCAGCGGCACTGCACTGCTCGTTTCAATGCGGCGCATGAATGCCATCCGCAACATTGATGCGCCCGCGCGGCAAGTGATCTGCGAGGCCGGCGTGGTGCTGCAATCCCTGCACGAAGCAGTCGCGGCCAGCAGTCTGCGCTTTCCGCTGACGCTGGGCGGCAAGGGCTCGGCCACCATCGGTGGGCTGATTTCGACCAATGCCGGCGGCACCCAGGTGCTGCGCCACGGCTCGATGCGGGCTGCGGTACTGGGGCTGGAAGCCGTGCTGGCCGATGGCACTATTTACAGCGCCCTTACCCCGCTGAAGAAGGACAATCGCGGATTTGACCTGAAGCAATTGTTCATCGGCTCGGAAGGAACGCTGGGCATCATCACCGCCGCTACGCTCAGGCTGGTCCCGGCCGTTGCAGACCGGGTGGTGATCTGGGCCGGCTTGCGCTCGATTGCCGCTGCGCGCGCATTGCTGCTGCACTGCGAGGCGCAGGCGGGCGATGCGCTCGAAGGGTTTGAAGTGATGCCGCAATCCTGCCTCACCTCGGTCCTCGCCCATCTGCCGGGTGCCCGCGCGCCGCTAGCAGCACCCTATCCGTGGCATGCATTGATCGAAATTGTTGCCGATGCGACCAGCGCGCCGCAGCTGGCCGGGCTAGCCGAAACCATGCTGACCAGCGCCAGCGAGCGCGGGTTGGTGGAGGATGCGGTGCTCTCCGCCAGTGAAAGACAGGCCGAGTCTTTCTGGCAGTTGCGCGATGCCGTCGCGCCTGCCGAGCGCGCGCATGGACCGGCAGTGCAGCACGATATCTCGGTGCCAGTGGACCAGATGCCAGCTTTCATCGAGGCGGCTGTCCCGCAAATCGAGGCCGCATATCCGGGCGTAAGAGCGGTTGCCTTCGGCCATCTGGGCGATGGCAACGTCCATTTTCACGTCATTGCCCCGGCCGGCACACCGCGCGGCGAATGGGAAGTAACTGCGGGCAAGCCAATCAGCCGGGCGGTTCACGATCTGGTGGTCAAATGGGGCGGTTCGATTTCTGCCGAGCACGGCATCGGCCAGTTGAAACTGGACGAGCTGGCCAGGCTGGGCGATCCAGCGGCGCTGGCGCTGCTGCGCGGGGTCAAGGCCGCGCTTGATCCGGCAGGCCTGCTCAATCCCGGAAAGCTGGTCGATCCCAATCTGCAGACCTGAGCCTGACTGCGCTTGCGCCAATTCAAACCACGCCGTAAAGGCGCGTTTTCGCGGCGGGTGCGGCACCATTTGCGGCCCCCTATTTGCTTAAGATTAAATCGGAGAGACGACCATGGCCAGCGCGCCGCAAGCCACCAATCTGCCGCTGTTTTACAAGGACCTGATGCCGCTTAACAGTCGCGATCACGCAACCTGGCGCAGCCGCAGCACCGATCAGGCCAAATGGCTGGTGGGCCAGCACGCAATTCCGCTGACGGTAGAGGAATTCGTCCATGCCCAGCGCAATTTCCCGATCGTGTTCTCAGCCGGCGACCAGCCGGTGCCGCTGGCATTGATGGGCCTTAACGAAGGCGTGAACATCTTTGTCGATGACGACGGCAAGCTGCTCGAACCGGTTTATGTGGCCGCGTATGCGCGCCGCTATCCGTTCCTGCTGGCCAAGCTTCAGCCCGAGAGCGAGGAGTTGTCACTGTGCTTCGATCCGACCAGCGATCTGGTGGGTGAGTTCGACGAAGGCAATCCGCTGTTCGATGGCACTGAACCAAGTGAATCGTGCAAGGCTACGCTCGATTTCTGCCGCAACTTCGAAGAAGCCGGGTTGCGGACCGGGGCCTTCGTTGCCGAGCTGGAAAAGCACGGCCTGCTGATGGACGGCGAAGTTTCAATCCAGCAGGAAGGGCTTGAGCAGCCATTCATCTATCGCGGTTTCAAGATGGTCGATCAGGAAAAGCTGCGCGAAGTTCGCGGCGATGTTCTGCGGACCTGGAACCAGAGCGGATTGCTGGCGCTGGTCTTCGCTCATCTGTTCAGCCTTGAACATATGCGTGAAATCTTCGCGAAGCAGATTCAGAGCGGCAAAGGCCCGATTACGGCCGATCAGCTGGCACCCCAAATCGCCAGCTAAGCCCGCTTCCTTATCAAAACAATCAGCTAGCTTGGCGAGGGGCTTGCAACCGCCTCTCACCAAGCCTATCTCTATACAGTCTCGCCAGTGCTGCCCTCATGGCACTGGTCGGATCTGGTGCACTTTGTGCACCTCCTCCCTGAACCTTGGCCACCTCGTGCTATCTGCACGAGGTGGTTTTTTATGGGGATTTACTCTGCCGCCTCAGCGCTTCCGGCCCAGCGACTGCCATCATCGCTCCGGCCAAGATCAGCGACTTCACCCGCCAGCTTGCGCACCAGCCCGGCCAGCAATTGCACGATCTGGGCAAAGCCCTGGCCCGGTTCGGCCAGCCGGCCATCCAGATAGCTGCTGCGATCCACTTCCAGCTGCAATGCATGAATTCCGCGCGCCGGAGCAGCATGCCGTTCAAGCACATAGCCCCCAGCATAAGGCCGGTTATGCGCTGTTCCGCGCCGCATCTCGCTGAAATAGCTGAACGCACTGCCGATCAGCCCGCCATTGCATGAGGCTCCGAACCGGTCCCCCAGTACGAATTCGGGCGCTGGCTGCCCGCCGCGCAGCACCAGCGGCGGCATCGAATGGAGATCCAGCAGCAAGGCCGATCCCCAGCGTGCGCGCAGTCGTTCCAGCGCGGCATTCAGGCAGGCGTGATAGGGCTCATGAATATCGGCGATTCGGGCTGCCAGCTCATCCTCATGGTGGCGGCGGTTCCACAGTTCCCCCAACCCGGGCAATCGGCGCGGAATCAGGCCCAGCCCGCTGCGGGCGCGGCGCCCCGGGGTATAGCTGCCGACGTGGTCTGGCGCAGCACGGCTGAACATATCCCAATCAATGTCGTCGGTGGCGCGGTTGAGATCGATCATCGCGCGCGGGGCATGCGCGACCAGCAGAGCAGCGCCGGTTGCCTGCGCAATCTTCTCAGCCAGGCGATCGACATAGCGATCTTCCAGCCGAAGCGCGGCGAAACCGGGGTTGCGCATCCGCTCCAGCAGCGAGCCGGGATAGGCCCGCCCGGCATGAGGAACGGCGATCAATACCGGGACCGAGGACGGTTCGGAATATGTCAGCGTAAACGCGGGGACACCGTGGCTACCAGGGATCACCCCGCCGTCCAGCCGGTGCGAATCACGCGCGCTCCCCTGTGTCTCGTCCATTGCCGGACGCTGGCCCCAATGACCCGCTGTGTCAAAGCCGGTCACTGCGAATTTGAGGCAAGATTGTTAACCCCCATCGGGCTATAAACTCTTTCCGCCAGATCAATCGCTTTGGCGGGCGCCTGACAATGAACACGGAACCTGGCTTGATGATCCGCATCCTTCTTGCTGAAGACGACGATGTAATGCGCACATACCTTGCCCGCGCGCTGGAAAATGCAGGCTATCAGGTTGTGGCCGTCGATCGCGGCACCGCTGCGCTGCCGTTGCTGGCCGATGGCGGGTTCAATCTGCTGCTGTCAGACATCGTCATGCCTGAAATGGACGGGATTGAACTGGCGCAGCATTGTGCCGAAATCAGCCCCGATACCAAGGTGATGTTCATCACCGGATTCGCCGCGGTAGTGCTGAAGGCCAGCCGCGAAGCGCCCCAGGCGCGGGTGCTGTCAAAGCCCTTTCATCTCAAGGACCTGGTCCTCGAAGTGCAGCGGATTTTCGGTCAGCAGGCGCAAGCGAGTATTTGAAGCTTTCTTCCCGGCTTGCAAGATCAGGATGGCCTCGCTAAAGGCGCTTCCCTGCCTGAAGAAGGGTGGACTGAATGGTGCGGGCGTATAGCTCAGTGGTAGAGCACTATGTTGACATCGTAGGGGTCGCAAGTTCAATCCTTGCTACGCCCACCATCAAGTCCTTGGAAAACCTCGATAAAAGGCCCGGATCACTCCGGGCCTTTTTCACGACCTCCGCGTTAACTCCGCAGATGCAAAAAACGCAACCAACTTTATAACGCTGATTTATAACGATAATTTTGGCAATTTGTTGACCTATGTGTTGTGCCGCTGTTTACCGTAGAGGTCGGAGGAAAATGGGCACACAAGCAAGGCTCTAGAATCCTGCTCAAATGATTGAGATAACGAGAAGGAAATCGTCCGTTTCGGCGCACACAGATCTACTTTTGAGCCCTTTGTGAAGGTCAATCAAAGCGACATCGAAGTGAGCAAAAAGGTCCTAGCTGGCGGACCGTGTGATCCTTCTGCGCGGAGCGATAGAGGCGGTTCGATGGGGCGAATGAACTCCAACGAGATGCAGATATTCAGCATCAATTGGCTTCGGCTTTTCTGGTGCTGGTAGGTCACTACGTTGCTTTGGAAGCAGCACATAAGGTAGGCTGGACTTCTGGCCGAAAAATTGCGCTTTGATTTCTCGCCCGAGTATTTCCGCCATTAGCGAAGGGACCGCGTTTCCAACCATTCGCTGTGCCTCGGTTCGGCCACTATCAATCTTAAGACCGTCCGGAAAAGTTTGCAGGCGGCACATCTCGTGAAACGTCAGTTTGCGGTTCTTCCAGTGAAACGGTCCAATCGCTGATCCGGGCTGCGCTTGGATCGTCCACGAAGGGAGCGCTTTGGCTAGCTTCAACAGGAAGCTCCAATATCGCGTCCGATATCCAAATAGCGGCTGACCGCCCCCTGCGCTGGTATGCCAAAGATAGTTCTCCCCTTCGGGGATAGATGGAAGCAGATTGCCCCATTTGCCGCCTACCTTTGTGCTCGCCTCGACTACTTCCGGGACGTCAAGGTCGCCTATAGCATCCCAAGCATTTGTGAATCGCGTCATATCTGTGGTGAATAGGTCTTCGCGAACCTCTCCATGCGTAGGCTTCGGAAATTTAAATGGAATACCGTCACGGTGGGCCACAAGAAAAATACGTTCTCTACGTTGCGGAACTCCAAAATCTGCGCAATTTAGTATAGCATAGCTGACTCTATAATTTGTATGATGCTTGTTATTTATTTGCTCGACCTGATCTAATACGAATTGCAGCCCTTCGTCTTTGCCAGTGAATGCTAAACCGGCTACATTTTCTAAGACAAATGCCTTAGGTTTTGTTTCGGCGACCATCCTTAGATATGCGGTAAGGGTGTGTGATCTCGGGTCCTCCAATCGCATTGAGTCGCCTCGCGCCCAATAGCCAGATTTTGAGAAGGGCTGACATGGAGGGCCGCCGATCAAAAGATCGCAATCCGCTTTCTCCAGTCCTGCCGTAGCCAAGACATCGCTAGCTTCGACACAATGGATGTCGTCGTGGATTACGCTTGCCTCTAAGGTGTTCGAGAGGGCTTTCGCACAGTGATCGTCGAACTCAACGGCGACGCGAGTTTTGAAGCCCGCTGCCTCGAACCCAAAATCCATGCCGCCAATGCCAGTGAAAAGTGATATCGTTGAGAGCAATTCGGTAATCCAGTAGCTTGGAGGGTGCCATTAGTATGGCGTGCTGAATGAAGGTTAATTCTGTATTGGGGATACAGTTGAATTGATACGTGTCAAGCTCCGTGAAGTGATGGCGCAACATGCGGCACGGACGGGGAGCCGTCATACCTATGCCACTCTCGCAGAGGCATGCGGAGTTTCGCCTCAGACGTTACAGTCGCTTGCCACGCGGTCATCCTACAATCCCACCCTACAACTTATCGATCAACTCTGCAGCCAACTCGGCTGTGGACTTTCAGACATTTTGGAATACCAATCGGGAAGTGACCCTTTCCAAAACTAAAGCCACGTCGATTTTGAGATCGGCACACGATGATTCCGCAAGGCCGTTTTCGGAAAAATGGGTTCAGAAGATTAGCGACCTCTCTGTCGAATGTGTTCGCTCTAAGATTCAAACCCACATCGCATTTCTCGCGACTGCCATTCTGGCACGAGCAGTGGACGATAAACTCGACCTTCGCGCCGTCAAACCGACGCACGCGAAAGGCAACCAGAATGCCTATTCGGCCAGATCACTGTGCCACTCGATTATTGTCCCCGTCGCGAACGAACTTGATATCCACTTAGGTGTCTCTGGCAGAGAGCCATTAAACAACCAGCCATACTTCCGTATGCGCTACTTGGGAGATGAGACACCTGTTCACTCATCAAGTGAGCGGGGGTTCGCTCTCACACAAGCGATGGTCGATGACCTGCAGGGTGTCGATTCTAAGGAGGCGTTTGAAGCGCTACGAGCCTTCATACACGTTCGGAAAGCCTACTTACCCAGCTACGCCTTGCTTACTTCCTCACGAGTGCTTTTCGCGGATGTGGCTCATGCATTGCGGGAGCTAATTCAGGATCAATCCGAAAACGGAAAAAGAGCGCAGGCGGTTATCGCCGCTATCTACGATGCAGCATATGGACCTGACAACGTCATTAGCGGAAAGATCAACGACCCAAGCCGCAACTTGCCCGGTGACGTTCAAGTCCGGGGCGTAGATGGTAATTGCGTTGTGGCTGTCGAAGTTAGGGACAAACAAGTTCATCTCTCGGACGTAACCATTTTTGGGAGGCGATGTGCTCGTCAGAACATTCCACAGGCCATCGTTGCAGGAATCTCCGCTGCACAACCGACTGACCAAGATGCCTTGATCGATCCTCGCTTCATAAAGATTGGTTTGGACGTGCAGGTAGTTCACACGATTGATGACATCCTTAAACCCGCCTGGCGCTGGTCGAGGAAAACTAAGAGCAACTTCGTGGACGACCTCTTGCTCAACCTCGAAAAGCGCCTCGTCGATGTCGAGGCGAGTGAAGGCAGCATCTCGGTGCTCAATGCATTGCTAGAGCGATTGGCACCCGAAACACGGAACCTCGCTATCAAAAGGCCCTTGTCTTAGGTTTCGCCAATCGGCACTTCCCGGCTTCGTTTGGTCCGTCAGTGTGTGGTCGCACCATCGTCAGATCGATCCGGCTCAAGGTGAAGCCGATGAAATAAACGGCGTCCGCTGTGAACCGCGCTGGCTTGCGCTGTGGTCCCGAGATCACAGTGTCGTAGTCCACGGTGCCTTCACCCTCGTTGAGTGTGATCTGCCATTCGACCGGCTGGCCGCGCTGCATGATCGTGCAGTCGAGGTAGATCAGCGGCGATGTTGAGGCTGGGGCGTTGGCGAGGACGAGAGCGATTGCAGCAAGCATTTTTGTTCTCCGATTAAACAGGACCTCTCGGACAGAATAATCTAATTTTGATGAACCTCGGCGCTTTAAGTTGCCTTCGAATATCCAGCGCGTTGTCGGGTTAGCGAAATCGAGTGACTTGTCCGTCTTGCTAACATTCATGGTGTCAATAGGTAGCGACCTTTACGTGCCACCTCCGCGTCATCTCCGCGTTTAAAACGCATAATATGGCCTGTTTTATGTCAATTTCGGCCCGTTCAGCCCCGAAATGGCATGAAATATGGCAGAATCGCGTTGTAGAGTTGCATTGACATCGTAGGGGTCGCAAGTTCAATCCTTGCTACGCCCACCATTCGTTAAAAAGGCCCCGATTTTCGGGGCCTTTTTGTTTCGGCAGGTAGCGCAGTCGCTACTTGCCCTGCCAGTTGGGCTTGCGCTTTTCGGCAAAGGCGGCGGCACCCTCGCGCGCGTCGCTGCTGGTAAACACCGGCCCGATATAGGCGGCCTGCTTGTCCCACATTTCAGCCTCGGTCCATTCATGCGAATCGCGGACGATCGCCTTGGAGGCAATCAGCGCCAGCGGCCCGTTCTCGGCAATCCGCGCGGCCAGTTCTCTGGCACCATCGATCGCCGGACCTTCAACAATCCGGTTGATGAAGCCCAGCTCATAAGCGCGCTGCGCATCAATGAAATCACCGGTCAGCGCCAGTTCCATCGCGATCCGCGGCGGAATCTGGCGCGGCAGCTTGATCAAGCCGCCGGCTGCTGCGGCCAGACCGCGCTTGGCCTCGGGGATGCCGAACTTCGAATTGACGTTGGCAACGATCAGATCGCACGACAGCGCCAGTTCCATCCCGCCCGCCAGTGCATAGCCATCGACCGCCGCAATCACCGGCTTCTTCGGGGTCCACTGCGACAGCCCGCCAAACCCCCGGCCCGGAACCGAGGGCGATTCGCCGCGCAGGAAGCCCTTGAGGTCCATGCCCGAACAGAACGTCCCGCCCGCGCCAGTCAGGATCGCGACCCGCAGATCGTCCTCCGCCTCCAAGCGGTCCATCGCCGCCGAAATCGCCTCGGCCGCAGCCTTGTTCATGGCGTTTCTGGCTTCGGGACGGTTGATCGTGACGATCAGCACACCGCCTTCGACTTCGGTAAAAACTTCAGCAGTATCGCTCATCGCATGAATCCTCATTCGGAGTGCATTAATCGGTCGGTTAATGGCTAGGCTGACGAGTGGCCCGCTGTCCAGCCTGAAACTTGTGGCTGAACTTGCGCCGCCCTGCCTCTCTGCTAAGGACAGCCCAAATTCTCTCCCCGGCCAAAAACTTATTAACGCGAAAGATCAGGACGCGATGGGCAAGATCAAGGTAGTTAATCCGGTTGTCGAGATCGACGGCGATGAAATGACCCGCATCATCTGGCACTGGATTCGCGAGCGGCTGATCCTGCCCTACCTTGATATCGACCTCAAATATTACGACCTCTCGATCGAAATGCGCGATCAGACCAATGATAAGATCACGGTCGATTGCGCCAATGCAATTCGGCAATATGGCGTCGGCGTCAAATGCGCCACGATCACCCCGGACGAAGACCGCGTCATTGAATTCAAGCTCAAGAAAATGTGGAAATCGCCCAACGGCACGATCCGCAATATTCTGGGCGGCGTGGTATTTCGCGAGCCGATCGTGATCCAGAATGTTCCCCGGCTGATTCCCGGCTGGACCGATCCGATCGTGGTTGGCCGCCATGCGTTCGGCGATCAGTACAAGGCCACCGATTTCCTCGTCCCCGGCCCCGGCAAGCTGCGGCTGGTGTGGGAAGGCGACGATGGCAGTAAGATCGACGAGGAAGTGTTCCACTACCCCTCGCCCGGCGTGGCACTGGCGATGTATAACCTCGACGATTCGATCCGCGATTTCGCCCGCGCCAGCCTCAATTATGGGCTCGGCCTCGGCTGGCCAGTCTATCTCTCGACCAAGAACACCATCCTCAAGGCCTATGACGGGCGCTTCAAGGATCTGTTCCAGGAAGTGTTCGAGACCGAAGGCTTCAAGGAAAAATTCGCCGCCGCCGGAATCACTTACGAACACCGCCTGATCGACGACATGGTCGCCTCTGCGCTCAAATGGAGCGGCAAGTTCGTCTGGGCCTGCAAGAATTATGATGGCGATGTGCAATCCGATCAGGTTGCGCAAGGGTTCGGCAGCCTTGGCCTGATGACCTCGGTGCTGATGACCCCCGATGGCAAGACGGTTGAGGCCGAGGCAGCCCACGGCACCGTCACCCGCCACTACCGCCAGCACCAGCAGGGCAAGGCGACCAGCACCAACCCGATCGCCTCGATCTTCGCCTGGACGCGGGGGCTGATTTACCGCGGCAAGTTTGACAATACCCCCGATGTGGTGCGGTTTGCCGAAACCATCGAACGGGTCTGCATCGAAACCGTCGAAAGCGGCAAGATGACCAAGGATCTGGCGATCCTGATCGGCCCCGAGCAGCCGTGGCTGACCACGGAAGGGTTCTTCGAGGCAATCGTCGATGGGCTTGAGGCGGAGATGAAGGTCTGGAAGTAAGCCGCTGATCCTCAGCGGCCCTTCGACTGGCGCAGGAGGGAGGATCGCATTTGAAAAATCACCCCTTCTTCGTCACCCTGAACTCGTTTCAAGGCCCATTTTGCACCCCGCTCCGCCGCTCGAATTTTTGAGGTTGCTGGCGTAATTCCGTCAAGCCTGCTGGCACTGGACGTGAGGCTTGATGGGCCCTGAAACGAGTTCAGGGTGACGAGTGAGGTGAGTTTTGGCCCATATGCGATAGCCCTGCCACCAGGGAGGATTGTTGAGCTAGCGCGTCCACCCCACCCCCGCTAACGTCCCACCCATGGCCACCAGCGAACTTGCCTCTCCGATCCTGTCCGATGCGCTGGTTATTCTGGGCGCAGCGGGGATCGTGATTCCGATTTTTGCGCGGTTCCGGATTACGCCAATTATCGGCTTCATCCTCGTCGGGCTGCTGGTTGGTCCTTATGGTCTGGGGCGGCTGGTATTCGATCACCCGTGGCTTGGCCATACCACGATCACCGATCCGGAAGGGCTGAAGCCGTTCGCGGAATTCGGGATCATCCTGCTGTTGTTTTCGATCGGGCTGGAGCTGTCGTTCGACCGGCTGTGGGCGATGCGCCGGCTGGTGTTCGGGCTGGGCGCGCTGGAGCTGACGGTCTCGGCCTCGCTGCTCGCCTTCGGCCTTGCTTTCATGGGCCAATCGCTGACCGGCGCGCTGGGACTGGGACTGGCGCTGGCGCTGTCCTCCACCGCGCTGGTGCTGCCGATCGCTGGCACGACCACCCCGGTTGGTAAAAAGGCGCTGGCGATCCTGCTGTTTGAGGATATCGCGCTGGTCCCGATCATCTTCCTGCTTGGTGCGCTCGCTCCTTATGCCAGCAGCGATGGTTTCGACGGGCTGGTCCGCACGCTGTGGACCGGCGCGCTGACCATCGCGATCCTGCTGATCGTCGGGCGCTTTGCCTTGCCCCGGCTGTTCGCGCAGGCCGCCCGCACCAAAAGTCCCGAGCTGTTCCTCGCCGCCAGCCTGCTGGTGGTGATCATCGCCGCGCTGGCGACTTCGGCGGTCGGCCTCTCGCCGATCGTTGGCGCGTTGCTGGCCGGGCTGCTGATCGCCGAGACCGAATATCACGGCGAGGTTGAAGGGATCACCGCCCCGTTCAAGGGGCTGGCGCTCGGCGTGTTCCTGATCACGGTCGGGATGAGCATCGACCTGTGGGTGATCTGGGACAATTTCGGCGCGATCATGCTGGCCACTGTGTCTGTGCTGGCGCTGAAAGCACTGGTGACTGCAACTGCGCTGCGGATGATGGGCGCGCGCAGCGGCCTTGCAACCGAGGCGGGGATATTGATGGCCAGCCCATCCGAAACCACGCTGATCGTGCTGGCGGCGGCCACCCAGGCGCTGCTGATCCAGCCCGGCACGGCGCAGTTCTGGCAGATCGTCACCGCCATCGGCCTCACGGTCACGCCGCTGCTCGCCTGGGCCGGGCGGCGGCTGGCGCGGCGGGTCGAGCGGCACCAGCCGCAAACCCAGTTCGACGATCACGACGCCCCGCGCGCGATCATCATCGGGATTGGCCGGGTTGGCAAGCTGGTCGCCGATATGCTGGAGGTGCACGGCAAGCCCTACGTCGCGATCGACAGCGACGCCGACAACGTCGCCCGCGCGCGGCACAAGGGCTATTCGGCAGTGTTCGGAGATGCCGCCATGCCGGCCAAGCTGACCCGGCTGGGAATCGAAAACGCAAGTGCAGTGATCTTCACCATGGACGAGCCGGTCGCCACGCAGCGCCTCGTCAAAAAGCTGCGCGCCGCCCATCCCGACCTGCCGATCATCGCCCGCGCCCGCGATGCCAGCCATGCCGCCGCGCTATACCGGGCAGGCGCCAGCCACGCCGTGCCCGAAACACTGGAAAGCTCGCTCCAGCTATCCGAAGCGGTGCTGATCGACATGGGCGTCGCCATGGGCCCGGTGATCGCCTCGATCCACGAAAAGCGCGATGAACTGAGGGCGCAGATCATGGAGGAGGGTGAGCTGGAGGAGAAGCCGGCGCTGCGGAGTGGGGGACTACGCGAGCGGGCATGACGTCGTCCCCGGTTCGACCGGGGACCGCTGGCCTCATCGACGCTACGTTTGACCGATGAGGCCAGCGGTCCCGGATCATGTCCGGGACGACGATTACCCCGCCAGCGCCGCCTTAACCGCCGCGATGGCGTCAGCAGCCTTGGTCCCATCGGGACCGCCGCCTTGCGCCATGTCAGGCCGCCCGCCGCCGCCTTTGCCGCCGAGTGCCTCGACGCCGACGCGGACCAGATCGACAGCGCTGATCGTGCTGGTTAGGTCATCGGTGACGCCGACTGCGATCGTCGCACGGCCATCAACCACTGCAACGATTGCCGCTACACCCGAACCCATTCGGGCCTTGGCCTGGTCGAGTAGGCCGCGCAGTTCCTTGGAATCGAGTCCATCGACCACTCGGCCAGAGAACATGATGCCGCCGACCGGTTCATCGACGATTGGGGTTAAGGTGCCAATGCTAGCAGTAAGGCTCTGGCCGACGAGCGCCAGCTTCGTCTGGCTTAGCTCCCGCTCCTGCCTCTTGCGCTCCTCTAACACTGCAGCGACGCGGCCTATAACCTCATCGGGCGTCGTGCGTAGCAGGCTGGCAACGGCTTTGAGCTGGTCTTCACGCCCGGTGAGCCATGCCCGCGCACCCTCCCCGGTCAGCGCCTCGATCCGGCGGACGCCAGAGCTGACCGCGCTTTCCGAGATGATCCGCAGCAGGCCGATATCGCCCAGTGCGCGAACGTGGGTGCCCCCGCACAGCTCAACCGAAAAAGGCGAGCCATCGGCCAGCCCCATGCTCAGCACGCGCACTTCATCGCCGTATTTTTCGCCGAACAGCGCCATTGCCCCGGCCTCGATCGCGTCTTCGGGCGTCATCAGGCGGGTAGAGACCGGCTCGTTCCGGCGGATTTCGGAATTCACCTCGGCCTCAACCGCCGCCAGATCCTCCGCGACAAGTGCGGTCGGGTGCGAGAAATCGAACCGCAGCCGATCAGCCGCCACCAGCGAGCCCTTCTGGGTCACATGCGCGCCGAGCCGGTTGCGCAGCGCCTGATGCAGCAAATGCGTCGCCGAATGATTGGCGCGGATCGCATCGCGGCGCGCGACATCGATCTGGAGATGGACCGTATCGCCAACATGGATCTCGCCGCCCTCAACCCGCGCATGATGGGCATGAAGCCGGCCAAGCGGCTTGGCGGTATCCGAAACGAACAGCGCCGCGCCGTCGGCGCTGGTGATCGTTCCGGCGTCTCCGGTTTGCCCGCCGCTTGTCCCATAGAACGGCGTCTGGTTGGTCAGCACGATAACCTCATCGCCCTTGTCGGCCGAGCGGACTTCCTTGCCGTCCCTGACCAGCGCAACCACCTGGGCTTCGCCGCTGGTGGCGGAATAGCCGGTGAACTCGGTGCCGCCCTCGCGTTCGGCAATGTCGAACCATATCTCGCCATCTGCGGCCTGGCCCGAACCCTTCCACGCCGCCCGCGCGGCTGCCTTTTGCTGAGCCATCGCCGCATCGAAGCCGGCCTTGTCCACGCCAATCCCGCGAGCGCGCAGGGCATCTTCGGTGAGGTCATAGGGGAAGCCGAACGTGTCATACAGTTTGAAGGCAGTCTCGCCGGGCAGGCTCTCGCCTGCGCCCAGCGTCAAGGTCGCCTCATCAAGCAGTTTCAGCCCATTGTGCAGGGTCTGGCGGAAGCGGGTTTCCTCGCGCTCCAGCACTTCCTGGATCAGTGGCTGCGCCCGGCCAAGCTCTGGATAGGCAGCGCCCATTTCGGTGACCAGTGCCGGCACCAGCCGGTGCATCAGCGGATCCCTCGCGCCCAGCAGATGGGCGTGGCGCATGGCCCGGCGCATGATCCGCCGCAGCACATAGCCGCGGCCCTCGTTGGACGGCAGCACGCCATCGGCGAGCAGGAAGCTGACCGAGCGCAGGTGATCGGCGATCACCCGGTGGCTGGCCCGGTTGTCACCCGCAGCAGCAACCCCGGTCAGGGCTTCGGAGGCACCGATCAGCGCGCGAAAAGTGTCGGTTTCGTAATTGTCATGCTGGCCCTGCATCACTGCGGCGAGCCGTTCCAGCCCCATCCCGGTATCAATGCTGGGCTTGGGCAGGTTCGTCCGGGTGCCGTCTGCACCCTGTTCGAACTGCATGAACACCAGATTCCAGATCTCGATGAAGCGGTCGCCATTCTCATCCGGCGATCCGGGAGGCCCGCCCCAGATGTGATCCCCGTGATCGTAGAAGATCTCCGAGCACGGCCCGCACGGCCCGGTATCACCCATTGACCAGAAATTGTCAGAGGTGGGGATGCGAATGATCCGGCTTTCGGGCAGGCCGGCGATCTTGCGCCACAGATCGAACGCTTCGTCATCGGTGTGATAGACAGTGACGGTGAGCTTATCCGCCAGGAGGCTCCATTCTTTGGTCAGCAGGGTCCAGGCATGGATGATCGCCTGTTCCTTGAAATAATCGCCGAACGAGAAATTTCCGAGCATTTCAAAGAAGGTATGGTGCCGCGCAGTATAGCCGACATTGTCCAGATCATTGTGCTTGCCGCCGGCACGGACGCATTTCTGCGACGAGACAGCGCGCGGGATCGCCCGCGTCTCAAGGCCAGTGAAGACGTTCTTGAACGGGACCATCCCCGCATTGGTGAACATCAGCGTCGGATCATTATACGGCACCAGCGGCGCAGACGGCACCGCCTCATGGCCATTGGCCGCAAAGTAATCGAGGAAGGAGCGGCGGATTTCGTTGGTCGATGTCATGGTGTTCCGGCGATAGGGCAGGCACGGAAGTCCGACAAGACGGAAGGCACGATTAGCTTGATCGGCGCTTGGATCAATCCGCTCGAGCGGTCACGATCCATGCAGCAGCACCCAGTGCGACAAGATCGTCGCTGCGATGCGTTTTTAGCATTTGCGTGATTCGCCCCAGCGCCTCGTCACGCGCTGCATCGTTCAATTCGCGAAGGGCCACGGCGGCAGGGCCGATCCGCGAAAAAAATGCGGTAGCGTCGCCCACTGGATCATCGCCCATGCCGACAACATAAGCAAAATCAACCGGCTCAAAATCGATCCCTTGCCAGCCCGCTGCGGCGAGAAACGGCTCAACATACTGGGGGTCGGCAAAAGCAAATGGCCCCGGCGCATGGGGATCGACCAGCGGCGGGAGCCCGAGCAATTCGGCAAGTTCGGATACCCAGCGGTTTTCGCGCGGGCTGCGGAAGCAGGAGAACACCAGCGCCGATCCCGGGGCCGACAGCTCTCGCAAATGGGTAAAGGCAGCCAGCGGATCATCGAAAAACATCACCCCGTGGCGCGAGACCAGCAGATCGGGCACGAAGCCGGCGCGCTGCCAAGTGGCGGCATCGCCCAGCGTAAACTCAACGCTGGTGTGGGTGGCGGCCCGTTGCTGGGCCGCTGCGATCAGATCAGCCGAAACATCCAGGCCAACTATCCGCGCGCGCGGCCGCGCCCGAGCGATGGCCAGTGAAAGCTCTCCTGCGCCGCAACCAATATCCAGGATCGCTTCGCCCGGCCGTCCGGAAATCCGCTCAAGCAAGCGCTGGGTTAGCCCGGCAAAAGCGCGGTCGGTCTGCCGATACATCTCTGCCCAGCTGCGGCCAACCTGGGCCTGCCAATCCATTCCAGTGGTCATGGCGGCTAAGCTACGGCGCGGCGCGAAACCGCACAAGCATGATTCCGCTTGCGACTCACCGCCTAGAGGCAGAGCATTGCACCAGTCTTTGCGCGTCTGGCCGAGGACAACGCGCCGGGCGCGCCTTCGTAGATGAGGAGGCGGCGATGGGCAGCACCAATCCCAATGGCAATCCACTTGGCAATAAACCAGCCCGTGCCTCGCTCACCCGCGCGATCGCGCTGGTCGGGCCGACCGGCACGGGCAAGACCAGTCTGGCAGAAGCGCTGCTGTTTGCCAGCGGCGCAATCACCCGCCAGGGCAGTATCGAAGCAGGCACGACGGTCGGCGACGCCAGCCCGGAAGCGCGGGCGCGGCGGGGTTCGACCGAGCTCAATCTGCTGCATTTCGAACATTCGAATGATCACTTTGCGCTGATTGACTTGCCTGGCGGCTTTGGCTTCGCCGCCGATGGCCTGATTGCCCTGCAATCGGCCGACATAGCCTTGCTGGTGATCGACCCGGTCCCCGAACGGGCCGCCTTGGCCGAACCGATGTTGCGCCAGCTGGACGCGCTGGGCGTGCCGCATGCGATCTTCATCAACAAGATCGAAAATGCCCGCGCCGGCGCGGTGCGCGAGCTGTTAGCGCAGTTACAGCCGATGAGCCGCGAGCCGCTGGTACTCCGTCAGATACCGCTGCGTGAGGGCGATAACGTCACCGGTTATGTTGATCTCGCCATGGAACGAGCCTATCGCTATCGCCCCAGCGCCGCTTCCCAAGTGATCGAAATTCCTGAAACAATCGCGGCGCGTGAACAGGCGGACCGCGCCAGGTTGCTCGAAACGCTGGCCGATTTTGACGATGCCTTGCTCGAAGCACTGCTGATGGATGAGGCGCCCGATCCGGCCACGGTGATGGCTGATTTGGCTGCCGACACGGCTGGAAACAAGGTGGTCCCGGTAATCCTTGGCTCGGCCCACAGCGGCGGCGGAATCCGGCGGTTGCTCAAACTGCTCAGGCACGAAGCGCCCGAACCTGATGCTGCGGCAACACGCATCGGCCTAAACGGCGGGACGGCACTCCACGTATTCAAGATCGCCAATGGTGGCGCAATGGGCCGCCTCGCGCTGGGACGAGTGCTGGGCGGCACCTTGTACGAAGGCGACGAACTGATGGTCGGCGGCGATCCGGCGCGGACCGGCTCGATCTTCTTTGTCCAGGGCGACAAGACTGCCAAGCAGGGGGCAGCCGCCTGCGGCAACGTTGTAGCGGTGGCCAAGGTCGATGCAGCGCGCAGCGGGATGGTGATCGGTCAAAAAGGCGCGGATTACAGCTCGGCGGCGCCGATCGATTACCCGGCGCGTAATGCCGCCGTGGCGATCACCACGAAGGATCGCAAGGACGATGTGAAGCTTTCGACCGCGCTCCACCGGCTGTGCGAGGAGGATCCCGCGCTGCAGTGGACTCAGGATGAGGCGAGCCATGAAACCGTGCTGCACGGGATCAATGACGATCATCTGGGGGTGGTTCTGGGCCGGTTGCAGCGGCGCTATGGCGTCGCGGTCAACACCCGCCCGCCGCATATCGCCTACCGCGAAACGATCCGCAAGGGTGCAAGCCAGCGCGGGCGGCACAAGAAGCAATCGGGCGGACATGGCCAATATGGCGACGTGATCATCGAGATCCGTCCGCTCGAACGCGGTGCGGGCTTTGTGTTCGAGGATCGGATCACGGGCGGAGTGGTGCCGAAGCAATGGATTCCGGCGGTCGAAGCCGGGGTCCGTGATGCGATGGCCAAAGGCCCGCTGGGGTTTCCGGTGGTCGATGTCGCGGTGACCTTGACTGACGGTTCGTATCATTCGGTCGACAGTTCGGAGCTGGCATTCCGGATCGCAGGCCGATTGGCGATGGACCATGCCCTGGCGGCAGCTGCCCCTTATCTGCTCGAACCAATTTGCCGGATTACGATCACGACCCCGCCGGGAACCGGATCGAAAGCCGGGTCACTGCTATCAAGTCGGCGCGGGCAAATCCTGGGCCTGAGCCCGCACCCTGATTGGCCGCGGTGGGAGCAGGTCGAGGCCTTGTTGCCCGAGGCCGGGCGACACGGTCTCGATGCCGAATTGCGCTCACTCAGTCAGGGATTGGCGAGTTTCGCGGCAAGTTTCGATCATCTGGCCGAATTGTCAGGCAAGCAGGCCGATGAGGTGGTCAAGGCACAGCTGGTGGTCGCCTGAGTGTAATAAATAGACCGGCGCAAAAAAAGACCGGCGCGGGTCCCGTGGGAGCACCGCGCCGGTCCTGTTTTGGTGGAGAGCGCCGGGGGGTTGGGGAAGCGCCCTCCCCTGAAGATCAGATGTCGTCTTCCGCGTCCGGGCCCGTCATCATCACCTCGGCGACCTTGTCGGTCTGGCCGCGAATGGCGGCTTCCAACTTGTCGCAAAGCTCTGGGTTTTCCTTAAGGAAGGTCTTGGAGTTTTCACGCCCCTGGCCGATCCTGATTGAGTCATAGCTGAACCAGGCGCCCGACTTCTCGACAATTCCGGCCTTGACCCCAAGATCGAGGATTTCACCGATCTTGGAGATGCCTTCGCCGTACATGATATCGAATTCGACCTGCTTGAAGGGAGCAGCGACCTTGTTCTTGACGACCTTCACCCTTGTGGTGTTGCCGACAATATCGTCGCGGTCCTTGATCTGGCCGATGCGGCGGATATCGAGCCGGACCGAGGCGTAGAACTTGAGCGCATTGCCGCCGGTGGTGGTTTCGGGATTGCCGTACATCACCCCAATTTTCATCCGCAGCTGGTTGATGAAGATAACCATGCAGCGCGACCGGCTGATCGAACCGGTCAGCTTGCGCAAGCTCTGCGACATCAGCCGGGCCTGCAGGCCAACGTGGCTATCGCCCATCTCGCCTTCGATTTCCGCGCGGGGCACCAGCGCCGCAACCGAATCGATCACCAGCACATCGAAGGCATTGGAGCGCACCAGCGTATCGACGATTTCGAGCGCCTGTTCGCCGGTATCGGGCTGCGAAACGATCAGTTCGTTGATATCGACGCCGAGCTTCTTGGCATAGACCGGATCGAGCGCATGTTCGGCATCGATGAAGGCTGCGGTGCCGCCGTTCTTCTGCGCCTCAGCGATCACGTGGAGCGCCAGCGTGGTTTTCCCTGAGCTTTCCGGGCCATAAATCTCGATCACCCGGCCGCGCGGCAAGCCGCCGACGCCCAGCGCAATGTCAAGCCCGAGCGAGCCGGAGGAAATCGTTTCAACCTGCATCGCCTCGCGCGAGCCCAGCTTCATTGCCGACCCCTTGCCAAAGGCGCGATCAATCTGCGCCAGCGCCGCCTCAAGCGCCTTCTGACGATCCATGCTTTCCTTGCCTTCCTGAATCAGTTTGAGCTGTGCAGCCATGCTTCGTCCCCTTGCCTAGTCAGCTGACCCGAAAGGTCAATGACAGCTTTGTATTAGCTTTGTTCCCATAGAACAAGGGGGGAACGAAAATTATTTGAGATAGCTCTAGCGGCGGATTGACCCTATAATTTGTCCTACTTTATCAGATATCTGCTGAACCGAGAATGGCTTGGGAATGAAGTACATGTTCTCGATATTGATCTGCTCGCGCAATTGTTCTTCGGCATATCCTGACATGAACAGCACCGGCAGACCGGGCGCGAGCTTGCGGATTTCGCGGGCCATGGCGGGGCCGTCCATGCTGGGCATCACCACGTCGCTCACCACCATATCGAACAATCCGCCGCCCTCTGCCAATTTGGCTTGCACCAGCTCCAGCCCTTCCTCGCCGTCGCTCGCCGCGGTGACGGTGTAGCCCGCCCGGACCAGCGCGCGGGTCGCCACGGCGCGGACCATGTCTTCATCTTCGACCAGCAGGATGTGCCCGCCCCCGGCCCAGCTCGAGACTTGCCTGGGCGGAGCGGAGAGCGCGGGCAGATCGCCGGGGCTGGCATGGTGGACGGGCAGATAGACGGTGAACTTGGTGCCTTTTCCGATCTCGCTTGTCGCAAAGATGAAGCCGCCCGATTGCTTGACGATGCCATAAACGGTCGAGAGGCCGAGCCCGGTGCCTTTCCCCTGCTCCTTGGTGGTAAAAAACGGCTCAAAAATCTTGCCGAGATTTTCGGGCGGAATGCCCGCGCCGGTATCCTGGACGATCAGTGCGGTATAATCCCCCACCGGGAGGATCTCGCTGCGGATCCCCCGAACATCGGCTGCAGTCACTTTCCTGGTTGAGAGGGTCAGCTTGCCGCCATGATCGACGCCCATTGCGCCTTTGGCTTGCATCGCATCACGGGCATTGACGACCAGATTGACGATCACCTGTTCGAGTTGGGTCGGATCGGCGCGGACTGGCCCCAGATCACGGTCATGGGTAACCACGAACTGGATCTTTTCGCCAATCAGCCGCCGCAGCATGACCGAAACATCCGCAACCACATCGGGCAGTTGCAACACCTCGGGGCGCAGTGTCTGCTGGCGCGAAAAGGCGAGCAGCTGGCGGGTCAGGCTGGCGGCGCGGTTGGAATTGGCGCGAATCTGCTGGATGTCGTCATAATCGCTGTCGCCCGGCGTATGGCGCAGCAGCATCAGATCGCAGGTGCCAAGGATCGCGGTCAGGACATTGTTGAAATCATGCGCGACGCCGCCTGCGAGTTGGCCCACGGCTTGCATCTTGGTCGCCTGGGCCACTTGCCGCTTGAGCCGGGTTTCCTCGGTCGAATCGGTCAGTCCTAGCAGCACCGCAGCCTCGCCCAGCCCGCGCACCCCGGCCAGACTGAGCGATACCGGCTCGTCCGGCAGCTCGCGCAGGCGGATCGCGATATCGCCGGTATTGGCAGAGCCTTGGGCAAAGCGGCGGATTGCATCGGACAGCGCGCCCTTGTCTTCGCGCACCACCAGGTCGGTCGGGTAAGTTGGCGGCGCCTCACCCTCCAGCCCCGCCGCGCGCATGAAGGCCGGGTTGGCAAACAGCAGCCGCCCATCCCGGTCTGCCATAGCCAGGCCAAGCGGGAGCTGGCCGAGCAGCGCTTCAAGATGCGGCACGCCGGCCTGCACATCGTCACCGCCGCCTAGGCCAACCCCGCCATCGATCAGCAGCATCAGCGAGGGTGTGGTCTCGGGATCGGCCGAAACCGTCGCATCGGGATCGGCGACGGGCAGGTAATACATGGTCAGCGGCGAGCCCTTATTGCCTTCACGCGCCCAGCTGATCCGATCACGCTCATCCTGGCGGAGCAGCGTAACAAAGTCTGTGCCCGTCAGCAGCGCGGCAGCATCACCGACGGCGCGCGCAGCAAAACCGGCACTCGCAGCGCGGATCTTGCCATCGGGATCGACCATCGCAGCCGAGATTCCAGCCAAAGCCAGCGCCCGGCCAAGCTTGCCATCGAGCTGGACGACAAGATCACCGATCGGATCTGCTGCCGTCACCGGGCTGATCTGCCAGACCAGGAAATCATCGCCGCGCCCGGCGCGCAGGGCCTCGCCTTTCCAGCGCCCGCCGCTGGTATCAGCAAACACCCCTTCGATCAGATCGGCGCTGCCCTGGCCATCGCGCCAGCCACTGCGCGCCGCACGGGCGAGGCGATCGAGCGAGGCATTGTCAACCGGCAGACGGGGCGGAGCATGGGCAGCGCCGAACCATTCTTCATAGCGGGCATTGGCGCAGACCAGCCGCCCGGCCCGGTCGGTTATCGCCACGGCGGTATCGGGACGCTTGATCGCCGCGACTGTGACGGACCAGTCCGGCAGGGCATATTCCGCCTCGCGTAATACCGGCTCGCGCAGGGCGAAGGATCGCACCAGCGCGCCCAGTGCCAGCACCCCGCCGCCGAACCCGGCGACCACCAGCGGCTGCCCGGTAACGAACCATAACAGGATCAGGCTGGCGAGCAGCCCGGAGCTTATCAGCAACCAGTCCGAGCGGGGCAGATTTTGCCTGCCTGCTTCGCGCATCGACTGGCGGACAGCAGGCATCAGGATGCAGCGCTACCGGCGACTGCGGAGCGCTTCTGGAGGCGCGCCTCCAGCCGGGCGCGCCGCTTATGCCCGGTCCACCAGCGCCAGATCAAGCTAGTCGCCAGATAGCTGGCCGCTGCTGAAATCACCGCCAGCACCACCAGTCCAAATGCCGTAACCAGGGTTGCCCCGGTCAGCCAGGTCAGCATCTGGTCGAACTGGGTCTGCTCCATCGTCCGCGCGACGGGCTGAATCACGGTCATCGCATCGACATGGAGCAGCCAGCTGCCAACCTTGTAGGCGACCACCCAGATGAACGGCGTGGTGAAAGGATTGGTGACGAAAGTTGTCAGCCCCGCCACCGGGACATTGGCCCGCACCGGCAGGCTGAGCAGCGCGGCGAACAGGATTTGGGCGAATGGCACAATGATCCCCACCAGCATGCCCAGCGCTACCCCGCGCGGGACCGAGCGGCGGGTAAAGCGCCACAGCTCAGAGGCCAGCACGCGGCGGGGAACCCAGCGGCTGCGCTCCATCTGCTCGCGCTGGGGCATCGTGCGCCTGGCCCAACCGGCGAAACGGGAGAGTATCGTGCTCATTTGTGCTCACGCATAATCCGGGCCTTGTCGCGTTGCCAGTCCCGGTCCTTGATAACATGGCGCTTGTCTGCCGCATTCTTGCCCTTGGCCAGCGCCAGTTCGACTTTCGCGCGGCCGTGGCCGTTGAAATAGATGCTGAGCGGAACCAGGGTCATCCCCTTGCGCTCCACCGCGCCGTGGAATTTGGCAATCTCGCGCTCTTTGAGCAGCAGTTTGCGCGGGCGCTTGGGCTCGTGGTTGTAACGGTTGCCGTGGCTGAATTCGGGGACGTTGGAATTGACCAGCCAGACTTCGCCGTTCTTGACCTCGGCATAGCTCTCGGCGATCGAACCTTCGCCAAAGCGGAGCGATTTAACCTCGGTCCCGGTCAGCGCGATCCCGGCCTCGAACACGTCCTCGATATAGTAATCATACTTCGCCCGCCGGTTTTCGGCGACGATCTTGGTCTTGTCGAACGGGGCGGGAGTAGGGCGGGCCATTATGATTGCGCATGTAGGGTGCGTTGCGGCAAAAGGGAACGGGGGAACCACCAAAAACGCCCGTCATCCTGAACTTGTTTCAGGACCCATCGCGCCTCAAAGCTCAGATCGAGGAATGAGGCACAAAGGCACCGCTGAGCTTTTGACCCCAGGCTCCGCGCGGAAGGAGAAATGGGTCCTGAAACAAGTTCAGGATGACTATGAACTAGGGTTAGGCGGGATACTCACACCAAACCCGCATGATCCAATGCCGCATCGACCGCCGCGCGGGCTTCGGCATTGCAGGGCACCATCGGCAGGCGCAGGTCTTCGGTGATCCAGTCGTGCACCCGGCTGAGTGCGTATTTGACCGGGCCGGGGCTGGCATCCTCGAACATGGCGTAGTGCAGCGGATAGAGCTTGTCGTTCAGTTCGCGGGCCTTTTCGAGGTTGTTCTCGGCGCAGGCCGCCTGGAAATCGGCGCACAGCCGGGGCGCGACGTTCGCCGTCACCGAGATACAGCCGACCCCGCCTGCGGCATTGAACGGCAGCGCCAGCTCATCATCGCCGCACAGCATGCAGAAGTCCTTGCCGATCCCCATGCGGTGATCGGTCACGCGTGACAGATCGCCGCTGGCATCCTTGATCGCGATGATCTTGGTCGGAAAGCGGTTGGCCAGCTCGATCACTGTTTCGGGCTTGAGATCGGTCACCGTGCGGCCCGGGACGTTATAGAGCACGATCGGCAGTTCCGAGCTCTCCGCCAAAAAGCTGAAATGAGCGATCAGCCCGGCCTGGCTGGGGCGGTTGTAATAAGGCGCGACGCACAGCGCGGCCTTGGCCCCGGTCTTGCGGCTGAAATTCATATGCAGCCGGGCGTTCATCGTATCATTGCTGCCGCAGCCGGCGATGATCGGGACGCGGCCGGCGGCCTGCTCGATGCACACCTCGATCACCCGGTGGTGCTCGGCATTGGAGAGGGTTGAGGCCTCGCCGGTGGTGCCGCAGGGAACCAGCGCGTTCGAGCCATTCTCGATCTGCCAGTCGACCAGCTTGCGATAGGCCTTCTCATCGAACGCTCCATCGCGAAAGGGGGTTACCAGAGCCGGAATCGAGCCGGAAAACATAGACTTTATCCTTAATCATGCCCCATAGAGCGGTGAACAATCCATTCAGCGCCTGATAAGGAGCCTAAGCCCACGATGTCCAGCATGGTTCGCACCACTATGGCCTCCTTGCTGCTTTCGCTGGCTTTCGCTCCCCTCCCTGCCATGGCGCAGGCCGGGGCAGCCGATGGCGTCGAATGGGATCAGGCGCGGGCCCAGCTGCGCACCAGCCAGTCGGGCGATATGGCCCAGGCGATCCAGCGGTGGAAACTGCTGACCAGCTCTGATCAGTTCGGTTTCGCCGACTATGCCAGTTTCCTGTTGAGCTATCCGGGCTTTCCCGAAGAGACCAAACTGCGCGGCTGGGCCGAGCGCTCATTGGAGCGCAGTTATTCCGAGCCTGCCCGCGTTGCCGCCTATTTTGATCGCTTTGCCCCGCTGACCAACCCGGCTCAGGCGCAGTATGCGCTTGCCCTGACAGCGCTTGGCCGGCCACAGGCCCTGGGTGCGGCCCGCACCGCCTGGCGCGGCGGGGCGATGAGCGATGCAGCCGAAGCCGCTGTGTTCGCGCAGCTTGCCGCAACCCTGACGCCGGACGATCACGATGCGCGGATGGATGCGCTGCTCTGGGCCGGTGCAATCGCGCAGGCCGAACGGCAAATCCTATATACCTCACCTGCGGGCCGTAGTGGCTTTCTCGCCCGATTAGGACTGGTCAATGGCAAGGATCCGGCCAGTGCCGGCATCATTGTCGGCCCAGAAGCGCTGCGCAATGCAGGCTATCTCTATAATCGCGCGCGGATGCTGCGAACCAGTGGGCAATCGTCCGCTGCGGCCAGCCTGCTGGCCAATCGCCCGCCGCTCAGCGCGCCGCCGCTCGATCAACGCAAATGGGTGGCTGCGCTGCTCAACACCGCTCGCAGCGCCGATGCTGCCAGCGCGGTGCGGATCGCCGGTTCGATCGACGATGCCTTTGCCCCAGGCACCGATGTCAGCCGGTTGCCGTTCGTGATCCGCGACGATTACACCTCGCTGATGTGGCTGGGCGGGACCAAGGCGCTGTCCAGCCTGGGCGATGGCACGCGGGCGATGCTCCTGTTTTACCGCTACGGCGCAGCAGCGCGGACCCCGCAGACCCGCTCGAAGGGTTTTTACTGGGCTGGACGCGCGGCAGTTCGCGCTGGCGATGCAATCAATTCTGCCCGCTATTTTGAACTGGCGGCTGCTTACCCCGATCAGTTTTACGGCATGCTCAGCCTTGAACGGCTGGGCCGCCCGCTGCCGCGTTTCGATGCCGCGCTGACCGGCATGGCCACGCCTGACGAGCGCGGCATCTTTGCCGCCAAACCGCTGACCGCAGCAGTGCGCGAAGTGGCCCGCGAAAGCGACTGGCCCACCGCAGTGCGCTTTTTCCGCGAGATTGCCGATCAGGCCGTGACCGAGGGCGATCATCTGCTGGTGGCAGACCTTGCCCGTGAACTGGGCCGCCGCGATCTGGGGGTGATCCTGGGCCAATCGGCGCATACCGACGGTTTCGGCAATTTCCAGCAAATCTCGTTCCCACTGATGCCGGTGATTCAAGGCGGCAACTGGACGATGATCCACGCGATCACCCGCCAGGAAAGCCAGTTCGCGATGAATGCGGTCAGCCATGCCGGGGCGCGCGGGCTGATGCAGCTGATGCCCGGCACCGCACGCGAGCAGGCTGGCAAGATGGAGATCGTTTACGATCCGCAAGGGCTGGTCAAGGATGCGGGCTACAATCAGATGCTCGGCAATGCCTATTTCGCGCGGATGATGGATTATTTCGGTGGCAGCTACCCGTTGGCGGTCGCGGCCTATAATGCTGGCCCCGGCAATGTGAACAAGTTCCTGCGCGCCAACGGCGATCCGCGCACTGGCAGCATCGATTGGGTCGACTGGATCGAGCGGATCCCGCTCACCGAAACCCGCGGTTATGTGCAACATGTGATCGAGAATGCTGTAGTTTATGAGGCGATGAACCCCGCCAAGGCGCGCTACAAGGGCGCCAACCCGCTGAGTTATTTCCTGGGCAAGCGAACACCGGGATGATGCGTCGTCCCCGGCTTGACCGGGGACCGCTGGCCTCATCGATGCGCCCTTGGACTGCGCGGCCAGCGATCCCCGCTTTCGCGGGGATGACGGCGAGAGTAAGGGAAATTCATGAAACCCGCTGGCCCGCCCATCACCCCCGCCGGAATGTCGGCCCTGCGCGTCCGCTATGATCATTTGCTGGGCACTGAACGTCCGGCAATTGTCGAGATCGTCAGCTGGGCGGCGGGCAACGGTGATCGCAGCGAGAATGGCGATTACCTCTATGGCCGCAAGCGGATGCGCGAGATTGACCGCGAGCTGGCGCATCTGGCCCGGCGGATGAAAGCCTGCCGGATCATCGATCCCGCCCGGCAGGAAGACCGCACCCGCGCATGGTTCGGCGCGACCGTTACCATCGCCGATGAGGACGACACCCTGCGCACCATCACGTTGGTTGGCGATGACGAGCAGGACGCCAGCGCCGCCCTGATCGGCTGGAGCGCGCCCATGGCCCGCGCACTGCGCGGCGCAAGCGTAGGCGACTTGCGCAAAGTCGCTCTGCCTGGCGGCGAAAAGGAATGGGAAGTGGTGGCGATAGACTATCGGGAGACCAAGTGATGCGCACCACCTTCAGCGCGGCCACCGTCCGCCTCTACCACCTTGATGGCGGCGGCGAGGGCGGCGCGGCCCACACGCTGCATTATGGCTCGCTGGCCGAGGCGCTGGAAATTGCTGCCGCCCAGCCAGAGGAGGTTCAGGACGGACTGTTCATCGCCACCGACAACGATGTGGTGAGCTATCTGGATCTGCTTGAGGGGTGAGGCCGGGAGTTGCTATCCGGATTACATCAATCGGCAGTTCCCGGACGCAGGCCCGGGAACTGCCAGATCAGCGGTCAGAAGCGATAGCTGAGCGCACCGGTCACGACGTTTTCGGTGTAATTCGACGGCGCAAAGTTCGAATTGCGATCAACATAGCGATATTCGGGCTTGAAGCTGAGGTGGTCGGTGAAAGGAACAACCGCATCGACCTTGTAGGTTGAACGATTTTCATGACGAACCACCCCGATCAGCGGAGTGATGTTGTCGTAATTACGCTCCCTATAGGCATAGCCAAACTTCACCCTTGCTCCATCGGACAGCAGGATCAGTGGAACCTGGACGACTGAGCTGACCTGAAAGCTGCTATAATCAAGCGCCGGATCAACCGCATTTTCTGTGCCATAGCGCCCGCCAATGTTGATGAACCCTTTGTTCTTCATGAAGAAGTAATAGGCGTCTCCCGATCCTTGATGCGCTGTCGCATCACGGTTATCCGAAAGTTTGAAATTCTTGTCGAGGTAAGCGTAGCTGGCGCGCAGATAGATCGATTTGGTCAGGAAGCTGCTGATTGACGGACCAGCCTGTTGGATGTCAAGAAAACTGTTTCCGCCTAGCAGGATATGACTGAAGCTGTAGTCCGCCCCCAGACCAACGCCGCCGACTTTGGTATCGGCCCCGAAGCTTGCAGTGTGCGTCTGCAGATCGAACGCGGACAAATCGGAATGCAGGCTCTGATCGAAGTCATAGCCCAAAGACAACGACGAATTCTCGCCCAGCGCCAACTTGTACTTGGCGGCAACCCCCAGCACTGCGGCCGTATCACCCTGACGGGTCAGCAAGTCGGTCTGGTCAACCGACACATTGCTGTCATATTCAGCGCCAGCCGTGATGATCAACGAAAGCGGCTTTTCTTCCTTCGCAAACGCCGAAGCGCCCTGCAGCGCCGCAACTGCTGCACTGACGTTCAACGCCAGACGGCTCAGATTGGACCTGGTCATCATTATTCTCTCTTTTCCCTGAACGAATCCAAACCCCAAGACCACGGTCTGCCGCAGCCTTGGGGTTGGTGTCTTTATTGATCAAACCACTACGTAACGGGATGTCCGCCCGCAGCGTGATCAGTCACTCCCGTCTGAACTGCTGTCAGCAGCGTCATTGGCGGCATCGTCGGCGGCGTCGGCGGCCTCTTCCGCAGCATCATCAGCCTGATCTTGGGCATCTTCAGCCTGATCCTTGGCGGCATCGGCGGCATCTTCAGCCTGATCCTCGGCATCGTCGGCCTGATCCTTGGCGTCATCGGCCTGGTCATCAGCGTCGCCCGCCTGATCTTCGTTGTCATCCGCCTCAACACCATGGTTCGAGTTAGGTCCGGCGGCCCAGGCCACATTGCCCAGCGGAGCCAAGGCGTATCCGAATATGCCAGCGGACAGCAGAAGTCCCTTGCGAAGTGTGATCGTGCTGATGCTCATAATGCCTCCTTGACCAAAAATTGTCTGTTCAACTGCTTGTTTATCATAAGAGAAACCCAGACCCGAAGCGCCTCGTAAATGCCGCAACAAACCGTTACGTTATTTGGATTCCAAACGTTAATATTATCTCCAGCAAACCGATTAACGCGGCGGTATGGTTAAAGGCACGGTGAGCTGACAGCCTGCGTGTTGGAGGACGGCGTTTTCCACGCTGAATTGCGGTTCTCCGCCAGCTGCACCTGCCCGCAAGACAGACTGTCCTTCCCTAATCGGCGGCGTTCTGCGATGATTCACCGATGATTTGGCAATTTTATCGCGCTTTGACCTACCGGATCGAGACTTCTGCCCCGCGCCCTGTTATTTCGGCGGGCGGAATTTTTCCTCCGGGCCGCGCAACGCGGCTTATCTTGGCTGGCCTTTTGCTGACAATCAGCACCCCTGCCCTCGCCCGCGATTCACTCGGCATGTTTTCTGGCTGGGGGGCATTTCGTGATGCCGGCAACGGCGCAGGTGGGCCGCGTTGCTATGCGATTGCGATGGCCGCGCCATCAACGCTTACCCGCGATTACCAGCCCTATGCTGCGGTGGGGACCTGGCCTCGCAAAGCTGTGCGTAACCAGCTCCATTTCCGCCTGTCACGCAAGCTTGCGCCCGCAGGCAAGATTACGCTCAGTATCGGGCGGCAACGTTTTGTGCTGACCGGCGGCGGCGGTGATGCCTGGGCGGCGGACCAACGGATGGACGCTGCGATCATTGCCGCGATGCGCTCAGCCAGTGGACTGACGGTCAGCGCGCGCGGCGCGGACGGTCGCGGGTTTTCCAATACGTGGGCCTTGGCGGGCTCCGCCACCGCGATGGATGCGGCCACGATCGGGTGTGCCGGGTTGCGGTAGCTTTTCCGGCAGATCCCCCCTATAGGCCCGCGTTTCATGGCCGACACAAACCTCATGGCGATCCCCGGAATGATCGATCCGGTGCCCACCCCGCGCGACATCACCCCGCGCAGCGATGGCCGTGTCGATCTGATCGGCCTGCCGCGCACCCGGATCGCCGAGCTGCTGGCCGAGGCCGGACTTGATGCCAAGGCCGCCAAGCTGCGTTCGCGCCAGCTGTTCCATTGGCTCTACCACCGCGGCGTGACCGAGTTTGAGGCGATGACCGATATCGCCAAGACCATGCGGCCATGGCTTAGCGAACGGTTTGTGATCGGCCGGCCCGAGATTGTCGAGGCGCAGGTTTCCATTGATGGCACCCGCAAATGGCTGCTGCGCACAGCAGATGCCAATGATTACGAGATGGTTTTCATTCCCGATGAGACCCGCGGCACCCTGTGCGTCTCCAGCCAGGTCGGCTGCACGCTTAACTGCCGGTTCTGCCACACTGGGACGATGCGGCTGGTCCGCAATCTGACGCCCGGTGAAATCGTCGGCCAGGTGATGCTCGCCCGCGATGCGCTGGGCGAATGGCCCAAGGGATCGATGGCCGGACTGGACAGCAACGCAGATGATGACGCCGACGATGAGGCCGATGAAGTGGGCGGCAACTACACTTCGGATGGCCGCCTGCTGACCAACATCGTGATGATGGGCATGGGCGAGCCGCTGTATAATTTCGAGAATGTCCGCGATGCCCTGAAGCTGGTGATGGACGGAGATGGCCTGGGCCTGTCGCGCCGCCGGATCACGCTTTCAACCAGCGGGGTGGTGCCGATGATGGCCCGCGCCGGCGCCGAGATCGGGGTCAATCTGGCGGTCTCGCTCCACGCCACCAACAAGCAAGTGCGCGACGAGATCGTCCCGATCAACCGCAAATATGGGCTTGAGGAGCTGCTCCAGGCATGCGCTGATTACCCCGGCGCCTCCAACGCGCGGCGGATCACCTTTGAATATGTCATGCTGAAGGACAAGAATGATAGCGACGAGGACGCGCGCGAGCTGGTGCGGCTGATCAAGCGCTACAAGCTGCCCGCCAAGGTCAATCTCATCCCGTTCAACCCCTGGCCGGGCGCAATCTACGAATGCTCCACGCCCGAGCGGATCAGGAGCTTTGCCGAGATCGTCTTTGCCGGCGGGATCAGCGCCCCGGTCCGCACGCCCAGAGGACGCGATATCGATGCTGCCTGCGGCCAGCTCAAAACCGCGTCCGAAAAGAAGAGCCGCGCCGAGCTCGACCGGCTGGCCGAGGAAAAGCAGGCCGCGCTGGGATAGGGGCCTGCGCATTTCGTCGCAGCTATTGCCCGGTCCAACTGTGACCGCACCGTTCACCTTTGCTGTTCATCGCCGGTTGGGGAACATGCAGCCAAACTCTGCGTTTGAATGGAATAGTCAGAACTTTGGAGAAGAACATGAGGAATGTCATTCTAGCCGCCACATTGGCCGGACTAACAGTGCCCACTGCTTCGGCCTATGCCGATCCGCCCAGCTGGGCTCCCGCGCATGGCTATCGCGCCAAGCACGGCGATATCGCCTATCGCCGCACCGACAACGGCATCCGCTATTGGCGGGGCGAGGACGGCCGCTATCACTGCCGCCGCGGCGACGGCACGACCGGCCTGCTGGTCGGCGCTGCGCTGGGTGCATTGCTGGGCCGCGCGGTTGATACTCGCGGTGACCGTGCGACCGGAACAATCCTTGGTGCCGCTGCCGGAGCACTGGTAGGCCGCGAGGTCGAGCGCGGGCGGACACGCTGCCGCTAGAATTCCGCACCCGGAACTGATTTTCGGGTTCCCTCATTACGGCTGGTGTGCTTGGTAAGAGCCATGCCACCAGCCGTTCTCATTACTGGCGCTGCCCGCCGCATCGGTGCGGTGCTGGCGCGGGCCTTCGGGCAAGCGGGCTGGCATGTGGTGATCCATGTTGGCCATTCTCCCGATGCGGCCCATGTGCTTGCCGCTGAGTTACCCTCGGCAGAAGTGGTGCAATGCGATCTGCTGGACGGTGACGCCGCACTGGCAATGATCGATGCACTGGCCGCGCGGCTTGGCGATTGGCGGATGCTGATCAATTGTGCCGCAGTATTCAACCTCGACACCGCCGCTGCGATCGATCCTACCATTTTTGCCGAGGCGATGACCGTCAATGCCGAAACCCCGACCCGCATGGCCCAAGCCTTTCTGGCCAAGGCGCGCGCACAGGGCGGACGGCGGGTGGTCCAGTTCCTTGATCAGAAACTGCGCAATCCCAATCCGGATTTCTTTTCCTACACCATGGCCAAACACGCCTTTGCTGCTGGGATGACGATGCTGGCGTTGGCGCAAGAGCGCGCCGAGGATCGGATCTATGGTCTGGCCCCCGGCGCGATGATGCCAAGTTTTGACCAGATCGATGCCGAGCATGAGCAGAGCGGACGGATGAACCTGCTACAGCGGCTGACCGCTCCTGCGGAACTGGCCGATGCGGCGCTGTTCCTGAGCGAAGGCTGGCTGGCCAGCGGCGAGACTTTATTTATCGATTCGGGCCAGCATTTGCTGGCACAGCCGCGCGATGTGCTTTTCCTCGCCCGGCAGTAGAGTGCGGTAAAAAGGGCTTGCCAGCAGCCGCTTTGGACATACTGATAGCGCTATGTGGTTACTCAACAAGATGCTCAGTACCTTGGTCCGCGAAGGTCAGCTGATCGTCACGGATTACGACGGCAAGGAATACCGCTACGGCAATCCTGCCCCGGCTGATGGCACCGGGCCGGTCCGCATCCGCCTGACAGACAAGGGCGCGGCCTTCCACATCGCTAAAGACCCGCGGGTCGGCGCGGGCGAAGCCTATATGCACGGACGGCTGGTGGTCGAGCCGCCCCACGACATCCGCGATATGGTGCTGCTGGTGATGGGTAACGCCGGCCGCGCCGGTGCTCCCATGACCCCGCCCAGCCCGGCAAAACGCCTGTTTGATGGGTTCGCCGCGCGGCTCGATCAGATCAATCGGCGCGCCAAGGCGAGCGATAATGTGGTTCACCACTATGATCTTTCCCGCCAGTTTTATGAGCTGTTCCTCGATGAGGACCGGCAATACACCATGGCCTATTTCCGTGATCCGGCGAACCCGCTGGAGCGGGCACAGTTGGACAAGCAGGCGCTGATCGCGGCCAAGCTGAAGCTTACACCCGGTAAGACCGAAGGTCTGCGACTGCTCGATATCGGCTGCGGCTGGGGCGGCCTTGGCCTCTATCTCAACCGTCATTTCGGGCTCGAAGTGCTTGGCGTTTCGCTCGCTCCCGATCAAATTGCCTTCGCCAATGAGCGTGCGGTGGCGGCCGGGGTGGCCGACAAGGTCAGGTTCCAGCTGATCGATTACCGCGATGTGGCCGGCCAGTTTGACCGGATCACCAGCGTCGGCATGATCGAGCACGTTGGCGCGCCGCATTTCGGCGAATATTTCGCCAAAACCCGCGAGCTGCTGGCCGATGACGGGGTGATGCTGACCCACACCATCGGCCGCACCGGCCCGCCTGGTATGACCGACAAATGGACCCGCAAATACATCTTCCCCGGCGGCTATATCCCGGCGCTGAGCGAGCTGACCTCTGCGCTCGAACGCAACCGCTGGATCACTTCGGATATCGAAGTGCTGCGCTTCCACTATGCCCATACCCTGGCCGAATGGTATCGCCGGGCAACGCTGCATGAGGCTGAGATCACCACGCTGTATGACGCAAACCTGTTCCGGATGTGGCAGTTCTACCTGGCCGGGGCCGAACAGGCGTTCCGCAATGGCGGCATGGTCAATTTCCACCTCCAATCGATCAAGCGCGCCGACACGCTGCCGCTGACGCGCGATTACATCGGCGCAGAGGCGGCGCGGTTGTCGGCGCTGGATGTGGCGCCTGAGTGGCATCTGGGGAGGGAGGCGGCGGAGTAGGGGCGGCTGACAAGTCCACGCTACCACCCCATCCCGTCTACCCTGAGCTTGTCGAGCCGAAGGCGACCGTAGGTAAACGGCTGCCTTTTTCTCTCTCCCTGCCCCACACCCCAACCTCAAAAAAGCAGGGCAGTGCTTCGGCAAGCTCAGCATGGACGGGTTTTGCTTTTTGTACCCCCGGAATTCACAAGCATTCTTGATGGAAGCCGTCGTCCCCGGCTTGACCGGGGACCGCTGGCCTCGGGGATGCGAGGACCGAATGATGAGGGCAGCGGTCCCCGGTCAAGCCGGGGACGACGTGAAGCATCGATCCTTCCCAAAGCCCGTTAAGTTGAACTGATGACGGGATTTGGGTAGTGGGCTATGGTTCCGGTCGAATAAAGGACACCATATGGCTGTTGCAACAAAACCCTGAGACGCTGCCGAATTTCTCACCTCCGACACCGACGTACGCCATTACCTCGAAGCCGCCTTCGAGGATGGCGACCCGGCGCTGATCCGCCACGCCTTTAGCGCCGTTACCCGCGCACGCGGCATAACCGCACTGGCCCGCGAAACCGGCATCTCGACGCTCGATACTCTGATTAAGGTGACGAGAGTGCTGGGGGTGCGGTTGGCGGTGCCAGCGTAATTTGTATTGTGTCCCCAGAATTGCAGAATTGCCCGCGATGACGGCACCAGCACCGCAAGGTCCACATCCGCCAGCTTCTTGATATAGAGACAGGCCTTGCCCCGCTAATGCTTGCCTAACCGCGCGTAAAGCCCATGCAGTAAAGCACTTAAGCCCCTCCTCTTAAGCGGAGGGGTTGGGGTGGGGGCTATCCGCTTGGTCAGACCCAGCGGGTAGCCCCCACCCAGCTGCGACTAGGCGGCCCTTCGACAAGCTCAGGACTCGCCAAGTCTCACTACCCCTCCCCTGAAGAGGAGGGGAGCAGGAATCAATTCCATCCCGCCCCAGCAGTTGCGATAGCAACCCACGCCTGTTAGGCGCGCCGCGTAATTGTCGCGCGCGGAGCATTAGCCATGTCGGATATCAAACGTGTCGTCCTTGCCTATTCGGGCGGCCTCGACACCAGTGTTATCCTCAAATGGTTGCAAGTCACCTATGGCTGCGAGGTCGTTACCTTCACTGCCGATCTTGGCCAGGAGGGCGAGCTGGAGCCGGCCCGGGCCAAGGCGGTGCTGATGGGGGTGAAGCCGGAACACATTTATATCGACGATCTGCGCGAGGAATTCGTGCGCGATTTCGTGTTTCCGATGATGCGCGCCAATGCGCGCTATGAGGGCGATTATCTGCTTGGCACTTCGATCGCGCGGCCGCTGATTTCCAAGCGGCTGGTCGAGATTGCCCGCGAAGTCGGCGCCGATGCGGTGGCGCATGGCGCGACCGGCAAGGGCAATGATCAGGTGCGGTTTGAGCTGGGCGTCGCCGCGCTTGCGCCTGACATCAAGGTGATCGCGCCGTGGCGCGAATGGGACCTTACATCGCGCACCGCGCTGATCGCCTGGGCCGAGGCGCATCAGATCCCGGTGCCGACCGACAAGCGCGGCGAAAGCCCGTTTTCAACCGATGCCAATCTGCTGCACACCTCGTCGGAAGGCAAGGTGCTGGAAGATCCGTGGGACGAGACCCCGGATTATGTCTATTCGCGCACGGTCAATCCCGAGGATGCGCCGGACGTGCCCGAATACATCACGGTCGATTTCGAACGCGGCGACGGCGTGGCGCTGAACGGCGTGGGCATGTCGCCCGCCAGCTTGCTCACCGCGCTTAACGAACTGGGCCGCAAGCACGGCATCGGCCGGCTCGATCTGGTCGAAAACCGCTTCGTCGGCATGAAAAGCCGGGGCATGTATGAAACGCCGGGCGGGGAGATCTATGCCCGGGCGCACCGCGGGATCGAGAGCATCACGCTGGATCGCGGCGCAGCGCATCTGAAGGATGAGCTGATGCCCAGATATGCGGAAGCTATCTATAACGGCTTCTGGTTCGCCCCGGAGCGCGAGATGCTGCAAGCCGCGATCGATCATTCGCAGGTCAAGGTTTCGGGCACGGTGCGGCTCAAGCTCTACAAGGGGATGGCTTCGGTGGTCGGGCGTAAATCGCCGAACAGTCTGTATTCGCAAGCGCATGTGACGTTTGAGGATGATGCCGGGGCTTACGATCAGAAGGATGCGGCGGGGTTCATCCGGCTCAATGCTCTGCGGCTCAGGCTGCTGGCGGCGCGGGATCGGTAGAAGTAAATCTGCGGCGCGGAATATGGGTAACTCAAGGGGCCTGTCGCAGTTGTCCACCGCTTAGGCGCGCCCTGTGGATAAGTGTGAAAGATTCTTCTTGCGCGACTCACTTTTGAGGCGCAGCTTTTGGGTGTCGAGAGGGTGATTGGCCCGGACTTTGGAAAGAGGAAACTCTTGAAAAGGAACGAGAAAGTTTAACTCAAACGATGCGGCAGCGATGCCCGCAGCAACATCGGAAAACACGCCTCGGGCGTTCTTCGGAACAAACCTGGCGAACCGCAGATGCGGCGAGTGGAGCGCAGCCGGAAGGTCGATTTCGAACGGCCATGAGGAAGCGCAAGGAAGCTCTGCTTCGGCAGGGTGGAGCAGCAGGACCGAACGGCAGGAGAGAGACCGATCTCGGAACCGCCAGGTGGAAGGTGAAAGTCCCTCGGGGCCAGAACCGACCGCCTGACGGAACCGGTCGTCGGCAGAAGTGCCGGGCGATGAGTGTCGGCTCAACAGAGCCACCGTAACGCGAGCGACAGAATGATTGAGGAAGATTTGCCAGTCCTTCGGGATTCGGTGGGTCGAAGTCAGTCAGGCCCGATGCGACGAGCATCACGATGCAATTCACCCTCGGTGCGATGGTACGCGAGGTGTTCCAAAACGCATCACTGCGGCCACCCTGTCCTGAGCGACCCCGGGTATGACATTCGTCCAATCGCTCGATATGGAGCAGGCGATCATGGGGCTGGCAGCGATGCCGGCCCCATTTGTTTTTTGCTCAAAAGATTCGGGGGCTGGCAGCGATGCCGGCCCCATTTGTTTTTTGCTCAAAAGATTCGGGGGCTGGCAGCGATGCCGGCCCCATTTGTTTTTGAAATGCAGGACGGGCCTTGCCAGCCTCAGGCCACTCGCTACCAACTCCATTGTAGTGCCACAGCAGTGCTGTTGCAGCACCGTTGCAGGTTGGAAGAAAATGACCACCAGACATCTTGTTGACCCCGAGATCCTGCCGCTGATCGAGGCGATGCCAATCCGCGAATTTAAGTCCGCCAGCCTGCCGCAGGTCCGGATCGAATCCGAACAGCGCTTCAAATTCCTAGGCGAGCCGCCGCTCGCAGCCGAAGTGAAACTGATTGAGAGCCCCGGCGGACCGCTTGAAATCTACTGGTATGACCCCGCCCCAGGCACTTCCGTCCGCGCCGCACTTCTGCACATCCACGGCGGCGGCATGGTCATCGGTTCGGCCAGCGGAATGCAGTTCGGCCCATCCTCAATGGCGCTGGCGCTGGGTTTTCCGGTCGCTTCGGTCGAATACCGGCTCGCTCCGGAGACCCCTTTCCCCGGCCCGCAGGAGGACTGTCTTGCCGCACTCACCTGGCTGGCAGGCAATGCAGCCGAGCTTGGCATCGATCCGAAACGCATTGGAATAATTGGCGAAAGTGCCGGTGGTGGCCTCGCCGCGGCGACGGCGCTGATGGCGCGCGATCTGGGCGGGCCTCAGCTTGCCGCGCAGTTTCTGACCTATCCGATGCTCGATCATCGCACCGGCAGCGAGGATTGCCGCCACCGCAACCGGCACACCGGCGAGTTCATCTGGACCCGTTCGTCAAACCAGTTCGGCTGGGAGAGCCTGCGCGGCGATTATCCGGCCAACGATGCCCGCAAAGGCTGGTTTTCTCCCAGCCTCGCCGATGATCTGGCGGGCCTGCCGCCCACCTGGATCGGCACCGGCAGCCTCGATCTGTTTTTCGACGAAGACCTTGATTACGCGCGCCGCCTGGTCGATGCCGGAGTGCCGGTTGAACTCCACAGCTATCCCGGCGCAATCCACGCCTTCAACGCGATGAGCGAGGCAAGTATCGCAAAGGCCTTCAACCGCGACCTGATGAGTGCGATTGCGCGAATGCTGGCTGATTGAATTCACATCTATTCAATGGAAAACCACGCGGTTAAGAGCAGGCATGTTGAAAGTTCTTGAAACCCGCGCCGATCTGATCCGCAACCTTGAAATGCTCAACCAGCAGCTCCGCTGGCTCTCTTCTTGGACGATCCACAACGCCAACCACATCCGCGAAAGCCGCGATGGGCTGAAGGTTGGCGGGCATCAGGCGAGCTGCGCCTCGATCACTGCGATCATGACCGCGCTCTATTTCCATGCGCTGCGCCCGCAAGACCGGGTGGCGGTGAAACCGCATGCCGGGCCGGTGCTGCATGCGATCCATTATATGCTGGGTAATCAAAGCCTTGAGCAGCTTCAGGCGTTCCGATCAATGGGCGGGGCGCAAAGCTATCCTTCGCGCACCAAGGACAAGATCCCGGTTGATTTCTCGACCGGATCGGTCGGGCTTGGCGTGGCAGTTACCGCCTTTGCCAGCCTGGTTCAGGATTACCTTGTCGCCCACGGCCAGATGCCGGAAAGCGATGCCGGACGGATGATCGCGCTGATGGGCGATGCCGAGCTTGATGAAGGCAACATCTATGAATGCCTGATCGAGGGCTACAAGCACGATATCCGCAATTGCTGGTGGGTGGTTGACTACAACCGCCAGTCGCTCGACAGCACCACTGCTGACCGGATGTTTCGCCGTTTCGACGACATTTTTGAAACCTGCGGCTGGCGCGTCCTGACGCTCAAGCACGGCAAGGTTCAGCGCGAAGTGTTCAAGCGACCCGGCGGTAAGGCGATCGAGGGCTGGATCGATGATTGCCCCAACGCCGAATATGCCGCGCTGACCTATCAGGGCGGTGCGGCGTGGCGGGCGCGGCTGACTGCTGACCTGGCCGGCAGCAAGGCTGCGCTCAAACTGATTGCCAGCTTCGATGATGAGGCGCTCTCGGCGCTGATGCTCAATCTGGGCGGCCACTGCATCGAAACGCTGCTCGACGCCTTTGCCGAGGCTGACGATGACAAGCCGACGATGTTTATCGCCTATACGGTCAAGGGCTTCGGCCTGCCGTTCCAGGGCCACAAGGATAACCACGCCGGGCTGATGAACCCGACGCAGATGGCGGCGCTGCGCACCACGATGGGGATTGCCGAGGGGGAGGAGTGGCTGCCCTTCGGCGGGCTCGGCGATAATGCCGCCGCCGCTCTCAAGGAGTTTGTCACCCCGTTTGCCGAGGTGCTACGCCGCCCGGAAACTGCCGCGCCAACGATCCCCGTCCCCGCCCATCTGCCGGTGCCCGATGGGGCCGAGCAATCGACTCAGGCGGCCTTTGGCCGGATCCTGCTCGACCTGGCCAAGTCCGGCCATCCGCTGGCGGACCGGATCGTTACCACCTCCCCCGATGTCACCGTGTCCACAAATCTCGGCGCCTTCGTCAACCAGCGCGGACTGTTCCGGCGACAGGCACTGAAAGACGTATTCGCCGGGCACAAGATCCCCTCGCCGCAGAAATGGGCCGGGCATGAGGCAGGTCAGCATATCGAGCTGGGGATCGCCGAGAACAATCTGTTCCTGATGCTGGCCGCGCTGGGGCTTTCGGGTCCGCTGTTCGGGGCGCGGTTGCTGCCGATCGGCACGGTCTATGATCCGTTCATTTCGCGCGGGCTCGATGCGCTGAACTATGGCTGTTATTCGGACGCCCGGTTCCTGCTGGTCGCCACACCGTCGGGCATAACGCTGGGGCCAGAGGGCGGCGCGCACCAATCGATCAACCCGCCGCTGATCGCGATGGGTCAGCCGGGACTGACCTATTTCGAACCGGCCTTCGCCGATGAGCTCGCGCTGCTAATGCACTGGTCGTTTGACCATATGCAGGCTGAGGCTGGCGGCGCGGTTTATCTGCGGCTCACCACCCGCTCGATCGACCAGCCGGTGCGGGCCGATCGAGCGTGGGAAGCCGATGCACTGAAGGGTGCATACTGGCTGCGGCGGCCTAGCGCCGGGGCCGAGGCGGCGATCATCTTTACCGGAGCAATCGCACCCGAGGCACTGGCTGCCCACGCCGCGCTGCTGGACGATATTCCGGGCCTGGGCCTGCTGAATGTCACCTCGCCCGATCTGCTGCACCGGGATTGGTCCGCCGCACGCGCTTCGCGCTGGCAGGGCGGTGAGGACCAGCAATCGCATATCGAGCAACTGCTCAGCGAACTTGGCCCTCAGGCCAGTCTTGTGACGATGATCGACGCTGCCCCCGCTGCGCTCAGCTGGCTGGGCAGCGTTCTGGGGCACCGGGTCAGCCCGCTGGGGACCGACCGGTTCGGCCAGACCGGCGATCTGCCCGATCTGTTCCGCGCCTATCGGCTGGATAGCGAGGCGGTGATTGAAGCGATGGCCGAGCTGTTTTTGCGGGCTTAGCGCGAGATGACGTTAGGCACGAAAGGCTTGTGCCGTAGGCTCTGGGCGCTATCGGGCAAGGATCATGACTGAACCTGCCCTGCCTGTCTGCCCAACCCTGCCCATCTGCCCAACCTTGCCCATCTGCGTCGCCGCGTTATACCAGTTTACCCGGCTGACCGATTGCGCGGCTCTGCGCGGCCCGCTGCTGGAGCTGTGCAAGGCAGAGGAGATAAAGGGCACGCTGCTGCTGGCCCACGAAGGTATCAACGGCACGATTGCCGGAAGCAATGATGCCATTGCAACAGTCCTCACCCATATCCGCACGCTTCCCGGTTGCGCGGAACTGGAGGTTAAATACTCCCGCGCGGTAGCGATACCATTCCGGCGAATGAAAGTGCGGCTGAAGCGCGAGATCGTGACGATGGGCCAGCCCGATATCGACCCGCTGAGCAGCGCGGGTCACTATGTCGCGCCGGAAGACTGGAATGCGCTGATCGCTGACCCGGCGACCATCGTGATCGATACCCGCAATGATTACGAGGTCGTCGCCGGAACTTTCGTAGGCGCGATAAACCCGCAAACCCGGAATTTTCGGGACTTCCCTGCCTGGTTCCGTGAGCAGCGAGAACGTCTGCTGGGCGAAGGCACCCCGCCCCGGATAGCCATGTTTTGCACCGGGGGCATCCGCTGCGAGAAATCGACCAATTTCCTGCAATCCGAAGGGCTGGACGAGGTCTATCACCTCAAAGGCGGGATACTCAGTTACCTTGAGAAAATCCCCGAGGAAAACAGCCTGTGGCAGGGCGAATGCTTTGTCTTTGATGAGCGGGTAACTGTGGGCCACGGCCTGACACCAGGCAATTATGTGCTGTGCCAGCCGTGCGGCAAGCCGGTCAGCGAAACGGCGCGCGCTTCGCCACTTTACGTTCAGGACGTCAGCTGCCCGGCCTGTCACGGCCAATCACCCGGAGGAGACTGGCATTGATCCGCCTGACCGACCTGTTGCTGACGCTGGACCATCCGGCTGAAGCTTTGGCCGAGGCGATCTGCGCGCGGCTGGAAATATCTCCGGCTGAGCTGGAGCACTTTGCGATCGTCCGGCGCGGCAATGACGCGCGCAAGAAGCATGCGATCCGGCTGGTATATTCGCTTGATGTGGCAGTCGCGGATGAGGCTGCGCTGTTGGCGCGGTTTGCCGATGATCCCCATGTGCGGCCCACGCCCGATACTGCCTATCGCTTCGTCACCCGCGCACCGCAGAATTATTCCGGCCCGCGCCCAGTGGTGATTGGCGCTGGCCCCTGCGGGCTCCTGGCCGCGCTGGTGCTGGCGCAAATGGGGTTCAAACCGATTATCATTGAGCGCGGCACGGCGGTGCGCGAGCGGACCAAAGATACCTGGGGCCTGTGGCGGCATGGCGTGCTTAAGCCTGAATCCAATGCGCAATACGGCGAAGGCGGGGCCGGTACATTTTCCGATGGCAAGCTCTACAGCCGGATCAAGGATTCGCGTCATCTTGGCCGCAAGGTGCTCACCGAATTCGTCAAGGCCGGTGCGCCCGCAGAAATCCTCACCGAAGCCCATCCGCATGTCGGCACGTTCCGGCTGGTCACCATGGTGATGAGTATCCGCGAGACGATTGAGACGCTGGGCGGCGAATATCGCTTTGGCACCCGCGTCGATGATTTCGACATCGCCACCGCACCCGATGGATCGCGGCAGATGCGCGGGCTGCAACTCAGCACCGGTGAGTATCTGGCCGCCGAACAAATCATCCTCGCGGTTGGCCACAGCGCCCGCGATACCTTCCAGATCATCTATGACCGGGGCATTCATATCGAGGCCAAGCCCTTCGCGATCGGGGTGCGGATCGAGCATCCGCAAAGCTGGATCGACAAGGCCCGGTTCGGGCCGAATGCGGGCAACAAGATTTTGGGGCCAGCCGCCTACAGCCTGTCGCACAAGACCAGCAACGGGCGAACGGTTTACAGCTTTTGCATGTGCCCCGGCGGGCGCGTGGTGGCGGCTGCCTCGGAGGAGGGCCATCTGGTGACCAATGGAATGAGCCAATATTCGCGCGCCGAGTTCAACGCCAATTCGGGAATCGTCGTCGATATCGATCCGGGCCGCGATTACCCGGGCGGGCCGCTGGCCGGGATAGAATTCCAGCGCCACTGGGAAAGGCTGGCCTTTGTGGCGGGCGGATCGAACTATAGGGCGCCGGGGCAAAAGCTGGGTGACTTCCTCAGCGGCCGCCCGTCTACCGAGTTTGGAACGGTGATCCCCTCCTACCAGCCTGGCGTGTATCTCACCGACCTCGCCCTATGCCTGCCCGATTACGTGATCGAGGCAATCCGCGAGGCGCTGCCGGTTTTCGGGCGGCAGGTAGCGGGCTACGATCATCCCGATGTGGTGATAACCGGCGTTGAAACCCGCACCTCGGCCCCGGTGCGGATTACCCGGGGCAAGGATCTGCAAAGCCTGAATACCGCCGGGCTCTATCCGGCGGGCGAAGGCGCGGGCTATGCGGGCGGCATCCTCTCCGCTGCGGTTGATGGCATCCGCGTGGCCGAGGCGCTGGCGCTCCAACTGGCGCCCGCATGAGCAAGCAGTATGACGCCATCGTGCTTGGCGCGGGAGCAGCCGGACTGATGTGTGCCGCGATCGCCGGGCAGCGCGGGCGACGGGTTCTCCTGCTCGATAGCGCAGACCAGCCCGGCAAGAAGATCCTGATTTCAGGCGGCGGGCGGTGCAACTTTACGAACCTCCACACCGACTTACCATCTGGGCCCGATCGCTACCTTTCGCAAAACCCGCATTTCGCCAAATCGGCGCTGAGCCGCTTCACGGCGCGGGATTTTCTGGAGCTGGTCGAACGCCACAGGATTGCCTGGCACGAAAAGACGCTGGGGCAATTGTTCTGCGACGGCTCAGCGCGCCAGATCGTCGCGATGATGCTGGATGAATGCGCAAGCGGCGGTGTCGAACTGCGCTGCAATGCAGCGATCAGCGACGTTTGGCATGATGGCGAGCAGTTTACTGTCAGCGCCAGCGGCCAGACCGCCACTGCTCCAAAGCTGGTGATCGCCACCGGAGGACCATCGATACCCAAGATGGGCGCGACCAGCTTTGCCTATGATCTGGCCCGCCAGTTCGGCCTCAAAGTGGTCCAGCCCCGCCCTGCACTGGTCCCGCTGACGCTGGGTGATGATGAGTTGCTGTTCCGCGAGCTCTCGGGTGTCTCGGCCGAAGTAGCAGCCCGTTGCGGGGAAACTGCTTTCCGCGAGGCTGCGCTGTTCACGCACCGCGGATTGTCCGGCCCGGCGATTTTGCAAATTTCATCCTATTGGCAGCGCGGTGAGCCGGTTGGCATTAACTACCTGCCCGATCATCCCCAAGGCTGGTTGCAGAAAGCCAAGCGCGAGCGGCCCAAGGCCAGTTTGCGCAAGTTGCTGGGCGAGGTTCTGCCCGATCGGCTGGCCGCAACGCTAGCCGAGCAGCTGGGCCTGCCCGGAGAACTTGGCAATCTGTCCGATCGTGCCCTGAACTTAGCCGAGGCGCGCCTCGCCGACTGGCGGTTCAATCCCACCGGCAGCGAAGGCTACGCTAAGGCAGAAGTTACTGCAGGCGGGATCAGCACTGCTGAACTCTCCTCCAAGACAATGGAAGCCCGCCGCGTCCCCGGCTTGTTCGCGATTGGCGAGGCGGTGGACGTCACCGGATGGCTGGGCGGTTACAATTTCCAATGGGCCTGGGCCAGCGGCTGGGCGGCTGGGCAAGAACTTTAACGCTCCCGCGACAGCCGCGACATCATGATCGCAGCGCGGGTAGCCTGACGCTTGATGCTGATGAGATCAACCGTCTCACCCGGAGCGTGATCGCCCCGGCTGGATGGGCCAAGGCCTGCGAGCCCATCGACATCGCCCGCGACAAAGGAAATATCGCCCGCGCCGCGCTTCAAGGGATTGAGCGGGGCCATCTCGGCCAGCCCAAGATCGCGGTTCACCCCGTTCAGCCGGGCGAGCAGCGCCAGATTGCCCGTCGTTGGTGCCATTGCGGGGTAGGCGCCGGGGTCAAAGCTGATCGTCGCTCTGGTTAGCGGTGCATGCTCGGCCACAATCGCCTGCATTTTCGCGCGAACCCTGACACTTTGCTCCTTGGACAGGGTGCGGAAATCGCCTCTGGCAAAGGCGGTGCCGGGGATAACGTTGGTCTTGCCGCTGGCCGTTGCGCGTGAGCCATCCTTGTCGAGCGCAGCCTCCGCTCCGCCCGCGATCAGCCCGACGTTGAATGTCAGGTTCGGTTCGGGGAGTTCGGTCCGGAACCGGGCAAGTATCCGCGTCAGCTCATAGATCGCGCCATCGCCATAGATTGCCCCAAAGATCAGCGAGCTATGCCCGGTCTTGCCCGTGGCGGTCAGCGTCCAGCTGCTGGCAGAGCGCCGCGCGACCGAGCCCATATCATTGCCGGCATCGATCACCAGCCCTTCGAAATCGAGCGCGAACCCGGCTCGCTTGCCTGCGGCGACCAGATCGGCCCGCGACAGCGACAAGGGTTCGCCCGAGTCTTCCTCATCCCCGGTCATGTGGATTTCGATGGCGGCATCCTTCAGCGTTCCGGCCGTTCGCATCGCACGCAGCGCGGCGATGATAACCACCAGCCCGCCCTTGTCGTCGCCAGCACCCGGGCCCTCCCCCTCATCCCGGCCGACAGCGCGCCGCCGGATAAAGCGCTGGAACGGCGAGTCTGCTTCGAATACCGTATCGAGATGGGCGATCAGCAGAATCGGCTTTGCGCCTTTGCGGCCCGGCTTGGTGGCAATCAGATGGCCCGAGCGGCTAACTGCGGCCATGTCCTTCCATTCAAGCTTGAACCCGAGCGGAGCCAGTTCGGCGCGGATCATTTCGGAAACTGCCTTCACGCCGGCAAAGTTCATCGTGCCCGAGTTGACGTTGACCAGCCGCTCCAGCAGCGCGACCGAACGCTCATATTCGGCATCGACCGTGGCAGCGATCCGCTGCTCGGGCCGGGACAATTGGGCTTGCGCCGGATTGCCGCAGAGCAGTGCCAGCACCCCGCTGCCAATCATAATCGCCCTGATTTTCATTCATCGCTCCTGCTGTCATTCGCACAGCGACATAGCCGCTCGATGCCGCTTTACCAGCCGGGAAACCGCCGCAATGATTGGCGCACAAAAACAAACCCGCCACAAAGCTTTTGGCTCTGCGACGGGCTGTTCTCCTCTCCAGAAGGACGGCTGCGACTGACCTCTATGGATCAGGCCGCAAACTGATTCATCGTGTTGTGGGCGCCGCCCGCTTTTAGCGCGGCTTCCCCGGCGAAATATTCCTTGTGATCGTCGCCCACGTCCGAACCGGACATGTTCTGATGCTTGACGCAGGCGATACCCTCGCGGATTTCCTTGCGTTGGACACCCTTGACGTAGCCGAGCATCCCCGCATCGCCAAAATATTCCTTGGCGAGATTGTCGGTGCTAAGTGCGGCGGTGTGATAGGTCGGCAGGGTGATGAGGTGGTGGAATATCCCAGCCCGCGCAGCAGCATCGCGCTGGAAGGTGCGGATCTTCTCATCGGCTTCATCGCCCAGATCCGTGCCGTCATAGTCGACACTCATCAGGCGAGCCCGGTCATAGACCGAAACATCCTTGCCGGCCGCTGCCCAGGCATCGAACACCTGTTGGCGGAAATTCAGCGTCCAGTTGAAGCTGGGTGAGTTGTTATAGACCAGCTTGGCGTTTGGAACGACTTCGCGGATCCGGTCAACCATCCCGGCAATCTGATCGATATGCGGTTTTTCGGTTTCGATCCACAGCAGGTCGGCCCCGTTCTGCAGCGAATTGATGCAATCCAGCACGCACCGGTCTTCTCCGGTGCCAGCGCGGAACTGGAACAGGTTTGACGGGAGGCGCTTGGGCCGCAGCAACTTGCCATCGCGGTTGATGATGACGTCGCCATTGCGGGCCGTTGCCGGATCGATTTCCTCGCAATCGAGGAAGCTGTTGTACTGATCGCCGATATCGCCCGGCTCTTTCGAGACGGCAATCTGCTTGGTCAGGCCAGCACCCAGCGAGTCTGTGCGAGTGACGATGATGCCATCCTCAACGCCCATTTCCAGGAAGGCGTAACGGCAGGCGCGAACCTTGGCGAGGAAGTCCTCATGCGGAACGGTAACCTTGCCGTCCTGATGGCCGCACTGCTTTTCATCGGAGACCTGATTTTCGATCTGGAGTGCACAGGCACCTGCCTCAATCATCTTCTTGGCCAGCAGATAGGTCGCCTCGGCATTGCCGAAACCGGCATCGATATCGGCAATGATCGGAACCACATGGGTCTCGCAATTGTCGATCGATGACTGAATTTGCTTGGCTTTGACCGCGTCCCCTGCATCGCGGGCAGCATCCAGATCGCGGAACATCATGCCCAGCTCGCGGGCATCGGCCTGTTTCAGGAACGTATAAAGCTCTTCTATCAGCGCCGGAACGCTGGTCTTCTCGTGCATCGATTGGTCGGGCAGCGGGCCAAACTCGCTGCGCAGTGCGGCGACCATCCAGCCCGACAGGTACAGGTAACGGCGCTTGGTCGAGCCGAAGTGCTTCTTGATCGAGATCATCTTCTGCTGCGCGATGAACCCGTGCCAGCAGCCCAGCGACTGGGTGTAATCGGCCGGATCGGCGTCATAGGCAGCCATATCCGCGCGCATGATCTTGGCGGTATAACGTGCAATATCAAGGCCCGTGCGAAAGCGGTTCTGGGCGCGCATCCGGGCGACGGATTCGCCGCTGATGCCATCCCAGGTGCCGTTGTAGCTGCGGATCAGGTCATCAGTCTGGGTGATATCGGTCGAATAGGTCACTGCTGCAGTCCTTGTTCAGGGAATCATATGTTGACCTGAAATAGGCCACTTCTTTCGCAGTTGCGAGATGGATAACGGTTGACTTGTCAGACTTTACAGGATTTTATTGTACAGTTGTAATAACTGTACAATCCGGAACTCCGATCCATGCCAAGCGAACGCTCCGTCTATATGGGCCCGCGTCTCAAGCGTCTACGCCGCGAGCTTGGGCTGACCCAGGCGCAGGTCGCCCATGATCTCGATATTTCGGCCTCCTATGTCGCGCTGCTTGAGCGCAACCAGCGGCCGCTGACCGCCGATTTGCTGCTGCGCCTTGCGCGGACCTACCGGATGGATTTGTCCGACATCGCAGCAGACGGCGGCGCGGACTATGCGGCACGGCTGTCGGCAGCGTTGAAGGATCCGATGTTCGCCGATATCGACCTGCCCGCGCTTGAGGTATCGGACATCGCAACCAGCTTTCCCGGGATCAGCGAAGCCTTCCTGCGGCTCCATACAGCCTGGGCCGAACGCCAGCTGGAACTGGCCGATCGCGGTGCGGAGCTGGCAGAAGGGGCTGTCCCAGCCGATCCGGTTGCCGAGGTGCAGCGCTTTCTTGCCGCGCGCCACAATTGCTTCCCCGCGCTTGATGAAGCGGCCGAGGCGATTGCTGGACATGTTTCCGCAGCAGGCAGCCTCACTGCCTATTTGGGCACCCGCCACAATCTGCGGGTACGCCGTCTGCTGACCGAGGTTCTGGCCGGATCGATCCGTCGTTATGATCGCCACCGCAGCGAAATCCTGCTCGACGACGCGCTTGATACCGCCAGCCAGAACTTCCAGCTGGCCTTGCAGCTATCCTACATCGAACTGCGCAAGACCATCGACGCGGCCCTCAAGGACGGCAACTTCGCCAGCGAGGAAATCATGCTCTACGCCCGCCGCGCGCTGGCGAATTATGCGGCTGCCGCCATCGTCATGCCCTATGACGCCTTCGCCAAGGCGGCTGAGGCGCGGGCCTATGATATCGAGGCGCTGGGCCGCGCTTTCGGGACCAGTTTCGAACAGGTCGCCCACCGGCTGACCACGCTGCAAAAGCCGGGCAAGGAGAGCGTGCCGTTCTTCTTCATCCGGGTGGACCGGGCCGGAAATGTCTCCAAACGGCTCGACGGGGCAGGCTTTCCGTTCGCCCGCCACGGCGGGGCCTGTCCGTTGTGGAGCCTGCACCATGTGTTCTCCACCCCGCGCCAGATCGTGACCCAGTGGCTCGAACTGCCCGATGGCAAACGCTTCCTCTCGATCGCGCGGACGGTGACGGCCGGCGGCGGCGGTTTTGGCGCGGCGCGGGTCGAACGCGCCGTCGCGCTGGGCTGCGCGGCCGAACATGCGCCCCAGGTGGTTTATGCCCGGATGCAGCCCGAGCTGACCCCCGAAAAAGCCACCCCGATCGGTGTTACCTGCCGCCTGTGTCAGCGGATCGAGTGCCCTGCCCGCTCAGCCCCGCCAATCGGCCGCCAAATGCTGGCCGACGAATACCACCGCGGCGCGGTGCCCTATGCCTTTGCAGATCGCTAGGAGCCGGTTAGGATCGCGCAAACAATGCACAGGGAGTGAGCCTATGAAGACCCGCATCACCGAAATGTTTGGTGTGAAGACCCCGATCGTGATGGGCGGCATGACCGGGGTTGGTTATGGCGAGCTGGTTGCGGCGGTTGCCAAGGCCGGTGCGCTGGGTTTCATCACCGCGCATATGTTCCCGTCCGGAGCCGCGCTGCTGGCCGAAATCGAAAAGACCAAGGCGCTGACCGACCAGCCGTTCGGCGTCAATCTGACCCTGCTGCCCTCGATCAACCCGATCCCCTATGACGATTACCGCGAGGCGATTATCGCGTCGGGGATCAAGATCGTCGAAACGGCAGGACGCGCGCCGACCGACCATCTGCCCCGCTTCAAGGAAGCCGGAGTCAAGGTCATCCACAAATGCACTTCGGTGCGGCATTCGGTCTCGGCGGTCCGCCACGGGGTCGATATCATCAGCATCGATGGCTTCGAATGCGCTGGTCATCCAGGCGAGGACGATATCGGCCTCATCGTTCTGTTGCCAGCGACCGTCGATGCGGTCGACGTTCCGGTGATCGCCTCGGGCGGAATGGCAGATGGACGCAGCCTGGTTGCTGCGCTGGCGCTGGGCGCTGACGGTGTAAACATGGGAACGCGGTTCTGTGCCACGGTCGAGGCAAAGATCCATGACAACGTCAAACGTCAGATCGTCGAATTCAACGAGCGCGATACGGTTCTGGTCGGGCGGACATTGCGCAATACGGCGCGCGTCGCCCGCAATGCCGTTTCGGAAAAAGTTGCCGAGATCCAGCGTGATCCGACCAAAACCTTTAACGATGTGCGCGAATTCATGGCCGGGGTGCGCGGCCGCGAGAATGTGCTCCGCGATGGCGATTTGGATGGCGGCATCTGGACCACGGGTCAGAGCCAGGCCCTGATCCATGACATTCCAACCTGCGCAGAGCTGGTCGAGGATATCATGACCGAAGCAAATTCAATCATCCATGAGCAACTTGCGAGGATCGCAGCATAGGTGCAGACTAAATTATCTGTTTTTGCCGCACGGGAGTGTAGCTGTGCCTGCCAAGCTAGTCGAAACGATCAAGTCGACCATCGGACCGAACGATCATCCCTATCTGCAGGGTGCCTGGCGTCCGACCTATAACGAGTGGGATGCGACCTTTGCCAGCGGCGATGTCGAAGTGATCGGCACGATCCCGGCGGATATTGACGGTGTCTATGTCCGCACCGGCGAAAACCAGATCAACCAGCCGATCGGGCGCTACCACCCGTTCGATGGCGATGGCTTCATCCACGCGATGGCATTCAAGAGCGGCAAGGCCAGCTACCGCAGCCGCTTTGTCCGCACCAAGGGCTTTCAGGCCGAGCAGGAAGCGGGGCGATCACTCTGGGCCGGGCTGATGGAGCCGCCGCACAAGTCCACTCGCCCTGGTTGGGGCGCGCAAGAATGGCTCAAGGATTCCTCGTCAACCGATGTGGTGGTGCACGCCGGAAAGATCCTTTCGACCTTCTACCAGTGCGGCGAAGGCTACCGGCTCGATCCTTTCACGATGGAGCAATTCGGGACCGAAGGCTGGGTGCCGCTCGATGGCATTTCGGCCCATTGCAAGACCGATGGGGCAACCGGCGAGCTGTTGTTCTTCAACTATTCGAAGCACGCACCCTATATGCATTACGGGGTGGTCGGGGCGGACAACAAGCTCAAGCACTACGTCCCGATCCCGCTGCCGGGACCGCGCCTGCCGCATGACATGGCCTTCACCGAGAACTATTCGGTCCTCAACGACATGCCGCTGTTCTGGAATCCCGAACTGCTCGAACGCAATCTCCATGTCGTGCAATTCCATCCGGAGCTTCGCACCCGGTTTGCGATCATCCCGCGTTATGGCCAGCCCGAGGACATCCGCTGGTTTGAGGCGGAACCGACTTATACGCTGCATTGGCTCAACGCATATGAGGACGGCGATGAGGTCATCCTGGACGGCTATTTCCAGGAAGAGCCGATGCCCAAATCTCCCGAAGGCGCAATCAGCGGGCTGGCGCGGATGATGGCCTATCTCGATCAGGAAATGATGAAGCCCAAGCTGCACCGCTGGCGCTTCAACCTCAAGACCGGCACTACGGTGGAAGAGCGACTTGATGACCGGATCCTTGAATTCGGCATGATCAACCAGAAGTATGCCGGGCGCAGATATCGTTACGCCTACAGCGCCGTCCCCGAACCCGGCTGGTTCCTGTTCCGGGGGCTGGTCAAGCATGATCTTGAAACCGGCGTGAGCCAGACGATCGCGTTTGGCCCCGGCCGGTTCGGCAGCGAAGCGCCGTTCGTTCCGCGCATCGATGCCAGGGACGAGGATGACGGCTATCTCGTCTCGTTCATCGCTGACCTGAATACCGACAAGTCCGAATGCGTGCTGATCGACGCCCAGAATATCGAGGCGGGGCCAGTGTGCCGGATCATTCTGCCCGAGCGGATCTGCGCCGGAACCCATGCAACCTGGGCCAATGGCAGCGACATTGGCATGCCGGTAAACACCGGGCTAGCCGCCTGATAGAGCAGCGAGGAGGACTGGCGGAGAGGCAGTCCGCCGAACTAACGTTCTTATCTATCCGCACGTGGCCACTAAAGCTTAGGAAATAGTATGTAATTGGCGACCACCTGCCTTAATGGCGTTCGGCAGTGTTCGGTTGCGTTCCCATAAAACCGGCCTATTATCGGGGAACGGTTATGGGAACGGAAGGTTTGACGGATGCCAAGGAAGCTCAGCAACGCGCTAACCCCGCTGGCGGTGAAAAGTGCGAAGCCCGGTCGCCATGCGGACGGCGGGGGGCTGCACTTGCTGGTCAAGGAAAGCGGCGCGCGGTCATGGGTCTATCGCTTCATGTTGAAGGGGAAGGCGCGCGACATTGGATTGGGCGCGGCCTCAGGGCCGGAAACTATCTCGCTCGCCACGGCGCGGGACAAAGCCGCCGCGTTGCGATTGCAGGTCAAGGCGGGCGTCGATCCCCTTGCAAAGCGTCATAGGGAAGCCTCTGAGGCGCTTGCATCGGCTCAGGCGGCACAGATAGCCGGGATCACCTTTAAGGCCGTAGCGGAGTCTTATATCGCCGCCAACGAGGCAAGCTGGCGCAACGCCAAGCACAGGCAGCAATGGCTCAACACGCTGGCCAGCTATGTCTATCCTGTAATGGGCGAATTGCCGGTTGCTGACATTGGCACGGCGCATGTGCTGAAAATCCTTGAGCCGATCTGGCAGGACAAGCCCGAAACTGCCAGCCGCATCCGGGGACGGATTGAAACCGTGCTCGATGCCGCCAAGGCGCGGGGATACCGGGAGGGCGAAAACCCTGCCCGCTGGCGCGGCCATATCGCGCAAATCCTGCCTGCCCGGTCCCGGCTCACGCGCGGCCATCACAAGGCAATGCCCTATGATGCCCTCCCCGAATTTGTCGCTAAACTGCGGAAGCGGGAGGCGGTGGCGGCACTGGCATTGGAATTTGCAATCCTAACGGCAACGCGCACAGGAGAGGTAATCGGTGCGACATGGGCCGAGGTCGATCTGGACAAGGCTATCTGGACAATCCCAGTCGCACGAATGAAGGGGGGGCGGGAGCACCGTATACCCTTGTCTCAACGGGAGCTGGAGATTCTGCAAGCTGTGCAGCCGCTCGGAGAGGAGTGGCTTTTCCCGGCGATCAAGGGTGGCGCAATGTCGGGCATGGCCATGTCGATGCTACTTCGCCGGATGAAGGTTGGCGTGACGGTGCACGGCTTCCGGTCGAGTTTTCGCGATTGGGCAGCCGAATGCACCGGATATGCCCATGAGGTTGCTGAAATGGCCCTGGCACATGTTATCGGCAATAAAGCAGAGGCAGCTTATCGACGTGGTGACTTGTTTGAGAAGCGGCGTCGGTTGATGCAGGATTGGGCAGTTTATTGCACGACTCCCGTAGTCGTCAGCGCTGACAAAGTGACGCCGATCCGCAGGGTCGAGGCCTGAAATCCAACCTGTGCTAACACCTAAGCATGTGCGGGATTGACTTTCGCCATCCGTTTTGGTAAGTAACACACAACCGCAGAGGCTGTATGTCTCGCTGGTTCCATGGCGAATATTCCTAGGCCTAAGACAGCTGGCCGCTTTAAGTCCCGATTAAGGGCAGTTCTCCCGCCGATAGACCCTCATCGAAATTCACCCATTACTTCTGGGTTATGTTGGTTGTTGCTTAGGCGCATCCGCATGGCCCGGTTTTTTGATAAGGAATGCCATGCTTACCTCGGCCACTCCGCCTACAGCATCCGCGCATCGATCAGAGCCGGGCGCATTAATGCAGACCACGCAGCCGGGGCCTGTAAAGATCGCCTATAGCATTCGGGAAGCCTGCCAAGCGTCCAGTCTCGGGCGAACAACCCTCTACGGCCATATAGCGGCAGGGCGGTTGCGCGCGATCCGCATTGGTGGCCGCACGGTCATCCCGGCTGACAGCCTCCATGCTCTGGTAGGAGGCGTGAAATGAATTACTACAGCAACGAGCCTTTGAGTTTTCGGACGAATCCCGATGGCTTGATCACACCACTGCCAAAGCCTCAGCATCGCATGTTGGCGCGATATTTCGCCGAACAACGAGACCGCCGCCGCAGCGTGCTCGGGTTGGAGGTGATTGTCGAAACCGGAATTGAGCAATGGGCAGCGCGTAAGTGTGAAATGATGGCATTGGGCATGGCCATTGTGACCGAGCATCAGCCGAATCCCTCGAAGGGTGATCGGCGCAAGTTATTCCGCCTGTCGGATGACACCGATCTGGTCGAGGGAGGAGGCAATGGCTAATTCGGAGTATTTCGCTCAGGGGGTGCGGTCCCCAATAAGCGCTAGGGCGGTCCGGCTCCTCCCCCTGTTCTGACCCCCCAGCCCGTCCCCGTGAGAGTGAGGCATTCATGAAGACAGTCTCGCTCGCCAGCATTGTGACCCTCCCCGAGATGCAGCCCCGTGACAAAGGCCTCAACCTCGCCACCGTCCGCCGATACAAGCAGGCGATGGAGGCCGGGGAGATGTTCCCGCCAATTCTCCTCGCACAGGTCAATGGCGCGCTGGTCCTCGCGGATGGCTGGCACCGGCTGGAGGCAATGCGGGCGCTTGGGCTGTGGGAGGCGGTGGCGGAGGTGCGGGACGCCGGGAGCATGACTGAGGTGAGGCTTTGGGGCTATGAAGCCAATCGCAAGCACGGCCTCCCCCTCACCAAGGCCGAACTGCGGGAGATGTTCCGGGCGTATCTCAAGGCGGGGCGGCACAAGGGGCGCAGGCGGGGGCAGTTCAAGTCCTACCGGGAGATGGGGGAGGAATTGGGCATCCCCAAAAGCACATTGGTGGCTTGGACGCGGCAAGATGCACCGGCACTCGCAAAGGCACTGGCGGAGGGCAACCCTTTCGGGGGCACTGGGCGAGGTGGAGCGCGTGAGGCCAGCCCAGAGCAGAGACTTGCCGGGGAGGCCCATAGGGCGCTTGATGAGGCTGGGGCGGCTATTCCGGGTGTGGTGGATGCTGAGGAGCGGTGGAGGCTCTTGGAGAAGGCGCGGGGGTTGGTGGAGGCTCTTGAGGGTGGCGACCTTCAAAGACCTATGTTCTGATTTCTATTCAACGGGTTACGTCAATCCCTGTCCCGTTTGGACAGCCTGTGTGCAAACAATATGCGCTGAGGCAAGCAATTCTGCGGAGCTTAATGTCGTAACCTCTGTTCCGTCACGGCAATTGGCCAAAAGGTTCTGTGTTGCAGTGGTTGGCTCTTGAGACCCACTCCCCGCCACGATAGCCGCAGCCAGCTTCCTCGAACGACATTGCCCCGGTTTCAACTTGTTCAATCCAAAACTTTCGCTGAGAACGCTCTTCAAATGCCACACTGACTTGCCTTTCGGCTTCCTGCCACGTTTTAGGGCGTAGCGGGTTGGCAGAGGGTGGGGGATCAGCATGAAAACCGAAAGCCAAATAACCTAGGAATGCGAACGGGACAGCAATCCAAGCAGCCTTCCATAGTAAAATTGCCAGCCTTTGGTGCGCCATAAAATGTCTCCCATCCCGCATTACACCAATCATCTGACACAGATGGTAGACAGACCACCGTCCCCTATTCGTGTCAACCGGGCGTATGGATTTGGTGCGCTTACTCGGGGAGAATGTGAAGCGGGAGCGCTTGCGCCAAGGACTTACGCAAGATGCGTTGGCGGTTGAGGCGGGCATGAGGCGCAGCTACCTGTCCGACCTTGAGCGGGGAGTGCGGAACCCTTCCGTTCATGCGCTGGGACGGCTGGCTATGGCTTTGAAGGTGGAGGCTGCTGACCTTCTAAGGGTCCGTCCCGATTGACCGTGGCACTCGTAGCTACTCTATAGAGGAAGACGGAGGCAGGAAGCAGCGATCTGGACTGACACCCACCGGGTTCCTGCCTGCGGGGACTTTCAGCGCAAATCTGTGAGCCCCTCCATATAGTTATCTCGCAGGACTGGCTTCCTCCTCTAGGCCCCCTTTGCGGGGCTACGCCCTCTTTCACAGGGTGGACGCCCCATGCTTGAGCCTCTCCTCATCCCCGCGCGAGCCGCTATGAGACTGGGTATGTCCGCGCACACCCTTAAGGACTACCGGCTGAGATCATCGCCTAGTCCGCTTCCGTTTGGGGAGCCATTATGGGAACAACTCCCACACACGATAAAATATCACGTATAATCAATGGAAGGTGGCGGAGAGGCAGGGATTCGAACCCTGGGTACCCTCGCGGGTACGCCGCATTTCGAGTGCGGTGCATTCGACCACTCTGCCACCTCTCCGCGAAGCGCCTTTGAGCGGCGCC
>JANMKT010000092.1:0-18558 GCA_031372185.1 Novosphingobium sp.
CCCCACACCCACCCCCCCCCTTTGGGGGCGGGCGCTGGGCCGCCCCGGGCCCGGGGGGCGCCCGACGGCCCTCGACACGAACGGGTGTTGTATTGAACGCAATTGACAGCTAGGTTCACATTTCGTTCTCAATCGGATTTGACGTGAACCCGCAACTTCTTTCCATCATTATTCTGCTGCTCGGCCTTGGGGCTGGCACTGCGCTGGGCTGGTTTTTCGGCTCGCGTCCGGCGGCCGATCTTCGCGAGCGGCTGTCGGCTCGCGATGATGAAGCGAAGGAGCTTGACGAAAAATTTCGCAGAGCGATCACCGAACTTTCGGCAGCAACAGTCAAGGCTGATCAAGCCGATGGCTTGTCGCAGCAATTGTCCAGCGTCACCGCGCAGCTTGCCACGCTCAAAGCCAATGCGGTCCACTTCGATGAACAGAAGCGCTTGTTGCTCGATGCGCAGGAAGGGCTGAAGAAAGAGTTTGAGGCGGCCGGGGCCAAGGTGCTGGAAAGCGCGCAGGAGGCTTTCCTCAAGCGTGCGCAAGACCGCTTCAGCGAGAGCGAGAAGACCAGCGCCGAGCGGCTGACGGCGGCGCTCGCCCCGGTAAGCCAGCGGCTTGCCAGCTACGAGGCCCAGGTCGGCAAGCTGGAGAAGGAACGGGTCGACGCATTTGGTCAACTGTCAGGCCAGATCGATGCCATGCGGATGGGACAGGAAGAAGTGCGAGCCGAGGCTGCACGATTGGGTAATTCGCTGCGTAACGCCCCCAAGGCGCGCGGGCGCTGGGGTGAACAGCAGCTGCGCAATGTGCTGGAGCAATGCGGTCTTGCTGAACACACCGATTTTGCGACCGAACAATCGATTGAAACCGATGAGGGCCGTTTGCGCCCCGATGCCATCGTGCGGGTGCCGGGTAACAAGCTGCTGGTGATCGACGCCAAGGTTTCGCTGAACGCCTATCAGGATGCCTATGAGGCGGCGGATGATGCCGCGCGCTCCAAAGCGCTCGACGCGCATGTGGTTTCGATGAAGACCCATATTCAGATGCTGGGTGCCAAAAGCTACCAGAGCCAGTTTGAGGAAGCGCCCGATTATGTGCTGATGTTCGTGCCGGGCGAGCATTTTGTGGCTGCCGCGCTTGAGCAAGAACCGGAGCTGTGGAATTTTGCCTTTGAGCGGCGGGTGCTGTTGGCGACCCCGACCAATCTGGTTGCGATTGCCCGCACGATTGCGCAAGTCTGGCGGCAGGACGGGCTGGCCAAGGAAGCGCGCGAGATCGGCAGGATGGGCGGGGAGCTGTATGATCGTCTCGCCGTTGTCGCTGAACATCTCAAGCGTGTTGGCTCAGGCCTCAATGGCGCAGTCGATAATTACAACAAGTTCGTGGGCAGCTTTGAACGCAACGTCTTGTCAGCCGGTCGCCGGCTCAAGGAAAAACATATCGAAATCGGCAAGCGCGAGATCGAAGATGTCCCGCTGGTCGAATCCCTGCCGCGTTATGGCTCTGCCGAGACGGCGCCAGTCGACCCCGCCAATGACGAGGCGCCGGAATAGGGCTTACTTTACCCGCTGCAACTCCGCCGAATGCTTGGCCGAGCGCAGCACCAGCCGGTCGCCCGCCATCGTCACGCGGGGTTTGCCGCTAAGCAGCGCCGCGACTGCACCTTCCTGCTCCATCAGGCCCTCGCAATACATCTGGGTCCCAATCAGCTGCTCGGCGATGATCCGATTCTGTTCGATCCGCCATTCCCCGCCCATGCCATTGCAGCCGACATTGGCCCCAAGCCGGTCCCTCTCGAAATTCAAACTTGCCTTGACAGAGACCGGACGCGCGCCGTCGATCGAGGTGAAGGCCCATTTGGTCCCGCTTAAATTCGGAACCGCGTTAGGAAGCGTGGTGCAGGCGGCGAGGAGAGGCAGGGCGAGGAGCAGGGCTTTGGTGTTCATTAGGGCGTGATGCCACCGCCCGGATGATCGGGCAATGAACGAGTCTCTATTGATCCAGCGCGGCCAGCGCCTCATAGGCCAGCACTGCGGCGGCGACCGCGGCATTGAGGCTGTCGGCGCTGCCTTTCATCGGGATTGTCACGCGCAGGTCGCAGGCGTCCTCATAAGCTTCGGGCAATCCGCGCGATTCATTGCCGACCAGCAGGAAGCAGGGTGCTGCGTAAACCGCGCTGCGATAATCGGTCGCATCGCGCAGCGAGGCAGCGACCAGCTGGCCGCTTCCCTGTCGCAGCCAGGGTAGGAACTCGTCCCAGCTGGCCCGCGCAATCTTTTGGGTAAAAATCGCCCCCATGCTCGCCCGCACCGCTTCAGCCGAAAAGGGATCGGCGCAATCGTCGAGCAGGATCAGCCCGCCGGCGCCAACCGCGTCGCCGGTGCGCAGCATGGTGCCTAGGTTGCCCGGATCGCGCAGCGCCTGGGCGACCAGCCAGATTTTGGTGGACGTGCGGTTAATCCCGGCAAGGCTGGTGTCGAACTCGGCAAAGACCCCGGCGACGGCTTGCGGATTGTCCTTGCCCGTGACCTTGGCGAGGATGTCCTCGTCCATTTCGATCACGTCGCCGCCAGCTGCCAGGACCTCGGTCTCCAGCGCATCGAGCAACGGGTGCGCCTCGCGCGAGGTGGCCATGACCAGTATTTCGGGGAGCTTGCCGCTGGTCCGCGCATCGGTCAGCAAACGGAGCCCCTCGGCGAGGAATTTGCCTTCCAGCTTGCGGAATTTCTTCTCGCGGAGTGATCGGAGGAACTTGACTGTGGGATTGGAAAATCCGGTGATAGTGCGTCGTTCAGACACGCCTCAATCCTCGCCGAAGCCGTCCTTGACCAGACCGACCAGCTTCGCCAGCGCCTGATCGGAACCATTGCCGTGGACATGGATCTGAATCGAATCACCTTTGGCCGCGCCGAGCATCATCAGGCCGAGAATCGAGCCGCCCGCTGCATCGGCGCCATCCTTGGCAACCCGCACCTGCACTCCATCGGGCAACTTGGCGACGGCATTGACGAATTTCGCGCTGGCGCGGGCGTGAAGGCCCCGGTTGTTAACGATTTGAACCGTCTCGCAAACCGCGCTCATGCATCGTGCCCCAGAAATTCCGAGGCGATCGTGATGTAGTTTCGCCCCGCTTCGCGCGCGGCCTTGATAGCAGCTGCGACATCCATCGTTTTGCGCGCGCCAGCTAGGCGGATCAGCATCGGCAGATTGATGCCGGCGATCACTTCAACCCGGCCTGCTTGCATCAGCGAAATCGCAAGATTGGAGGGCGTGCCGCCGAACAGATCGGTCAGGATGATCGCGCCTTCGCCTGTATCGACGCTGCGGATGGCATCGGCGATTTCGCGGCGGCGAGCTTCCATATCATCGTTAGGGCCAATGCAGACAGTGCACACAGCTTCTTGCCGGCCAACGACGTGCTGCATTGCATGCACGAATTCCTCGGCGAGCTTGCCATGGGTTACCAGAATCATACCGATCATGCCGGGTTGAAGCTCCGAAATCTGGGCTCGGCGAATCCCGCCGCAAAGTGGCGCAGGCCAATGGAGCCGTCTGCGCTCATGGTCAATGATTTCCTTCGGACAGGGCGGGCTTGCCTTCAACCAGATCGGCCGCCCGCGAACCAAGGTTGCGGTGAAGTAGCGTTGGCGCATAGCCCCTATCACGCAGGGCGGCTGCAATCTGCTCGGCGGTGAAGACTGAGCGATGCCTCCCGCCAGTGCAGCCAAAGGCGATGTTGACATAGGCCTTGCCCTGCGCTTGATACCGTGGAAGCAGCAGCAGGATCAGGTCGCGAATCCGGGTATAGGCTTCTTCAAAGGCTGTATCCTTGCGGATATGCGCTTCCACCGCCGCATCCTGTCCGGTCTGCGGGCGCAGCTCTGCATCCCAATGCGGGTTGCCCAGGAACCGCATGTCAAACAGCAGGTCTGCAAGCGGCGGCATCCCGCGCGAAAAGCCGAAGCTGGTCACGGTGATAGTCATCGCCAGATCCGATTTCGATTGAAACTGTTCGCGCATTGCCTGCTGCAGGTCGTTGACTGTAAAGCTGGTGGTAGACATCACCATGTCGGCCCAGCGCCGCAGCGGTTCCATCAGTTCGCGTTCGGCGGCAATACCGGTCGCGGCGGGGAGATCCTGCGCCAAGGGATGGCGACGGCGCGTTTCATTATAGCGCCGCTCAAGCTCTGCCCCCGAACAATCGAGGAACAGCGTGGTCAGTTCAAGATCAATCCGGGTGGTCAGCTTCTTGACCCGTTCGATCACTTTGCCCGGATCAAACCCGCGCGTGCGCGAATCGAATCCGATGGCGAGCGGCGCGCGAACCTCGGTGACAGGCGCATCCGGGCTGTCGATCAGCCGATCGAGTAGCCGGATCGGGAAATTATCGATGGTTTCCCAGCCTAGATCTTCCAGCACTTTAAGCGCAGTCGATTTGCCCGCACCCAGCAGTCCGGTGACCAGCAGCACGCGCTGCTTCGTTCGGCTTTCGGTTTTGTCTGGGGACTTAAGCGGCATGGCGATGCGTTTTGGGCGAAGCGCACCCGAAAGTCCACGGGCTGCACTGTCCCTGTGCCGGAGCGGGGCAACTTGGCTGTCGGTACCTGCTTAGCCAAGACCGTAAGCTTTGAGCGCGGCCTCGGCCCGCAGGTACAGCACCGGGCTATCGGGCCACAGCCGAACGAGCGGAATCACCGCGCCAGCCAGATTGACACACTCGGCCGTATCAATGAAGCGCGGCGCATCCCGGTCCAGCCGCAAGACCACGGCTACCGGCACTTCCCGAGCGGTTTGAAAACTCAGCAGGCCGAGATTGCGAATTTCCAGCAGCCCGGCAATATTCGGCGGGGGTGAGGCGAGCAGCCGCTCGCTCCCCGTTTCATCCCGGCGTAGCTCCAGTGCCACCGCATCATCGCCGATCAACAGTGCGCCGCGATCGATCAGCGCCAGCGCCAGGCTCGATTTTCCGCTGCCCGGCACCCCTTCGATCACCACGGCCCGGCCCCCGATGGCGACACAGCTGGCCTGATGAACCCGGCTCATGGCAAGCCTGCCACCGCTGGCAGCGTCATCACCAGCGCTGCCCCCGGCTTGCCGTCTGAACGATCGGTCGCTTTCAGCTTGCCGTCATGAGCTTCCACGATTGTTCGGGCGATCGCCAGGCCCAGTCCGCTGTGGCTGCCAAACGCCTCTTCAGCGGGGCGGAGTGAGTGGAAGCGCTCAAATATTTTTTCGCGCGCATCGTCAGGAATACCGGGGCCGTCATCGATCACCGCCAGCTCGATCCAACCCATTTTCCGGCCGATCGCTACCTGCACCGTGCCGCCGGGGGGGGAGAATGAAATGGCGTTGTCGAGCAGGTTTTCCAGAACACGTTCCAGCCGAGCCGGATCGGCAGGAACGGTCCATGGACCCGCGCCAAGCGTCTGCACTGTCACTTTGCAATCGCGGTTCGCTCCGCGCGCTTCGCGTGATCCGACCAATGCGCGGGCCATGGTGACCAGATCGAATGGCATGAATTCGGTTCGGCTGAGTTCGGCATCAATCCGGCTCGCGTCGGCAATCTCGGTCACCAGCCGGTCAATCCGCTGCACGTCATGCACGGCAATTGCGGTTAATTGCCGCCGAAGATCACCTTCGCCAACTTTTTCCAGGGATTCAAGCGCACTGCGCAGCGAGGCCAGCGGGTTTTTGATCTCATGCGCAACATCGGCGGCGAAGGTTTCCACGGCGTCGATCCGCTGGCGCAGGGCAGAGGTCATGTCGGAAACCGCGCGGGCCAGCATCCCGATCTCGTCGCGCCGTTCGGGTAGACGCGGCACCACCACTTCGCGATCACGGCCCAGTCGCACCCGAACTGCCGCGCGAACCAGCGTGCGCAGCGGCTGCACAATGGTTCGGGCAAGGAACAGCGACAGCTGGATCGAGATCAGCAAGGTCACCGCCAGCACGATCGCCAAAGTCTGGCGGGCATCGCGAACGCTTTGGGTGATATCGGGGGCGTTGCGGGTAGACAGCAGCAGCTCGCCCCGCGCGCCAACAGCCGCCGCAGCATTGATTACCGGGGTCTGGTCGGGCGCGGCGCGCTGAACCACCACGGTCTTGCCGGACTTTTGTGCACCGGCCAGTTCAGGCCAGGCGGCGACCGCATCGATCAGCGGATCGCGATAGGCCGGGATCGCCGGGCTGCCGAGGATCAGGTTCATACCCTGATCGAGGATCCGCGCGGCATCCTGATACCATGGTTCGGTTGCTGGATCGACGAGCTGGAATGATGGCTGGGTGATGGCAAAACTGTCGGCAATCAAACCCCCATGCGAAGCATAAAGTCGCAGCCGCAAATACTGCTCGCTGCCGATCCGGGCGAGCAGCGCGCGGCGCTGGCTGATCGGAGTTTCGGCCAGCGCATCGGCGGTAATCTCTGCCTCGCTGCGGGCCAGCTTGAAGCGTTCTTCCAGCAGCTGTTTGCGGTAGCTGTCGAGGTAAAACAGGCTTCCCGCCATCAGGCCGAGCGCGATGATGTTGACTGCCAGGATGCGCGCGGTCAGCGAGGTGCGCCGGGTCCAGAACAGCCGGGCCGGACCGCGCGGATTGACCAGCTCAATTCCCGGCAAAGGAATACCCCGCGCCATAAAGCGTCTCGATTGCAGAAAAAAGCGGATCGACATTGCGGAATTTGCGCCTCAGCCGCTTGATGTGACTGTCAATCGTGCGGTCATCGACGAAAACATCGTCGCTATAGGCCGCATCCATCAATTGGTTGCGGCTCTTGATAACCCCGGGCCGACTCGCCAGCGCCTCAAGCAACAGGAATTCGGTAACGGTCAGCGCAACCGGGCGTTCGTCCCAGCTAACCTGGTGGCGCAGCGGGTCCATCACCAGCCGTCCGCGTCGGATCGGTTCGCTTTGTTCATCACCGGCCAGCTGCTCGCCCTCGTCCCAGACCAGTTCGCTGCGGCGCAGAATGGCCCGAATCCTGGCCACCAGCAGGCGCAGGCTGAACGGCTTGGTAATATAGTCATCGGCCCCCATAGCCAGACCCAGAGCCTCATCCAGTTCCGCATCCCGGGAGGTCAGGAAGATTACGGGCAGGGCTGACTTTGCGCGGAGCCGATCAAGCAGCTCCAGCCCGTCCATCTGCGGCATCTTGATATCGAAGATCGCCAGATCTGGCGGATTTTCCAGCAAAGCCTTCAGCGCAGTTGGACCGTCAGTATAGAGCCGGGTCGCGAACCCCTCTGCCTGCAAACCGATCGAGACGGAGGTCAGAATATTGCGATCATCATCGACCAGCGCAATTGTCTGGGGCGGGATCGGGGAGGGCGTCGGTGGATCGGCCATGGAAACTGCTGATCCTTGAACTGTTACGTGGGAACAAGGGGTTAGCGGCTTGTTCCCGAACTGACAATCACGCAGCGAACCCATTCTGTAAACGATTGATTAAACTGTTTTTTACATTGCTGGCGGAGCAATTTGACGCAAGCTTGCCCTTGGACTATGCGCCTTTTTCAAATCTTTGCATTCGTATGCAGACCGGGGGTAAGCGTTGTTGCGCTGCCTGTTTGAACACGGAGACGACTTTGACTGGTTCCCTTTCCTATCCGCTCGCTCGTCAGGGCATTGCCACCCCGGCGACAGTCCACGCCAACCTTGGCACTGCGCCTCTGGTTGAGCATGCCTTGCGCAATGGTGAGGGGATGCTCGCCGCAGACGGCCCGCTGGTGGTCGAAACCGGCAAGCACACCGGTCGGTCAGCCAAGGACAAGTTCATTGTTCGGGATGCAGAAACCGAAAACACGGTGTGGTGGGGCGCGACGAATGCCGCGATGACACCGGCGCATTTTGCTGCGCTCAAGGCTGATTTCCTCGCTGCGCTGGGCACCAAGAAAACGCTTTATGTTGCGGATCTGTTTGGTGGTTCGCAGCCCGAACATCGGGTCACCGTGCGCGTGATTAACGAGCTGGCGTGGCACAATCTGTTCGTTCGCACGCTGCTGGTCCGCCCCAGCGAGGCCGAGCTTGAAGGCTTTGTGCCCGAATATACCATCATCGATCTGCCCAGCTTCCGCGCCGATCCGGCCCGTCACGGCAGCCGCAGCGAAACCGTGGTCGCGGTCAATTTTACCGAGAAGCTGATCCTGATTGGGGGCACTGCCTATGCCGGCGAGATGAAGAAAAGCGTCTTCGGCATTCTCAACTACCTGCTTCCGGCCAAAGGCGTCATGCCGATGCATTGTTCGGCCAACATTGGTGCCGACGGCAAGACCGCTGTGTTCTTTGGCCTTTCGGGCACCGGCAAGACCACGCTTTCGGCCGATGCCAGCCGCACGCTGATCGGCGATGACGAGCATGGCTGGTCGGACAGCGCGGTGTTCAACTTCGAAGGCGGTTGCGACGCCAAGATGATCCGTCTTTCGGCCGAGGCTGAACCGGAAATCTTCGCCACGACCAAGCGTTTCGGGACGATCCTGGAAAATGTGGTGATCGATCCCGACACCCGCACGCTTGATTTCGACGACAATTCTCTCGCTGAAAACAGCCGCGGTTCCTATCCGATCGATTTCATTCCCAACGCCAGCCTGGACAACCTCGGCCCGGTTCCAGCGAATATCATCATGCTGACCGCCGATGCCTATGGCGTGCTGCCCCCGATCGCGCGGCTGACCCCCGATCAGGCGATGTATCACTTCCTGTCAGGCTATACTGCGCGGGTTGCCGGGACCGAAATCGGCGTGACCGAGCCGGAGGCGACCTTCTCCACCTGCTTTGGCGCGCCGTTCATGCCGCGTCACCCTTCGGTCTATGGCAACCTCCTGAAAGAGCGGATTGCCAAGGGTGCGGTCAGGTGCTGGCTGGTCAACACCGGCTGGACCGGCGGCAAGGCGACCATGCCGGGAATCAGCCGGATGCCGATCAAGGCCACCCGCGCATTGCTCAACGCCGCGCTCGACGGCAGCCTTAACGGCGCCGAGTTCCGCAAGGACCCGAACTTCGGTTTCGATGTGCCGGTCGCGGTGGCGGGGGTAGATGCCGCACTGCTCGATCCGCGCGGAGCCTGGGCCGATGCGGCTGACTATGATCGGACAGCCCAAACGCTGGTCCGCCAATTCATCGACAATTTCGCGCAATTTGCCGATCACGTCGATGAAGGCGTCCGCCAGGCGGCTCCTACGGCGGCCTGATCCAGTCGTGATTTGACTTTCGCTGGTCCCAAACCAAGTGCATGATACAACGCTGCATTAGACGGAGTCGCAATTATGGGAATTCTCGACAGCATCCTCGGACAGGTCAGCCAGCACGCTGATGTGGGCAATCTTGCCGCCAAGCTGGGAATTGATCCCGCCATGGCCGAAAAGGCCATCGCCGCGCTGGGCCAGTCACATCAGGAACCGGGTGATACGATCGAAGGTGCCGCTGCCAAGACCGGGCTGGACACCGGCATGCTCAACCAGATCGTTGAGCAGATTGGCGGCGAGGGTTCGCTCGGAGCATTCAGCCAGATGCTGAAGGACCATCCGCAGGCCTCCAGTGTGCTGGGAATGCTTGACCGTGATGGTGACGGCAATCCGCTCAACGATGTCCTCGGCATGGCCAAGGGGCTGTTCGGCAAGAACTGAGGTAACGTCGTCCCGGATCAAGTCCGGGACGACGAACCGCCCACCTGTTTGATATACCGGCCAACATTCTGCGCCAGCACGTCGAGCGGGACATTGCCCCCGCCGACGACTGCATCATTGAACCCACGCAGATCATACTTCGCACCCAGCGCCGTCCTGGCCCGCTGACGCTGGGCGAGGATTTCGCTGTGGCCGATCTTGTATCCGCAGGCCTGCCCCGGCCAGCTGCAATAGCGATCCACTTCGGGCGTCACTTCAGCAAGGCCCGAACCATTAGTGGTCGCGAACCAATCAATTGCCTTGTCGCGGCTCCAGCGTTTTGAGTGAAGCCCGGTATCGACCACCATCCTGCAGGCCCGGAAGGCCAGGCTCTGCAAGTAGCCGAGCTGGCCGACCGGATCGCCGTCATATGCTCCCAGCTCGTCGCCCAGTTGTTCGGCATAGAGCGCCCAGCCTTCGGAATAAGAATTAAACGACAGAATCGAGCGGATCAGCGGCAGGCGATTGGCATATTCACCCTGCCAGACATGCCCCGGAATGCCTTCATGGAAGGCCAGTGTGGGCAGGCTGTAGCGGCTGTGGCGATCGGTATCGCCAAGGTTAAGCCAGATCTTGCCCGGAATGCTGCCGTCAATTGAACCTGCGCCGCCATAAGCGTTCGGCGCGCCCGCTTCTTCGGCGGGCGGTAAGCGGCGGATCTCCAGATTGCCGCGCACCGGATTGCTGAAGGCTTGCGGAAGGCGGGTGCGGATGAAGTCGATCTTTGATTGCATCAGGGCAATGATTGCAGCCCGGCCCTTGTCGTCGTTGCTGAATTTGAACCGCGGGTCCTTGCCCAGTGCGGTCATGCGCGCGCCCACCGTGCCGCTGGTGTAACCCAGACCGCGCAAAATCGGATCCATCCGCCCATGCAGCTCGGCCAACTGCGCATGGCCCAAGGCGTGAACCTCGTCTGGCGTGCGGCGGGTGGTAGTGCTGGCGCGCAGGCCCCAGGCGTACCACTCCTCGCCATGCGGCCGCGCCCACAAGCCGGCCTCGCCGGTGGCGCGGGCGCGTTGAGCGGTGAGTTCGGCGAGTTGGCGCTGGAGCGCAGCAGCAACTGGCCCGTTCGCCAGCGCGGTGGCACGCTGCGCCCACGATCCAGGAATGTCACGAGTGCGGCGAACCAGTGACTGGACCAGATCACCGTCGCTGCGCGCATCGGCCAGAGTGCGCTCCATCTGCTGGATTGCCTTGTCGAGCAGAAAGGAGGGGGCAATCAGACCCATCGCGCCGGCCGATTTGAGCCGCTCCAGCTCGCCATCCAGTTGCGCTGGCATCGCGCCCAGCCGAGCGAGATAGCCTTCCGCATCAGCGGCATCGCGCACCGGGTGATCGCCATCAAGGAAGCGCGGCGTATCGAGATAGACCCCTACATTCTGGATTACCACATAGGGCGTATTGCGCCAGCCGCCGATCGCGACATCGCCGTAAGGAAGCGCAAAACCATCCAGCGCGGTGCCAAAGGCGCTTATGACCACGGCCAGGCTGGTTTGGGTGGCGGCATCCAGCCCGACCGGTGAAACGGCTCCCACCTGCTTCAGCGCCTTGCGCAAGGTTGCGGCAAGTTTGGCTTGCCCTGCGGCAGAACGGTCCCCCAGCTTTGAACGCAACTCAGCATGGGCATCCTTGTCGAGCCCCAGCGAGGTCGCGCCTTCGGGGCCAAGCTCCAGCAGTTGCCAGGCGATTGCATCGAGCAGCGCCTGCGGCGTTGCCGGGAGCTGCGCACTGGCAAGCGAGCGGGCGCAGCCGGGCAGCGCCAGCGCGCTGCCGCTGGCGGCAAGGGTCGCCAGCAACTGGCGGCGATTGAAGGAGAGCGATGTCATGGCGCCATGACTGTCTGGCGCGATGACAGGTGTCAATTGGCTTGCGGCTTTGGGTCAGGTCCGAATAGATGGGCCGACCAGCATTCGCCAAGGGAGCAGACTATGAATACCGTGCTTTCGATCCTGGTGCTGGCCGCAATTGTCCTGGTGGTGGGCGCAACTGCACTGTGGCGGCGTGGCGGATCGCGGCGGCAGATCGGTCTGCTGCTGCTGCTGGCCGCGATCATGGTCGTGAATATTGGGATATGGACCCTGCCCGACAGCAGCGGCAACGCGCCGCTAGGCCAGGAGCTGAAGTAGATAGCCTCTCTCCTGAAGGGTAGGGGCCAGGGTTAGGTACCTATCCCTTACTTGATCGGGCAATCCGGCGAGAGCCGCATGTCGAGATAATTGTCGACCGAGCGCATCATTTCATCCAGCTCATGCTCGAAGAAATGGTTGGCCCGTGGGATCTCGTCATGGTGGATCGTGATGTGCTTCTGGGTCCGCAGTTTTTCAACCAGCTTGCCCACTGCGCTTGGCGTCACCACTGTATCTGCCGCGCCCTGAACCATGATGCCCGAGGCAGGGCAGGGGGCAAGGAAGCTGAAATCATACATATTGGCAGGCGGGGCGACCGAGATGAAGCCGCGAATTTCCGGGCGGCGCATCAACAGTTGCATCCCGATCAAGGCGCCAAAGCTGAAGCCGGCGATCCAGGTCGTCTGCGCCTCAGGATGGATCGACTGGACCCAATCAAGCGCGGCAGCGGCATCGGACAGCTCGCCGATCCCGTTGTCGAAACTGCCCTGACTTCGGCCAACTCCGCGGAAATTGAAGCGCAGCGTCGCAAAGCCGCGCGCCACGAAAGTGCGGTACATCGCCATGGTGATCCGGTCGTTCATCGTGCCGCCGCCCTGCGGATGCGGGTGGAGGATCATCGCTACCGGTGCCCGTGCCCGCGGACCGGGCTGGAAACGACCTTCGAGACGGCCTTCGGGACCGGGAAAAATAACTGCGGGCATAGGATAGACGACCTGGTTCTGGCTGGCCCCGCCCACGACTTGCCAAAGAATAGAGAAGTCCGGACTGGATGGAGCTGTGATAGGAATGCAAGGGCTATATAGAAACGACTGACCCGAAAGCAAGATTTCCGAGCAATGACCACCGATTCGCTTTATCTCGATCACGCTGCGACCACCCCGATGCTGCCAGCTGCGCGCGAGGCGTTGCTTGATGGCTTGGCGATCTGGGCCAATCCTTCCAGCCCGCACCAGGCTGGAAGAGCGGCGCGGGCCGCGCTGGAAGACGCGCGGGCGCGGGTTAAAACCGCACTGGGCTGGAGCGGGGAAGTGATTTTCACTTCGGGCGCGAGCGAGGCATTAACTCTGGCGATCGCGCGCTGCGTTCAGCCGCTGGCGGCCGTTTCTGCGGTCGAACACGAAGCGGTGCTGCGCTATGCAGCGCCAGCTGAACGGTTGCCGGTTGATAGTCGCGGGTTGGTTGATCCGGCCCAGGCGGCGCTCGCCGGGCTGGTCGCGATGCAGCAGGTTAACAATGAAACCGGGGTAATCCAGCCGCTTGATCTGATCGGAGCAGCAGTTCGCAGTGCAGGCGGGCTGTTGCTGGCAGATTGTGCACAAGGTGCGGGCAAGCTGGCGCTGCCCGATGCGGATCTGATTGCCATTTCCGCGCATAAGTTTGGCGGGCCGGTCGGGATCGGTGCGCTGCTGGTACGCGAGTTTGGAATGCTGCGCCCTGATGGCGGGCAAGAGCGCGGCTATCGCGGGGGGACCGAAAACCTCCCCGGCGCACTCGCCATGGCGGCTGCGCTGGAGGAAGGCGCGGGCTGGCTGGCCGAGGCAATGCGGCGTCGGCAGCGGCTGGAAGATGGCATTCGCACATGCGGCGGTATTGTGGTTGCCTCAGCCAGCGAGCGGATCGCGACCATCGGCGCATACCAGATGCCCGGCGTATCCTCTGCCGCCCAGCTGATCCGCTTCGATGCGCAGAATATCGCGGTTTCAGCGGGTAGCGCGTGCTCATCGGGCTCGCTGCGGACCAGCCATGTCCTAGAAGCGATGGGTGTGGCCGGCGCGGGCGAAGTGATCCGGGTCAGCATTGGCCGCGAAACGACTGCGCCGGAAATCGACCGCTTCCTCGACGCGTGGCAGAAACTCGCAGCATGATCTACCTTGACAACCAGAGCACCACGCCGCTCGCCCCCGAAGCGCGCGAGGCGATGTTGCAGTGGCTGGGCGGGCCGGAAAGCGGCGGGTTCGCCAACCCCCACAGCCCGCACCGCCCGGGCCGCGCAGCGGCGGCGGCAGTGGAAGTGGCGCGCGACCAGATCGTCGCGCTGCTCCCGCTGGGTGGACGGGTGATTTTCACTGGCAGCGCGACCGAGGCGCTCAACCTTGCGATCTGTGGCAGCAGGGCGGCGCGGATCGCGACCTCGACTATTGAACACGCCGCCGTGCTCGATATTGCGCGGGCCAGCGGTGCGGTTTTGGACGAATTGCCAGTTGATCGCGCCGGGTTGGTCGATGCCGATGTGCCGATCGCGCCGGGCACCAGCCTGGTCGCGGTGATGCAGGTTAATAATGAGATCGGCACGATCCAGCCGGTCGCGGGTTTGGCTGCGCGCGCCCATGCAGCGGGCGCTCTGTTCCTGTGCGACGCGGTGCAGGGCGCGGGCAAGCTCGCCCCGCCCGAGGGCGCGGATCTGATCGCGTTATCGGCGCACAAGCTTTACGGTCCCAAGGGAATTGGCGCGCTGTGGGTGCGGGACGGGGTGGAACTTGCCCCCTTGATACACGGCGGCGGGCAAGAGGCTGGGCTGCGTTCAGGTACGCTCAGCCCTGCGCTCTGCGCCGGGTTCGGCGCGGCGGCAGCGCTGGCGCAGGCCCGGATGACTGAGGATGCGGCTAACGTCACCGCTTTGTGGGATATTGCCCGCGACATTCTTTGCCACTGGACGCTCAACGGGAGTGCCGAGGCACGCTGGCATGGCAATCTAAACTTGCGTCGAGCCGAAGAATATGGACCTCTGGATGTTGCGCGCCTGATGAGCGAGCTTGGCGATATTGCCTTCTCGGCAGGTTCCGCCTGCGCCAGCGGCTCGGGCCGACCCAGCCATGTGCTGCGTGCGCTCGGCCTCAGCGACATGCAGGCCAAGTCTTCGATACGCTTGGGCTTCGGGCGCTACACGACTAGGGATGAGGTGATCGAGGCCTGCCAGCGGATCGAGTCAGCGGCTATAGATCAAGGAGCATGAGTTTGGTTCGCGTCCATTTCATTACCGCCAAGGGTGACCGTATCGATGCGGACGCCGCAGTGGGCGCATCGCTGCTCGACGTGGCGCAGGCGGCGGATATGCCGCTGGAGGGGACTTGCGAGGGCCAGATGGCCTGTTCAACCTGTCATGTGATCGTGGCGAAGGACTGGTTTGAACGGCTTCCACCGGCCTCGGAAGACGAAGACGACATGCTCGATCTGGCCGCCGGGATTGCCCGGACCAGCCGGCTTTCCTGCCAGATCGTGGTTTCAGCCGAACTTGATGGGCTGGAGGTTCGAATTCCGGGGGAAAGCCACGATATGCAGCGGCGCTAGGGCTTGGCGGAACGAGTCTTTGACTGCTAGCGCCCCAGCTTCAGTTCCCGTTCGTGTCGAGCTGCTCGACTTCGCTCGACACGAACGAAAGTTTGCTAAAGTTCCATGACCACCACCGAACCCGATCCCTTCGATGCCATCGTCGATACGCCGTTCGATAGCGCGCTGTCGGAGCGGTATCTTGTCTATGCATTGTCCACCATCACCGCGCGCTCGCTGCCAGACCTTCGTGATGGGCTGAAGCCGGTTCACCGCCGTCTGTTGTGGGCGATGCGGCAATTGAAGCTGAACCCGGGCGACGCCTTCAAGAAATCGGCCCGCGTGGTCGGCGATGTGATCGGCAAGTATCACCCGCACGGCGATCAATCGGTCTATGATGCGATGGTCCGCCTCGCCCAGGATTTCTCGCTGCGCTATCCGCTGGTCGAAGGGCAGGGCAATTTCGGCAATATCGATGGCGATAATGCCGCCGCCTATCGCTACACCGAAGCGCGGCTGACCAAAACCGCGATCCAGCTGATGTCCGGCCTTGATGAAGGCACGGTCACCTACCACCCGACCTATAATGGCGAAGACGAAGAGCCGGAGATTTTCCCCGGGATCTTCCCCAATCTGCTCGCCAATGGCTCCAGCGGGATCGCGGTTGGGATGGCGACCTCAATCCCCAGCCACAATGTTGCCGAGATCATCGACGCGACGCTGCTGCTGATCGACAATCCGCACGTCGAGCACAGTGCGCTGATGGGGGTTTTCAAAGGCCCGGATTTGCCGACCGGAGGCGTCATCGTCGATAGTGCGGCGGCAATTTCAAATGCCTATGAAACCGGGCGCGGCGCGTTCCGGGTGCGCGGGCGATTCCAAGCAGTAGAGGCCAAGACCGAGGAAGACCGCGCGGCCGGGATCGAGCGGCTGGGCAATGGGATGTGGCAGCTGGTGCTCAGCGAAATTCCTTACATGGTCCAGAAGGGCAAGCTGATCGAGCAGATCGCGCAGGCGATTGCCGACAAGAAACTGCCGATTCTGGAGGACATCCGCGACGAAAGCGACGAGGCGATCCGGCTGGTGTTTGTGCCGCGCAACCGCAATGTCGATCCCGAACTGCTCAAGGAATCGCTCTACCGGCTGACTGATGTGGAAAGCCGGTTCAGCCTTAACCTCAACGTGCTCGACGCCGGGCGCACCCCGGGGGTGATGGGGCTCAAACTGCTGCTGCAGGAATGGGTGATTGCCCAGATCGATATCCTGCTGCGGCGCACCCAGCACCGGCTGGACAAGATCGCCGGACGGCTGGAACTGCTCGAAGGCTATATCATCGCCTTCCTCAACCTCGATCGGATCATCGCGATCATCCGCACCGAGGATGAGCCCAAGCCGGTAATGATCGCCGAGTTTGAACTTAACGACCGTCAGGCCGAAGCGATCCTCAACATGCGGCTGCGGTCCTTGCGGCGGCTGGAGGAAATGGAGCTGCGCAAAGAACACGCCGAGCTGCTGGTGGAGCAGGAAAAGCTGCACAAGCTGCTCGAAAGCCCGGCCCTCCAGCGCACCCGGCTGAAGCGTGACCTTGCCAATCTGCGCAAGGATTATGCCGAGGATACTGCGCTCGGCCGCCGCCGCACCACGATTGCCGAGGCGGCCCCGGCGCGCGAGTTCAACATGGACGCGATGATCGAGAAGGAGCCGGTGACGGTGATCCTTTCGGCCAAGGGCTGGATCAAGGGCGCGAAGGGGCACTTGGCGTTAGACGGCGAGACCAAGTTCAAGGAAGGCGATGGCCCGGCCTTCGCTTTCCACGCCCAGACCACCGACAAGCTGCTGATCGCCTGCGATAACGGCCGGTTCTACACGCTGGGCGCCGACAAGCTGCCCGGCGCGCGCGGCTTTGGCGAGCCGATCCGGACGATGCTGGATATCGATGCCGAGGCGGCGATCATCGCGCTGATCGTCTATAAGCCCAAGGCGCAGCTGCTGCTCGCCTCGAATGTCGGGCGCGGGTTTGCGGCGGAAGCGGATGAGCTTTTGGCCGAAACCCGCAAAGGCCGGGGTGTGATGACCACCAAGCCGGGGGTCAAGCTCGCCGTGGTCCGCGAAGTGCTGCCCGAGCACGATCACATTGCCGTGGTCGGTGATAACCGCAAGCTGGTGATCTTCGCGCTCTCGGAAATGCCGATCCTCGCCAAGGGCCAGGGCGTAACCCTGCAACGCTACCGCGACGGCGGGCTGGCCGATGCGGTGACGCTGAAGCTGGAGGATGGGTTAAGTTGGGCGATGGGCGGCGACAGTGGCCGGACGCGGACCGAGAGGGATGTGGCGCTGTGGAAGGTGGCAAGAGGCGCTGCCGGGCGGATGCCGCCGACAGGGTTCCCTAGGGATGGGCGGTTTTAGGAGTCGCCGGGAATGCCTGATTGGCTTTTTTGATCACATCAGCGTGGCGGCCCGGTCCATTATACAATTTTTCCAAAAGCAGATCGACGATCCCCATGCCTGCAACCATCTCAAGGGTGTTCATCGCAATCCCTTTGTGGGCGCCATCATTTCCTTTCTCTCGGATTTTTTGAAGCAGGTCATGTTGTGTGTTGTCGATATGATTCTTTGCTTTGAGATCTTCGATCTTCGATTTAAGATTTCTCCCAGCGCATTTTGTGTCGTTTACGATGAATTCGATGACCAATCGAAGACCAACGGTAGCGAGGTTAAGCTTTCCTCCCGCCAAAGCATATAACATTTCTTCGATCAACTCATTGAGATTTGGTGGAGTATAATCTGTATTGAACGTGAAATTTGCTGATGACGGGGGAGGGTATTGAGTTTCTTCAGTCAGCGCGTACATTGTTCCAGATTCATCATGATCGTAAGATTCACTATTCCAGGAGGATTTCTCGAAACATACGGAATCACAAGCACCGCACCGGTAAAGTGAGAAATTAGTTCCGCCGTTGATGTGCCCTCCAAAAGGGTCCTCGTAGCTCCAATTACCTGCACATTGCGCTTCTGGTGTATGAATGGTCGAGCGGCGACAATCATTGCACTGGAGCTTTTTTCTGCCACTCGGCTCGGCGACTCGCTTGAAAGTGTCGAACAATTCTTTGCCCCTAAATGTCATTTTGAATTCAAAATATTACTACACTTCATTCAAACGCTGCTTAATCAAGTCAATTTTCAGCGTCAGCACCTATGACCTCGCCAACTCCTCCGTCAAGAACTCCTCTACCCGCTCCTCGCCCGGAAAACCCTCCGCCACCCAGCGCGCTTCTGCCGCCTTCAGTATCCGCGCCACCTCTGGTCCGGCCTTGACCCCTCGCGCGACTATTTCGCCGCCTTTGAGGGGGAAAATGGGGATGGTCCAGCCGATCAGCGGGGCGATGTCGGTGCCGGTTAGCAGCAGGCGGTCGAGCGCTTGTTCCATGCCGAGGCGATAGGCGAGGGCGCGGGCAGCTCTAGCCCCCGTCTCTCGCGCCGAAAGCCCCCCCCCGTCGGGGAGGGGTTGGGGTGGG